>NZ_JBOCUK010000004.1:23242-178635 GCF_050606265.1 Tenacibaculum sp. TC6 | reverse complement strand
AACAAACACATGTTTGTTGAGAGATTTTATATCTTTAATCATACTAAAAAACTGTAATGGTTTTTTAGGACGACACATCTCTCCTTTTTTTAAACATTTACAAAATAAGGATTAATTTATTTCGTAATTATAAAACTCTTTATAATCGTTATCTAATACATAAAATATCACTCCTATTAAATTTGGTATATATCCTTCTCATTAAGCTTTGAACAACTTTCTTATTAGACTCAAAATATCTTTTCTATTCAGTTGAAATAATACCTCATCGAGAAAACGTTTACCGGATATTTTAAAATCAAGCTCTTTCAACATTATTTTATTGTAAAATATTTAACAGAGTAAACTTTTCTGTTTGATTTTTAATAGATTTACGCTTCCTACTAATTAATATAATTATGAAACAAAACTATTTTTTTATTGTATTTTTACTATTATATGGTTCTATACAAATTTCATTTAGTCAAGTAATTTATAATGCAGATTTTTCAAATGATGGTGATGGCTTTGCGGATCATACTACCTCTTCTCCACCAGCTACTGGTCCTGCAAGTGTCGGTCCTTTTGGAAGTGTTCCAAATCAATGGTCCTTATCTTATGATACAGCACCTCTTTCTGACACATCTGCAAACTCCTTTAAAGTTAGCGGAGGATCTTTAATATCAGATGATTGGGGTGGTCAAGGAATTTTCACAAGTCAATCTATTGATATTTCTGCTATTTCAGTAATTAGCATTTCTGCTATCGGAGCAAATATAGGGGCTAATGATAATACGTTTAAATACTTTTATATTCTAGATGGGGGAGCAAGAGTAGAAACCGAAATTGGCACAACTGTTAACGGAGATCCTGTTAATTATTCTATTAATAATTTAGATGTTTCAGGAAATTCTACAATACAAGTAGGTTTTGAATTTAGTGAAAATGGTAGTGGAGATGGATATTCTATTTCTTCATTTAGTGTTTCAGAAACATCAAGTCCTTCTGTTGGTTTTGAAACAAGCTCTAGCTCTGAAAATGAAACAAATTCTACTTTCAATACTTTAATCCCTGTTACTTTTTCTAATTATTCATCAAATGTAACAGTAAGTGTTACTGTTAACGGTTCAAGTACTGCTGAAGCTGGAGATTATACTCTTAATACTAGCTCATTAACTTTTACCGGTAATGGTACTCAAAATATTTCATTAGACATCAATAATGATGTTGATATGGATAATGAAACTATTATTTTAGATTTAGCTGTAACATCTGGTACGGCTGATTTAAGTATTAGTAGCCACACGGTTACTATTCAAGATGATGATTTACCCAAAATTGTAATCTCTGAAATAATGTATAACACACCAAGTACAGATGATGAGTGGATAGAATTATACAATGCTAATGGTAGCAGCGTAGATGTTTCAAACTGGACTTTAGAATATAACGGAAATACATTTGTTTTTCCTGGTTCAACTAACTTAGCTAACAATACATATACAGTAATAGCTGTAGGAAGTAATGGAGACGGAACATTTAATAACGATGCACCTTTTACTCCTGATTTTAACAATTTAGCAGTTGCTAATAATGTTGTTAAGGATACGAATAGTTCTAATAAACTTGGAAATACATCAGGGACAATTACCCTTAAAAATGCTAGTGGCAATATTGTTAATGAAGTTCTTTATGTTGACAGTAATCAATCTGCTACTGATGGTGGTGGAGCTTCTTTTGAAATAATAGATGCTACCATTAATAACTCAGCTACAAGTAGTAACTGGCAAGCTAGCGTTGCTAACGGTGGTTCTCCAGGTAAAGTTAGTGGTTCAATTTGGACAGGTGCTATTGATTCTAATTGGAACACAACCGGTAACTGGCAAGTTGGTATTCCTACAACTATTTCAGACGTATTAATCCCTAGTGGTTTAACAAACTACCCTACAATTAATTCAGCTATCACAGTTAACTCTGTTACTATAGAATCTGGTGCATCATTCATTGCAAATGCTGCATTAACTGCAAATGTAACTTACAAAAGAAACTTAGCAACCAATAATTGGTATTTAGTTTCATCTCCTGTTACTGGTGAAACCTTTGAAAATTTAATTAGTAACCATACATTTGGTGCAGGAACGGGTAGCAATATTGGTTTAGCTCCGTATGCGAATGATGGTAGTGCTTGGAATTATCAAACAGCAACTTCAACCGGAAGTATAGCTTCTGGACAAGGTATTTCTGTTAAATTAAATTCAGCAAGTGATATTAGCTTTAAAGGTACAGTAAACACTAGTAATGTTACTTATCCTATTACACAAAACACGAATAACTTCAACCTTATTGGTAACCCATTTACATCTTTTGTAAATTTAGGAACTTTCTTCTCAGATAACTCTGCTAATTTATCGGAGCAAACAGTTTGGTTGTGGAATCAAGCAACTAATAGTTATGATACAAAAATGTCTGGAACTGATGCTGCTTTCCAAATAGCTCCAGGTCAAGGATTCTTTGTAAGCGCCGGTTCTAACACTAATGTTACATTTAACACGGCTAATCAAAGTCATCAAACAGACTCTTTCCAAAGAAATTCAAGAACAGAAGTTCAATTAATTGCTACTAATAATGGTATTTCAAAAAATACTACATTGTATTATATTGATGGTACAACTACAGGTTTTGATAATGGTTTTGATGGTAGCTTATTTTCAGGAGTAGCTAACAAATATTCTTTATTTACGCAATTAGTAAGTAATAACAAAGGAAACAACTTTGCTATTCAATCATTACCTTTAAATGGTATGGAAACTATGGTAGTTCCTGTTGGTTTACAAGCTTCTAGTGGTGCTACCATTGAATTTTCTGCTAAAACAATGAACTTACCTTCAGGTATTCAGGTATATTTAGAAGACCGAGTAAACAACACTTTTACCAATTTATCTAAAGAAAACTATACAATAACACTAAAAGATAACACCAAAAATATAGGTCAGTTTTATTTACACAC
The DNA here is from genome assembly GCF_050606265.1 of Tenacibaculum sp. TC6. Taxonomy (NCBI): domain Bacteria; kingdom Pseudomonadati; phylum Bacteroidota; class Flavobacteriia; order Flavobacteriales; family Flavobacteriaceae; genus Tenacibaculum; species Tenacibaculum sp. TC6. Next base: position 175,649 of record NZ_JBOCUK010000004.1, on the reverse strand, counting down.
CAGTGCTAAAAGTTTAAGTAATGACCATGTTACTCATACTTTGGAAAATGTAAGCATTTATAATTCAGGTAAAAATGAGTTAACAATTGCAGGTTTACAAGCTACTAAAGCTTCAATCGCTGTATATTCAGTTCTTGGACAAAAAGTTACTAAACAAGATTTTTACTCTAATGGTGTTTCAACTATTAGTATTCCATCTGTTACTTCAGGAGTGTATTTAGTTGAGGTAACTTCTGAATTAGGAAACATAAATACAAAAGTTATTATTAAATAATTTAAAGGTATTCAACAATGAAAAAACAAATAAAAAATAATACAGATATAACTCGTAAAGAGGCATTACAAAAGATAGGTAATTACGGTAAATACACTGCTTTAACAGCTTTAGGTACTTACTTACTTTTAAACCCTAAAAAAGCACAGGCTGCAAGTCCTGAAAATCCGGGAGATGGTTTTTAATAACCTCTGAAAAAAAGTAAAAAAGCTCTAGTTAATTCTAGAGCTTTTTTTTTGTTAAAACCTAAGATCTTTTAACCTCATAATCTCTCCCATTAATCTTTATAAATTAGTGCTTTCAACTAAATTTACTCCTCAAAAAAAGTAATCTTTCTAATTTTATATTAGTAATTCGAAATACTATTTTAATTGGTATGTTATTTGAATTAGTTTGTGAAAATTTTGGGTACAACACAAATGTCATAACATAGAAACCTTACTTAGTAAGTAAAAAAATGAGTTATTAATTATTTTGTAAAAAATTGAAGCATGATTACAGATTTTACACTTAAAAAATTAGCTTTTGAATATGCAGGGTATGATTCTCTTTTAAATGGTATACATTATAATTTTACACATCCTACCAAAGGCAAATTCACGGCTTTAATGCCCGACAAGTATTCTAGAATAGAATTAGATTCTTTAGATTATACTATTAATGTAGTTTTCACAAGTTTAAAAGATTTAAAAGACTGGATTCAAGATATTTTATAACAAAAAAAATAGAGGTTGTTTTAACCTCTATTTTTTTTGTATAAAATTGAACTATTATAGCTTTCTCCTATTGTCATCAGACTTAGTATCTATTAGCTTATTATAAGGATCAACCCCTACTTCTACCGGTTTCTTATTAACTATAATACTCAATTTATTATGTATTTGTGATATTTTATGCTTCTTTAAATAAAGCTCTACTTCTTTCTTTTTACCATTTACAGTTTCTTCTCCAAAAACACCAATATCAATATAATCGTTTAAAGGAACAGATAAAATTGGCTTTTTCATCTTTTCATCACTGTAAGAAATTGTATCTCCTTTTTGTTCTCCATAGTATATCTTTCCATTATCATCATTTCTATACTTACTTACGTCAAACTCTATATCAACCTGATATGTACCATTTCCTAATTCTTTAGAAGATACATCAACAATTCTATTTCGGTATAAAGTAACTGTTTCAAACATATCTTTTATGGTATATTGTAAACTATCAGGTACAGCTTTTTTAATATAATCTACCATTTCTATAGAAGTTGTATAAGGAGCTTCTTGAAATTTCACTTTCTCAACATACGCTTTTAAAGCTCCATTCAGTTTTTCTTCTCCTATATAATCACTTAAAGCATAAAATACTAACGATCCTTTTTGATAACGAATATACCCTTGTCCATCGTTATACATTAATGGTTTTTCTCTCTTTCGTTCTAAGGTTCTTTGAGTTAAATATCCATCTAATGATTTCTTTAAAAATTTACGCATTTCCGTTTTACCTGCCTTATGCTCTAAAACTTTTAATGATACATATTCAGACAAACTTTCAGATAACATAGTAGCTCCCAATACATCTGCACCGATTACCTGATGTGCCCACCATTGATGTGCTAATTCATGAACCGTAACAGCAAAAGGATAATCTACACCTTCATCTTCACCATCCACATCAGCTATAAATCCTATAGATTCTGAATACGGAATTGTATTAGGAAATGACTGTGCAAATGTACCGCCTGTTTTAGGAAACTCAATAATTCTAACTTGTTTATGTTGGTAAGGACTGAAGTACTTCGTATTGTAATCTAATGATGCTTTAATTCCATTCATCATTCTATCTAAATTATATTCATGTCCTTTTTGGTAATAAATTTCCAAATTAACATCATTCCAAGTATCTCTCTTTACTTCATACTTTGCAGAGTTAAACGCATAGAAATTTAAGATTTTACTATCCATTTTATAATGAAAATACTTACGTCCGTTTTCAATCCACTCTTTTTGTAAATATCCTGGAGCAATCGCTATTTGATCTTCATCTGTACTTACCGTAGTTTCAAAATCTATCCAATCACTATCTTTAGATATATAGGTGTTTCCAAGAGCTGTACTGTCTGACGGATGCGGACGCAATTCATTTTTAGGTAATCCGTACTTTTCTCTGGTTTTATCATCAGTTAGCTCTCCGCCATCTGAATATCCGAAAGAAGGGTACATACTACTATTCATAAATGTTCCATTACCTCTAACCGGTGAATTTTTTCTGAAAAAAGTATTAGGTTTGTTTTTAATTGTAAAGTTCAATTCTAAACTATCACCAGGCTGCAACGGAGTTTGTAATTGATAAATATTAAAGTTTTGAATAGTATCTTTAACCACCAAGTTTACAGGTTTGTTAAACTCAAAAATGCTTGGATAATCATTATGATTTAAAAACAAGCTATCAATTACCTCATCCGTTTTATTTACCATTTTATAAGTCCCGGAAGAATTAAAATCGTACGTTTTTGGAAAGATGTTCATAGCCACTTTCACCGCTGTAATTCTAGGTTGTGCTTTATGCTCATACTTTTTGTACTTTTTCTCCCACTCTACTTGCAACAGCTCACGTTCTTTTCTTGACGTTCTTTTATTTTTTATATTATTTTCATAATAAATTCTTCCTCCTAAACCTAAAAATGCAACTAATAAAACACCGGTTATAACAGCATTACTACCAGTAAATCGTTGTTTAACTATATGCAATCTTTCTTTAAAAGAATTAGGTATTCCTCTTACCCAAAATAAATCAGCAAGAGCCACCAAAAATAATCCGGCCAAAACCCAATACGCCTTATAAATTAAATAAATTTTCAACGAAGACCCGTAACCATTCATATCAGAATAATTAAAATTCGGACCCTGATTATATTTAAAAATAGCTTGCTCGATTCCTGCAAAAGTTAAAAATGGTAATCCCCAATTTAAAACTATTAACACAAATAAACCCACATAAGGATTTCCTACCAAAGTTTGGATAAACAGTGCTAAAAATGCCCAAATTGCATAGTGTATAAATTCTAGTACAAACAACTCAAACATATAATGTGATAGTTCATAGTGATAAAAACCTTTATACGTTTGGTATATAACACCTGCTACCATTACTATGGCTAACAACAATAATTGAACTTTTAATAATGCTATTAATTTTGACAGCCATAACACCCAATTTGGTGTAGGCGTTACATCTACCAGATGATTTACTTTAGCCATTTTACCTCTATGCACTAACATTCCGGCATATAAAAAGGTTATAATATTAATTGATAAGGTAAAAGCCCCTGAACCAAATTGTAGCATTTTCCAAGTTACCGGTAATGTTTTAGTCCCTAAAATAAGTCCTGTTTCAGATAAGGTTATTAAAATTAATATCATTCCTATTAAAACAATAGCTATAAAAGGTAATGCTTTAACAATATACTTAAAATCAATAGAAGAAAGTTTCCACGTATTTTTTAAGTTTTGTAAAAATGAAAAATTGTATTGTACGGTTGGTAACTGAATACGAGTAATACCTCCAAAATTCTTTTTAATTACTCTATCTCCTTTATCTTTCTTAAATAATGATAGTGTAACTGCATTTTGACTAAATGAAAACTTTTTATATACAAAACCAAAAACTAATGCAGAAATTCCTAACCAAATTAATCGGTTATAGACAATTACTCCTTTAAAAGGCAAAACAGATTCATTTTGTTCAGCTAATGTCCAATACCTGGTATAATAATCTAAAGAAGCATTTCCGTAAGGATCTAAAAGTGCCGCTATAAAACGATTTTCTTCTTCAGAGAGCAAACTTTCCATAAGCCCTTGAATAAACATTAGTATAATAATAGTTATAAAACCTGCCGCTATATTTCTAGTAAAGGTTACTACCGCAAAAACTATAGCTCCAAATAGTAGCGAGTTAGGTATAACATATACTAAATATGCATGTAGATAGGAACCAAAATTAAAAGTAGATACTATTTCAGGATTTGTCCCCGGTAACCTAAAACCTATTACTATTCCAATTCCTATTACAAATACAATAAGTGTAACAATTAATAATCCGCTTAAAAATTTTGCAAATAAATAACTTGCTTTTGTGAAAGGATATGAATATAAAATTGAATGCATTTCGCTTTTATAATCTCTAAATATGGTAACTCCAATAATTGATGGAAACAAAAAGAATATTAGCTGAGTTATTCCATTAAACATACCATTCACTCCCAGAGGTGAGTTCACAATTTTACTACCTCCAACTGTTACGGTTACGCTATCAAAAATTCCTGCATTGGTTGCTGAGATTAATAAAGAGATAATAAAAAATATGCTCAGATATATATAGAAAGCCGGCTTTTTAAACCAGTAATTTATTTCGTGTTTAAAAATAGTAGAAAACATATATTTTGTAGTTTAATTCGTTAAATAATTAAGCAGAAACCGGTTCGTCTTGCTTTAATGCTATAAAATATACATCGTCTAATTGCGGTGTTGCCTGTTTAAAATCTTCTGTTGGTTTTTCATCTGCAAACACACGTATGTTTAACGTATTATCTTGGTTATAGTTAGAAGACAATATATTAAACATAGCTTCATGCTCTACTAAGTCATCTCTTTCAATAACTTTAGTCCAAATTTTCCCTTCTATTTCTTTGGTTGATTCTTTAGGGGTGGTATGCTTTAATATTTTGCCACCATTTAAAATAGCCATTTCATTACATAACTCTTTAACATCTTCAACAATATGCGTTGAAAATATTACTGTTGAATTGGTACCTACCTCACGTAAAACATTTAAAAAACGGTGCCTTTCAGCCGGATCTAGTCCTGCTGTTGGCTCATCTACAATAATTAATTTAGGATTGTTTAATAATAACTGAGCTATTCCAAAACGTTGCTTCATTCCTCCTGAATACCCAGCTACGTATTTCTTTCTCACATCATATAAATTTGTTATTTCTAAAACTTCTTTAATTATTTTCTTTCGATCTGTTTTTGAACCAATTCCTTTTAAAGTAGCAAAATAATCTAACAAATCTTCTGCAGACATTTTTGGATATACACCAAAAGATTGTGGTAAATACCCTAGCATTTTTCTAAATTCCATAGAATTTTCCAACACGTTAATACCATCAAAAGTTATCTTACCTGAATCCGGACTTTGTAAGGTGGCTATAGTTCTCATTAATGATGATTTTCCCGCTCCGTTAGGTCCTAAAAGACCAAACATACCTGTTCCTATTGTTAAACTTAAATCATCAATAGCTTTTACTCCGTTTTTGTAAGTTTTAGTTAGATTTTCTATAACTAATCTCATAATTAATTGGTTTGTTTGATTTTACTAATTTTATAATTAGAAGATTTTTTTACTTTTTTGTTACAAAAAATCCTGTTTTTTTATTGTCTTTTTAAAAATTAACCAAAATATCCTACTAAAAACATATCATCTGAAATAGGTATATACAGAAAGAGGAGCTAGAACTATGTCGAAACTCCTCTTTCATCCCCTTATATAAAAACACATTATCTTTTTGAACTTCCCGGAGGGTATTGTTCTAATATTTTATGTACAAATTCTTTAATACTTGCTTCTTTTCTTTCTACGTTTCTCATACTCAACGCACCAGTTCCAATACCTTGCCAAACCAATTCTTTCTTTTCTGCATCTAACAAATCAATAAATAAAGTTCCTTCAGTATATTGTGAAACAGATACAGGATTAGGTCCGTAATACCAAGGATACCAAAATCCTCCAAAACTATTATCATTTATATTGACTCTTTCTCTAGACTTCGTAAACAAACTTACCAGTACATCCGGAGACGTAGATTTTGTCATTCCTTTAGCTTCTAACTCCATTTCTATAGCTCTCATAATGCGCTTTTTATCTAAATCAGATATAGGAGCTTTATCTATTCCTGTTTTATAAAAAGCAAACGTTCTATACTTTGAAAAATCTGCTTTTGTATCGTAATCTGTTGCTACTCTTACTGAGCTACACGATGTAATAAGTAACATTACAATTGGTAAGAATACTAATTTTGATAGTTTCATTATACTTTTAATTATAAGGTTTCGGATATTTTTAGTTTTATTTTCACTAAAATTACAGAAACTGTTAGACACTTTATTTTTTGAAGTTTTACTTTTCCTTATTCTTAAGCTTACCTCATTATAGCAATATAACTTCAACCAAAATATACTGAAATAATTCTACTTACATTCTTAAAAAAAACTAAATTATTTTCAATATAATATCCTTAAAAATAATCAATAAGTATGCCAAACAACTCTTTTTTCATCTAAGAAATATAAGTACTTTTGAAGCGTGATACTTATTTCAAAATATATAGTTCCTAGGGGGTTTGTAGGAGTTGCTTTATATCCTTTTATTTTTTTAAAAAGATCTGAGTTAAAGCAAGATGTATTTCTTATAAATCATGAACAAATCCATTTAAAACAACAAAAAGAATTGCTATTCTTTTTCTTTTTTCTTTTTTATGGTTTAGAATGGCTTATTAAGGTTGTAAAATATCAAAATACAGCACTAGCTTATAAAAACCTTAGTTTTGAAAGAGAAGCCTACTTAAATGAAGGCAATATCAACTATTTAAATAACAGGAAGTTTTGGGCTTTTATTAACTATATATAATTTTTAAAAAATTCCGTTTTTTTTTAAGATTTCCGTAAATTGCACTCCTATAATACAAGTTAATTTACGAATGGAACAAATAACTCCCTATAAACCTAAACATAAAGTACGAATTGTAACTGCTGCTTCTCTTTTTGATGGGCATGATGCCGCTATAAATATCATGAGAAGAATTATTCAATCTACCGGAGTTGAAGTAATTCACTTAGGACATGATAGAAGCGTTGAAGAAGTTGTAAACTGTGCAATTCAAGAAGATGCCAATGCCATTGCAATGACTTCTTACCAAGGAGGACATAATGAGTATTTTAAATACATGTATGACCTTTTACAAGAAAAAGGTGCCGGACATATTAAAATTTTTGGTGGCGGTGGTGGAGTAATTCTTCCTGAAGAAATTAAAGAGTTAATGGATTATGGAATTACCCGTATTTACTCACCTGATGACGGTCGTGAATTAGGTTTACAAGGAATGATTAATGATTTAGTTCAACAATCTGATTTTGCTATTGGAGACCAATTAAATGGAGAGCTTAATAAGCTAGCCAATAAAGAAAACGGAAGTATTGCTCGTATTATTTCTTCTGCTGAAAACTTTCCGGAAGTAGCAAAAGAAACCTTACAGACTATTCATGAAAAAAATAAAAATGCTAAAACGCCTGTACTAGGAATTACAGGTACTGGTGGTGCTGGTAAATCGAGTTTGGTTGACGAATTAGTTCGTCGTTTTTTAATTGATTTTCCAAGCAAAACGATTGGATTGATTTCTGTAGATCCATCAAAAAGAAAAACCGGTGGTGCTTTACTAGGTGACCGTATTCGCATGAATGCTATTAATAATGAGCGTGTATATATGCGTTCGTTAGCTACACGTCAGTCTAACTTAGCCTTATCAAAATATGTGAACGAAGCTGTTGAAGTTTTAAAAGCTGCAGAGTTTGATTTAATTATTTTAGAAACTTCAGGTATCGGGCAAAGTGATACCGAAATTATAGAACACTCTGATGCTTCATTATATGTAATGACTCCTGAGTTTGGTGCTGCTACTCAATTAGAAAAAATTGACATGCTTGATTTTGCTGATTTAGTAGCTATTAACAAGTTTGATAAACGTGGTGCGTTAGATGCTTTACGTGATGTTAAGAAACAATTTGTTCGTAACCATAATTTATGGGAAACACCAGAAAGTGAATTACCAGTATTTGGTACCATTGCTTCTCAATTTAACGATCCGGGAATGAACTCGTTATATAAAGCAATTATGGATAAAATTGTAGAAAAAACGGGAGCTGATTTACAATCTACATTTGAAATTACCAAAGAAATGTCTGAAAAGATATTTGTAATTCCGCCTAGTAGAACACGTTATTTATCTGAAATTTCAGAAAACAACAGAGCGTATGATAAAACAGTTGATGATCAGGAAAAAGTAGCCCAAAAGCTTTACGGAGTGTATCAAACTATTTTGTCTGTTATTAATGTATCAAGTGCTAATGAAGCTTCTTTCTTAACAAAAAACGGAATTGATCAAGATGAAATCCTTTCTTTAGATACTGCTAAAAGTGACAAAGAGTTTTTAAAATTACTTTTTGATCAGTTTGACAAAGTTAAGTTAAACCTTGATCCGTATAACTGGGAAATCATTTTAAATTGGGATCGTAAAGTTCAAAAATACAAAGATCCTCTTTATACTTTTAAAGTTAGAGATAAAGAAATTAATATAGCTACACATAGTGAATCACTTTCACATTCTCAAATTCCAAAAGTAGCACTTCCTAAATATAAAGCTTGGGGAGATTTATTACGTTGGAATTTACAAGAAAATGTTCCCGGAGAATTTCCGTATACCTCAGGATTGTATCCGTTTAAACGTACCGGAGAAGACCCTACTCGTATGTTTGCGGGTGAAGGTGGACCGGAACGTACTAACCGTCGTTTCCACTATGTGAGTTTAGGAATGCCTGCTAAACGTTTATCTACTGCATTCGATTCAGTAACATTATATGGTAACGATCCTGGGCATAGACCTGATATTTACGGTAAAATTGGAAATGCAGGGGTATCTATCTGTTGTTTAGATGATGCTAAGAAATTATATTCCGGATTTGATTTAAGTCATGCAATGACTTCGGTTTCGATGACCATCAATGGCCCGGCACCTATGTTATTAGGATTCTTTATGAATGCCGCAATCGATCAGAATTGTGAAAAATATATCAAAGAACACAAATTAGAGAAAAAGGTTGAAGCCAAACTTAAAGAGTTATATGACAATAAAGGATTAGAGCGTCCGAGATATAATGGCGAACTTCCTGAAGGTAATAATGGCTTAGGCTTATTGTTATTGGGAGTTACCGGAGATCAAATTTTACCTGCTGATGTATATGCTGAAATTAAAGCGAGTACGTTATCACAAGTACGTGGTACTGTTCAAGCAGATATTTTAAAAGAAGATCAAGCACAAAACACCTGTATTTTTTCTACGGAATTTGCCTTACGTTTAATGGGGGATGTTCAAGAATATTTTATTGAGAAAAATGTTAGAAACTTTTATTCGGTTTCTATTTCCGGGTATCATATTGCTGAAGCGGGTGCAAATCCAATTACACAGTTGGCCTTAACGTTAGCTAATGGATTTACCTATGTAGAATACTATTTATCAAGAGGCATGGATATTAATAAGTTTGGGCCTAACTTATCGTTCTTCTTTTCTAATGGTATTGATCCTGAATACGCAGTAATTGGTCGTGTAGCTCGTAAAATTTGGGCTAAAGCTTTAAAATATGAATACGGAGCAAACTCAAGAGCTCAGATGTTAAAATATCATATTCAAACTTCGGGACGTTCATTACATGCTCAGGAAATTGACTTTAATGATATTCGTACCACGTTACAGGCGCTGTATGCTATTTACGATAACTGTAATTCATTACATACAAATGCGTATGATGAAGCGATTACTACGCCTACGGAAGAATCGGTACGTAGAGCTATGGCAATTCAGCTAATTATTAATAAAGAATTAGGATTAGCTAAAAATGAAAATCCAATTCAAGGTTCATTTATCATTGAAGAATTGACTGATTTAGTAGAAGAAGCTGTATTAGCTGAATTTGATAGAATTACAGAACGTGGTGGAGTTTTAGGAGCCATGGAAACCATGTACCAACGTTCTAAAATTCAGGAAGAGAGTTTATACTACGAAACATTGAAACACACGGGTGAGTTCCCTATTATTGGGGTAAACACCTTCTTAAGTTCTAAAGGTTCTCCTACGGTAACTCCGCAAGAAGTAATTCGTGCAACAGAAGAGGAAAAACAATTCCAAATTAAAACCAAAGAGAACCTAAATGAAGCTCATAAGCAAGAAGTCGTTGAGCAATTAAAATCTGTTCAAAGTGCTGCTGTTCAAAATGAAAATATTTTTGAAAAGCTTATGGAAGCTGCCAAAGTATGTTCGTTAGGTCAAATTACTTCAGCTTTATTTGAAGTAGGCGGTCAATACAGACGAAATATGTAAGTAAGCAATGTTTACTGATAACTATTTAAACCCTCTCAGAAGTCAGTTTTGTGAGGGTTTTTTACTTTATTTATATAAAAGAAAAATTATCTGTTTTATTCTTTTAATTGCTAGGTATCTGATATTTATTTTATTAAATTTAGTATCATCTTACTAAATTCTAATATCATGAAAAAAAACATGGGTAATTCAGATAAGATTATAAGAGTTATTATTGCTCTTGTAGTTTTCGGACTTTATTTTGCTAATATAATTACCGGAACTTTAGCTATTGTTTTACTAGTAGTTGCTTCTATTTTTGTTTTAACCAGTTTAATCAGTTTTTGCCCTCTTTATACTTTATTCGGGTTAAACACTTGTAAAAAATAATATTTTTAATTTTCTATTTTTTAGCAAACGAGATTCATTTTTTTTTTACATTATTATTTAAAACATTGTTTTTAAATTAGAAAAATGTGCTCCTTTGTAAAGTGAAAGTATCTAAGTTATTTTTTAACCTAAAGAAAAGCTTCAAGAGTTATTTACAACGTTGGCTACTTCTGAAGATAAAATATAGCCAAAAGAAAAATAAGTAATCTTATTATGATGTTCTTATAAATAACTTTTTTATTTTACCCGTTTACTAAAAATGAATATTCATAAATTTAATTTAGGATTTTTTCCTACGCCGCTCCAAAAATTAGAAAGACTCTCTAAAAAATTTCCCGAGTATACTATTTATATTAAAAGAGATGATCATACCGGCTTAGCTTCGGGTGGGAATAAGACCAGGAAACTAGAATATCTTATACAAGAGGCTATCGATTTAAAGTGTGATACGATTATTACAGCAGGTGCTCAACAGTCTAATCATTGCAGACAAACTGCCGCAGCCTGTGCTATTGCCAATTTACAATGTCACTTGCTTTTAGGAGGTGAAAAACCTTCTGTATATGATGGCAACTTATTGCTTTCTTCTACATTGGGTGCAACTATTCATTTTACAGGTGCAAACAGAAAAGGAGAGGATATTGACAACCTGAAAACTGTTTTAAAAAAAGAGGGTAAAAAGTGCTATGTTATTCCCTATGGCGGATCTAATTTAACCGGTGCTCATGGTTTTGTAGAAGCAGTTAAAGAACTTAAAGACCAATTACGCGAGCAACAAAAAACCGTTGATTATATATTTTTTGCTTCAAGCTCCGGAGGAATGCAAGCTGGACTTACCTTAGGGTTAGATGTGCATAATTTAAAAGCAAAACTACTTCCTATTAGTATTGATAAAGATGAAACTAACGGGCATTCATTAGAAGAGGTAATTCTAAAAATTGTTGAAAAAGGCACTGAATTCTTTAAAATTGATAAAACATACTCATTAACGGATATTGAATTAGTTAAAGGTTATGATAAAGCCGGATATGGAGTTGTTACTTCAAATGAGCAGATAGCCATTAAAGAATTGGCTACAAAAGAAGGAATTTTACTAGATCCGGTTTATACAGGTAGGGCTTTTTACGGAATGCTTGACTTTTTAGAAAATAAAAAATTACCCAAAGGTGCTACTGTTTTATTTTGGCATACCGGAGGATTACCTGCTATTTTTAAGTATGCTAAAGATTTACTGTAAAAAATTAAAGTGTTTTTTTATTTTCAACTGTAATCTCTGAGCCTTCTAGTAAGAAAACAGAACTCGGCTTTAACTTGTTAAGAAATATAAAATCGGCTCCGTATGTTTTTTGAAAATCTACCTGGATATCAACATTGGTAATAGGGTAATATTTCCATGTTTCGTGTTTTACTTCGTACTCAGTTGTTTGGATTTTATTTTTTGCATATCCCCAATAATGTTCTGCAATAAACTCTATTTCAGAATTAGGTTCTATCGCTTTCAAAGTATTATGTGCTGTTACCTTTATGCTATTCCAAAAACCCTCCGTTTTCCATTGATAAGCTACTTCTATTGTATGTTCATCGCTACTCCATTCATGTTGCATTTTTAATGTTTGATAATTTTCTTTATAAATTGTATTAGCTACAAAAGTTATGGCTGGTTTAGGTACAATTTCTTTAATAAATACTACTCCCCTCTTTGTTTTATTATCCTCTGTTCTTTTCACATAGAATCGTAAGTTGACTTCTTCAAAATTAACATGAAACGGAATTTTACAACCCAATAATTTTGTATTCAGAAACATAAAACCTACTAAACTTATGTAACATGTATCATTATAATAATCTAGTTCTGTTCCTTCAGGAAGATACGGTTTTAATTTTTCCGGGTTTACTTCATAGTTTATCATCACTAACTTTCTCCATTCTGCTTTTAAAAAACTCATCTTATAAAATTTATAGTTAACAATTCATAAACCTCATCAGTTTAAGATAACTTATGAGGTTTATTTTTCTTTTTCTCTTTTATTTACAATTCTCCCAATTCTATAACGGCAATTTCATAAAAATTTTATCGTATTCCTTGATAACATTTCTTTTCTTAATTCCTTCATTAAATCGAATAACATTAGTTATCAACTTACATCTTTCTAATAAAATAATTCCATACCAACCAAAATCTACTTCGTACCATCGTGCGGAAAACTTTGCTGATTTAGGAAAGGCATGATGGTTATTATGTAAACCTTCTCCAAAAGAAATTAGTCCTAATAAAACATCATTAAACCCTGACTCCTTTGCCCCTACAACCTCATAATGAGCATAACCAAATTTATGAGACGCATAACCAATATACCAATGAGCTACTATGGATATAGATACCCTGAGAAAGAATAAAACTAATATCGAGTTTAGATCTGTTAATAAATAGAGTATTACTGCGAATACAATATTGTGTAAAATCCATGTTTTTTCAAGAAACAAAAGCCATCTATCTTCTAAATCTTCTTTAGGAATCTTATAAACTGAGCTTTCTATTGGCTTAAAAACTAAATGTAAATTCCACACAAAGTCCTTTAATAAAGAATGACTATAGGCAAAATATCTTGGGCAATCTTCTTTATTTTGCCAATGATCTCTATAATAATGAAATTTTAGCCATGTTAACGGACCTCCAAAGCCTGTAAGAACAAACAAATACAATAAAATATTTCGAAATGCTTTAGAAGTGGTATATGATTTATGAATTACACCTCTATGCAAACCTATTGAATGTCCAAAGCAAATTGTTAAAATGGTTAAAAGAATTGATAAAGCCATTGTTGTTGTATTTATGTTATTCCATTTAATTAAAAAACATGGAATTATCATAGAATATAACCATAGGATTTTGGGAATCGAAAGATACACTTGTCCTATTTCATGAGGTACAAGGTTTTTAAAATACATCCTTTTCATATTGATGAAATATTTCTTAATTATTTAATGCTCTCGTCATGCGCCCCAGATTAATTGCTTCAGCCTTGGTAAAAGCTATTTCACGTATGTAACTCATTTCTTTCCAGAGATATTCATATCCTTTTAACCCTTTGGCCTTACGAACTCGTCTTTGCATAGCTCTTTTTTCTTTTTCTGTTGCCTCTCTTTTTTCTCCTAACTCTCCATATAACTTAATTCCCGGAAAAGAATCGAATCGTCCTTTAAATAAGGATTTTAACCAAAACCACTTACTATTATTTACAGAAAGTATGCATATCTTATTATTAGTAAGTGCATCACGACCTAGTTTTGACGCAAATTTTTCAAAATAAAATCCTGTTCCATCATTATTAAGAAATAACGAACCTATTGGTGTTACTGTTGGTTCATTATCAGCGTTCACCGATGCTATAGATACAAACATATTCTTTCGTCTATTTTTTTTTATATGTTCTTTAATTTGAGCCCATTGTGATTGTAAGTTTAGTTTCATTTTTAATAAGTTTTAAGGTGTTTATTCATTTAGTTTATTACGTAAAGATTAATATGATGACAATAGAAATTACTAAATAGAGTGTATAAGTAATCTGAATCATGTTAATCTAGTTTTTATTTTTTCCAGAATAAATGTTAAATATCCTGCTAAAGACATTGGGATGATAATTATCCAAATGATTGGTATAAAAAAACTATCGGCATTTCCTGTTATATCAAACAAATACCATAGTATAAAGTATAACACAACCATTGTTACATAAGAAGCTATTCTTTTTACCTCAATATCGTTCAATTTTGTCCAAAACCCCAACAAAACCAATGCAGCTAAAACATGAAAAGCTCCTAATAAAATTTCAGCGTACATTCCGTAAAGAGCTAAATAAAAAGAAATGAGCAATCCACAGGTAAAAAACATTAAAAATCTATTTATATAAGTTAATATTTTAATTGTATTTTTCATATTTTCAGAATTTTTTGAAAGTTTGTAGATAAATTTTTTTACTTTTTTATAATTTTGGTTAAGTTAGATAGTAACCAATGCTCATCTGCCTTGATAGCCTTATCTAAAATTCCGTTTACAGTATTGGTTACATTCGCTAAATCATTCATTAGCTTTTTAAATTCTTCAGCTTCTTCAGACTCTTCTTTTACTTCATTTTTCAGCTCTTCTAACACTTTCAAAACAGGCTCTACTTCTCTTCTCTTTCTTTCTTTGGTTACTTGTTTAAACAATTCCCAAATATCTTTATCTGCCACAAAGAATTCTTTACGCTCACCCGGAATAATTTCTTTACGAACAATTCCCCAATCAATTAAAGCGCGTACGTTCATATTTACATTACCTCTTGAAATTTTAAGTGCTTCCATTATTTCATCTGCAGATAATGGTTTTGTTGAAGATAGTAACAATGCATGTACTTGCGCCATGGTTTTGTTAATTCCCCAACTTGTAGCTAAACTACCCCAAGTCTGAATATATTTTATTTTAGCATCTTCTAATTTCATACGGCAAATATACATTTAATTTATTAAACTTTCAATAATTATTGAAAATAAAATATTTATAACTCTACTTATAGTATTTTGGTTTACTTTTTAGTTCTCGTTCTCTTTCGAAGTTTGAAAATTCTATCATCATAATACGCTTTTAGTTCCTCTACAAATGACATAGGATTTTGATACGTCGTTAAAACTTTATAAGTATAACTATCTAATAAATCAGCAAGTTTTTTCTCTAAACGCTCAATCTCATTAAGTAGATAGGCAGTATTGCTAGTTGTTTTTTTAACTAATGAACTATCTTTTTCAAAACTCATTGTTGTATTGCCTCCAAAAATATGTGCATGAAAAGCTTGCATCTCTTCAAGACTTCCGTTTTGATAGATCTCAATTAGTTTTTTTGTTATTTCTAAAGCTTTTTGCTGTTCATTTTCTTGCATCGAATATTTATCAGGATGCACGTATAACATAGCTTCTTTATACAATCTTTTCTTCTCTTTAAGATTTGCTTTTTCTACTTCTGTTTTTTTGGAAACAGGAACAATACCGGTAGATTCTTTATAATTTTTACCCTTTCGTTTTTGTTCTAATCTTTTTACTTTTTTAGCTTTCTTTTGTTCTTTATATAAAATTGTTAACTCTCTTTCTTCAATTAACAAATCAGCTATTGCATTTCGTAACTCTTGTTCAAAAGGAAATAATTTAGTTTCAATCTCTTTAATTTTAACTTCCAGAATATTAATTTTTTCTTTTAAGTTTAAAATCTCTTCAGAGTTTACATCGATAAGAAAATGCCCTTTATCCATAACAATTTATCCTTTCTTCTTTAAAATGGTAAGTCCTATTCTAATTTGTTCATACGGTATTTTTTCTCCTAAAAATTCAAAATAAGGTTTTAACGCCATTTCATCTTTTAGTACTTTTTTGGCATTTGCAATTAGTTTTAATTCTTCAGGAGAAATAAATTGCTCCAAGTCTATATCTTTTCCTTCCAAATACAATTTGGATAAATGCGAAAAAATAGTAGCAGCTTTTAAATCTCTGTTCTCTGCTATTTCTTCTATAGACAAACCTTTTTTATACAGTTTAAATGTTTCTAGCGTCGTATCATTTTTAGTCTTTTTCTTTTCTTTTAAGAAGTTTCTGATTTCTTCCATAAACTCACCACCGTACACTTCTAATTTACGCTGTCCAACCCCACTAATAGCTAAAAATTCATCATCTGTTTGAGGTCTTTCTTTTTCTATTTCTCGTAACGTTACATCATTAAAAACCAAATAGGCCGCAATATCTTCTTCTTGCGCTATTTGATAACGTAATTTTCTTAAACGGTCAAATAACGTATCACTTGCTACCGGTGTGTTTTTCTTCTTAACGATGCCTTTTTCTTCTTTAGTAATTTCTATCGGATTTGTTAGTTGAACTTTTTCTCCTTCAAATAACACTTTCTTTGAAATTTCAGTAAGTTGCAAAGCATTGTTCATATGAAATGCTATCTGACAATATCCTTGATTTGCTAATTGAATTAAATAATGCTGCCAATCTCTCCAGGCAATGTCTTTTCCTACTCCGTATGTTTTTAAAGTGTGATAATTTTTATCAAGCACTGTTGCATTTTGGGCTCCTCTAAGCACATCTATAACGGTTCCCATAGCTTCTTTACCTTCTAGTCTGTAAATGGCAGACAATGCTTTTTGTGCTATAACGGTTCCTTCAAAAAATTGAGGCGGATTCTTACATACATCGCAATTCCCACAATTTTCTTCTATATATTCACCAAAATAACTTAATAGTATTTTTCTTCTGCAAACAGTAGCTTCTGCAAACTGTTTCATTCTATCTAACTTAGCTTCTTGTACTTCTTTATTTCCGGTATTTTCTATAAACTGACGTAGTTGAATTACATCTGCATAACTATGAAATAAAATAGCTTTCGATGGTAAACCATCACGTCCTGCTCTTCCAATTTCCTGATAATAACCTTCTATGTTTTTAGGCATATTATAATGAATTACCCAACGAACATTTGATTTATCTATTCCCATTCCAAAGGCTATGGTAGCACATATAATTTCGCAATCATCTTTAATAAAAGCTTCTTGCGTTTGGGCTCTTTCTTCAAAAGACAAACCGGCATGATATGCTTTGGCATTGATCTGAGTTTGTTGCAACTTATTAGCCAATTGTTCTGTTGCTTTTCTGCTCAAACAATAAATAATTCCGGCTTGGTTAGGTCTTTTATTAATAAATTGAATGATTTGTTGTACTCTATTATTAGCTGTTCTAACTTCTAAAGCTATATTTTCTCTGTTAAAAGAACTAATGAATTGCGTAGCATTCGGTATTGCTAATTGTTCTAAAATATCTTCTTGCGTAGCTTTATCTGCTGTCGCAGTTAAGGCTACAATAGGTACTTCCGGTAAAGATTTTTTAAGAAATGCCAATTGTTTATAGGACGGTCTAAAATCGTGTCCCCATGCAGAAATACAGTGAGCCTCATCAATAGCAACACAACTTATATACGTTTGGTTTAATACAGGTTGTAATAAAGGTAAACTTTCAGGAGCAACATATAATAGCTTTATTTTTTTTGTGGCTACCTCATCAAAAACTTTTTTTTGTTCTTCAGCTGATTGGCTACTGTTAAAAAATGTTGATGCAATTCCATTTGCTTTTAAACTATCAACTTGATCTTTCATCAAAGCTATCAAAGGAGAGATTACCAAAGTAATTCCTTCAAAAAAAAGCGCAGGCAATTGATAACAAATAGACTTTCCTCCACCTGTAGGCATAATAACTAAGGTATCTTGCCTGTTTAGAATGTTTTCAATGATTTTTTGCTGTTCTAGTCTAAAACTATCGTATCCGAAATTAGTTTTTAACGCTCCTAATAATTCCTTTTCTCCTATCTGTATCATGCAACAAAAATAAACATAAAAAAAACGAAGATGTAAGTTCATCTTCGTTTTTAAAATAGATAGGTTTAAAATATTATTTAATGTCTTGTAATAATACTTCTACGGCTTTCTTAAGCTGAGCATCTTCTCCTCTACTTTTCCATCCGGGAAAATTTTTAATTAAATAATCAGGAGTTGCCGGAGCTTCATTTTCCATATTTTTCCCGGAATCTTTAACATACCACGCTCTAAATGGCATACGTATGGTTCCGTTTTGTAAGCTTTTACTTCCTGTTGATATTACCGCTCCGAAAGTAGGCTGCCCTACTAATTTTCCTAGCCCTAAACTTTTAAATGCGTGTGAAAATATTTCTGCATTTGAATAGCTATTCTCATTACACAAGGCCACTAATGGTTTTGTATTTACCGATAAAATGGCTCTTTCGTTAAAAGGGTAATATCCTGAAAATTTTTCGTGATTTTTTAAACTTTTGGTAGCTCCTCTAGGAATTGTATAGGCGTGTTGTTTTACATTAAGCACAGCCATTAAACGATCTGTAGTCCAACCACCTCCGTTATATCTTACATCTATAACAATTCCTTTTTTACCATAACCACTAGCTTTTAACTCTCTTTCAAATCGTTCAAAACTTGGTAAATTCATTCCTTGTATATGAATATATCCTAGTTGACCATTTGAATATTCATCAACTAACTTTTTACGTGAGTTAATCCATTCTTCATATTTTTCAGTACTTAATGATCTTTGAGGTCTTAGTACAATTTCTTTTGAATCTTTTAAAGTTAAAAGAACTTCTTTATTTCGGGTATTTTTTAATAAGCTATAAAAATTAGTTGTTTCATTTATATTTTGTCCGTTTATAGCAACAATAATATCACCTACTTGTAACTTACTTTTTGACTTATCTACTACTGAATTTGGCAATACATATTCTACTTTTACTCCATTTTTCACATGAGACACCTCTAATCCTAACAACCCTACTTGATCACTTTTTACATCTTCGGGGTTTCTTGATCTATATCCCATATGACTGGCATTTAACTGTCCTAATAACAAATTAAACACATAGGTAAAATCTTGCTGAGTAGTAGCTGACAATGCCCATGGTTTGTATTTTTTTACCAAAGCATTCCAGTTATATCCATGAAATTCCGGGTCATAAAAACCGGCAGTTAAAGCTCTGACTCCTTCATTAAATACCTGCTCTCTTTCTTTTTGATAATTTATTGTGTATGTAGCAGAATGTGGTAGTGATTCAATTTTATCTGATTTGGCATTTAACTCTTTTAAACGTCCTGAAGCTGTAAAATATAATTTTCCTTTTGCTTCAGAAAAGTTAGATGCTCTGTCTGATCCTTTAATTTCTTTTGGTTTACTTCCATCCCACTTTACTTTGTATAAGTTTCTTTTTTGGGTAGATGGATTGGTTGCTGAAAAATAAATAAATTCACTATCAGGACTAAACACTACACTATACTCATCATCCGATAACGAAGTTACCTGAACTAAACGATCGTATATTTTATCTTCATCTATTTTTACAGTTACTTCTTCTTTCTTTCCTTTTTTTCCTTTCTTTTTACCTTCTTCCTTTTTATCGTCTTTCTGATAGTAATCTCCTTCTTCATGATCAATCTTTGTTTTCTCCCAATCCTCTTTCTGAAGCCATACCATCCATACATCATAATTGATTCCGCTTCTGTTTGATAAAAAGGCAAGCTTTTTTCCATCGGCACTCCAAACGGGTTGCATATCACTTCTTGGATGCATGCTTACATTCATTTTTTTCTTATGATCATCAACAGATTGAATAAAAATTTCGCTGTCAAAATTCAAATCTTCTTGTGAATATGCTATGTATTTACTATCCGGACTCCATGTTAATCCTTCTGCCGGTGCCCATGTATCAGAAAATACAATTGCATTTTTAATGTTCCCGTCTTTTATATCTGCTACTAATAAAGTTCCTCTACCTTCTTGATACGCTATTTTTTTACCATTAGGTGAAACCACCATATTATCAATATCATCTTTACTATTAGTAAGTTTTTCTATGGCTATTTTTAAACTTCTAGATAGTCCAACTAACGTATCTTTTGATGTGGCACTATAGATATCAGAAAAACCATCTCTATCGGAAATAAAAAGGAGTGTTTTACGATCAATCCACTGAGGTTGCTTATCTCTAAAAGAGTGTTTACTAATATTATTAGCGTGTTTTTTTTCTTTGTCGTTCTCTTTAACAAAAATTTCTCCGTCAATTTCTAAAGCTACATTTTTACCATCCGGAGAAACAGCATAGCTCCTAATATTTGAGCTAACTGTTTTTGTTTCTTCATCGTCAAACCTATGATCAGAAGGAATAGATAGTTTTAGTTTTTCTTCTTTATTATTTTTTAATAAGTAGGTATCAATTCCTGAAGCAAAAACAATAGTTCCATTAGTACTAACTGAGAACGAACGCACTCCGTTATCTGTATGATTAGTAAGTTGTGTAGGTTGCCCGTTTTTTTCACCATTAGCAGCAATAGCTTGTTTATATATATTATATCTACCGCTTTCAGCCCCTATATAATATAAATTTCCTTCCGCATCCCAAGCCGGCGAATGGTCATTTTTATTACTGGTTGTTATTTGGTAATACTGCTGTGTTTCTTTATTATAAATCCAAATATCTCTTTGAGCGGAACCGGAATAATCTTCTCTTGAAATTCTACAAGCTCCTTTAGCAAAAGCAACTAATTTTCCGTTAGGTGAAACCGTTCCCATTTCTCCATAGGCAGTTATTAAACGTTGAGGAGTTCCTCCATTTTCATTTACCGAATATATTTGAGCATCCCATTCCGGTCCTTTATATACTCTATTTGTAGTGAATATAACAGATTCTCCACTCCAATCTGTTGGGGTATTTGTTGTTGGATAATAGGTAAGTTGTTTTGGAAAACCTCCATTTACCGGAATCGTAAAAACATTATCATTCCCTTTTCTATTAGAAGAAAAAGCCAATTCTAATCCGTTTGGTTTCCACACAGGATTACTTTCATACGCTTCATGAATCGTTAAGCGCTTTGTTTGTTGATTTGAAAATTGATAAACCCAGATATCTCCATAATAACTAAAAGCCATTTGTGAAGCATCCGGGCTAATCTTAGGTTCTCGAATTAAAGTGTTTTGTCCAACCAAATAATTGCTTAATAACATTACAATTATTGGTATTATATTTTTAGTAGGCATATTATTAAATTTACGTTACTAAATTACTTTATTACAACGTACTTTTAATAAATTTTAGCATTCCCTTAACAATTCTTAACAGTTCTCACAAAGTTTTCAATTCCATCAATTCCCCTTGCATCTAATTCTTTTATAAATGCCGACCCAATAATGGCTCCATTTGCATAGCTACATGCTTCTGAAAATGTTTTATGATCTGATATTCCAAAACCTACAATCAATTTACTTTGTAAGTTCATTGCTTGAATTCTTTTAAAATAAGCAACCTGTTCATCAGACACCTCCCCTTTTGCTCCGGTTATAGAAGCAGATGCTACTACATAAATAAATGTAGTTGTTAAGGCATCTATTTTTCGTATGCGCTCTTCTGAAGTGTGTGGTGTTATTAAAAACACGTTACTTATCCCATAGGCATCAAATAGTTTTTTATAATGATTTTCGTATTCAATCATGGGTAAATCCGGAATTATTACCGTATCAATACCACAATCAATTACTTTTTTACAAAAAGCATCTTCGCCGTATTTTATAATCTGATTTACATACCCCATTAAAACCAAGGGGGTTGTATTTTTGTCTTTGATGGCCGTCAACTGCTCAAAAACCACATCTAAGTTCATTCCGTTTTTAAGTGCTACAGAACTACTATGTTGAATTGTAGGTCCATCAGCTAACGGGTCAGAATACGGCAACCCTACTTCTATAAAATCTACTCCACTTTTGCTTAATTCAGAAATAATACGCGAGGTATCTTCTAATTTTGGAAACCCGGCTGTAAAAAAAATTGAAAGTAATTTTTTATCTTTTTGATTGAATGTATGTTGTATTGAGTTCATGATTTTCTAAATCGTTTAAATCTTATTTATCTGAGATTTCTCACTTTATTCTAAAAAACATTAAGTATGTCATTGCGAGGAATGAAATGACGTGGCAATCTCAATTTTGAGATTCCTTCACTTCGTTCGGAATGACCGACTACTCTAAATGTTTAATATAGGTTTCTAAATCTTTGTCACCTCTCCCTGATAAATTTACCACTACTACTTGATCTTTGTGTAAATTCATTTTAGGTAAAACAGCTAGGGCATGAGCGCTTTCAAGGGCAGGAATAATCCCCTCTATTTTAGTTAACTCATAAGCAGCATCCAACGCTTCTTTATCAGTGGCATTCATAAATATTGCTCGTTTTGTTTCGTGTAAATAGGCATGTAACGGACCTACTCCCGGATAATCTAATCCGGCTGAAATAGAATATGGCTCCACTATTTGTCCGTATTCATCTTGCATTAAAATTGTTTTACTTCCATGAATCACGCCTACTTCTCCTAACTGTGATGTAGCTGCACTTTCTCCTGAATCTACTCCTAATCCTGCTGCTTCAACAGCTATTAACTCTACCTCTTCATCATTTAAATAATAATAAAAAGCTCCTGCTGCATTACTTCCTCCTCCCACACAAGCAATAATAGCATCCGGATTTTCTTTTCCTGTTTGCTCTTTTAATTGCGCTTTCATTTCCTCAGAAATTACAGCCTGTAAACGCGCTACCATATCCGGATATGGATGTGGCCCAACTACAGAACCTATTAAATAATACGTATCCGGGTGTTGTATCCAATAACGAATGGCTTCGTTGGTAGCATCTTTTAATGTTTTACTACCACTGGTAGCCGGAACCACAGTAGCTCCTAACATTTTCATTCGTGCTACATTAGGAGCTTGACGTTTAATATCGGTTTCTCCCATAAATACCACACATTCCAACCCCATTAAGGCACATACTGTTGCAGTAGCCACTCCGTGCTGTCCGGCTCCGGTTTCTGCCAATATTTTAGTCTTTCCTAGATGCTTGGCTATTAATATCTGGCCAATAGTATTATTTACTTTATGCGCTCCTGTATGATTTAAATCTTCTCTCTTTAAATATATAGTAGCTCCATATTTCTCAGAAAGACGTTTGGCTAAATATAAAGGACTGGGTCTTCCTACATAATGTTTTAGTAAATCTTTATATTCTTTCTGAAATGCCTCCGAATTAATTATTTGTAAATAATTATCTTCTAACTCTTTTACATTCGGATATAATAATTCAGGGATAAATGCTCCTCCGAATTGTCCATAATATCCATTTTCATCAGGTTGAAATTTCATATTCTTTAGTTGTTAGTGTCGTTGTTATTGCATTAATTTTTCGCAAAATCGTTTGCTACTCTATTTTTAAATTTCTTTAGTTGTTCTATTGATTTTTTTCCCGGTTCAGTTTCAAACCTACTATTCACATCTATTACTTTACAGTTTTTAGCATAGGGAGTTTTCATAAACTCTTGTATAAGGTTTGCTTCCTCTATACCAATACCACCGCTTAAAAAGTACGGCTTTGCCGAAGTGTAATTTTCTAATAACTTCCAATTAAACGTAACTCCGTTTCCGCCTCTTGTTTCTCCTTTGGTATCAAATAAAAAATAATCTACTACCTTTTCATACGGTTGTAGTTGATTAAAATCAAACGAATCTTTTATTCCGAATACCTTAATTATTTCTACTTTAGGTAAATATTTTTTTAATTCTTCTATATAGGCTACAGACTCATCTCCATGCAATTGTAATGCATTCAGCTTATATTCTTCTGCCAGAGAAACAACAATCTCCAAATATTCATTCACAAAAACCCCTACCTTTTTTATTTTTTTATCTATATCCGGAATGATTCCTTCAAAATTTCTTTTTGATTTTTCATAAAATATAAAACCTAAGTAATCCGGTTGTAACTCGGCTACTTGCTTTATATTTTCAACATATTTCATTCCGCAAACTTTTAACTTCATAATCTTTCAAAAATAGTTTTCCAATTATTTAACTTGTCTTCAAAGGTATACCTTGCATTAGCCGGGCTTGTTGACAACAATGTGAAATAGTCAATTGCGTCATGCCTCTTGAAAAATTTATCATATAATTTTTCTGCCTTTTTACCATTAAATCCAATGGTTGTAATAGAAGGATGTAACTTTAAAAACGCTTCAATTTCATTAGGTTTTTCATTTTTTATATCTGCATCTAGACTTGTTTTTCTAATGGCTGTATAACACACATCCCATATAGCTATTTTACCTAGTTGTATCAACTTTTTCTTTTCCTCATAGTCTTTTACAGGTACTACATTTAGATGAGAAAAAACGATTTTCCAAAATGCGTTTCTAGTATTTCCGTAATATTCCTGTAACCTTAATGATTCTTTACCCGGCATTGTTCCCAACAGTAAAACTTTAGGTTCATCACCTACTATTGGTGAAAAAGAATTGATATAACTTTCATTCATTTTAAAAACTTATCGTATTTGGCTAATAAATTCTTGGCATGCTAATCCCGGATTTTCAGTTTTCATAAAATTTTCTCCAATTAAAAACCCTTGAAATCCGTATTCTTTTAATCCGGTAATAATTCTTGGATCTGAAATTCCGCTTTCAGACACTTTTATAGTACTGTCAGGAATTTGACTTGCTAATTTTATAGAATGCTCTAGGTCAACTTCAAATGTTTTTAAATTCCTGTTATTTATTCCGATAATTTTATCATCTAAATCTGAAATTTTATCTAAATCTTCTTGTGTATGTACTTCATATAAAACTTCTAATCCAAGGTCTTTAGCTAACTGACCGTAATTTTTCAGTTCCTCAGATGTTAAACAAGTAGCTATTAATAAAATTACATCAGCCCCAATAGCCTTTGCTTCTACAATTTGAAAACCGTCTACAATAAAATCTTTACGTAGAATAGGTTTTTGTTGGTTGATTATTCTCGCTTCTAATAAATCAGCAATAGTTCCACCGAAAAATGAAGTATCTGTTAGAATAGACTGAGCAGCAACATTAGCTTCTAAATAACCTTCTGTTACTTCTGAAATAGACACTTTATCATTAATAATTCCTTTAGATGGTGATTGTCTTTTAAATTCAGCTATAATTCCTGTAGAATAAGGGTCTAACAACGATTTTTTTAATGAAAAAGACGTGTTTTTAAAGTTAGGGCTTTCTACCAGTTTTTTTACTGATACCTCTGCTTTAATCTTTGCTACTTCTTTCTTTTTAAATGCTATTATTTTATCTAGTATTGTCATGTTCTTTAATTAAAAATTACAAATTAGGAATTATTAACTCCCAATTTTAATAATTTGATTTTGTTTTTAATAGTATCACAATTCATAATTGGCAATTTTCAATTATGAATTACGAATTGTTTTTTGAATACTTCCAATTATTTTTAAAATTTCTTCAATATCATCCAACAACAAGTCTGATTCCTTTTGAGATAGATAATCCGTATCTCTTAACAAACGTAACCAATAATGAGTTTCTCTAGCTTCTTTATATGAGATGGTTAATTTTGAATAAAAATCTTTTCTACTTTGTCCTCCAATAGCCTCTTCTATGTTTGCTCCGATTGATGTACCTGAACGTAACAACTGTTTACTTAAAACAAACTCTTTTCTTTCTCTTGATAAATACTGATAAAGATTCACAATCTTAACAGCAAAATCATAACTTTTGATTTGAATAATATTGTCCTTTTTCATTTTCTTTTATTTTTTTCAATCAGCAACTCAAAATTATTAATTCGTAATTTGTAATTGTTAATTAGTAATTAACTTTTTTAAACATTCCTTTGCTTTTAACCCAATTAATGAAGCTGTTGCCTCTTCATAAGCTTCTTCAAAGGTTTTGGTATCATCTATAATAGTTAAGGCAAAAGCTGCATTGGTTAACACCACACTATTTTGAGCTTCTGTTCCTTCTCCACTTATTATTTTTTCAAAAATCTTAGCTGCTTCTTCCACTGAATTTCCTCCGTAAATATCTGACTGCAACAATGCTTTTTGACCTAATTCTTGGGGAGTAATTAATTGCTCACCATTTTTAGTGAATAATTTAAAACCTCCGGTTAATGAAATTTCATCATAACCATCAAGAGCATGCACAACACCATAATTCGATTTTTCTTCTTGCAGTATATAATTATATAAGCGTGCTACTTCAAGATTAAATGTTCCTAATAATTGATTTTGTGGTGAACTAGGATTTACTAGAGGTCCTAAAATATTGAAAAAGGTTTTTAATTTTAATGCTTTCCTCACCGGTCCTACTGCTTTCATAGCTGGATGAAATTTAGGGGCATGTAAAAAACAAATATTTGCTTTTTCTAAATGCGATTTTAACGTTGCTTCATCATTTGTAAATTGATATCCAAAACTCTCCAACATATCTGATGAACCTGATTTTGAAGATACCGAGTAATTACCATGCTTTGCTACTTTTTGTCCGGTTCCGGCTACTACAAACGAGGTTAAGGTTGAAATGTTAAAAGTATCTTTTCCATCTCCCCCAGTACCTACGATATCTATCGTATTATAATCTGATAAATCAACATGTATAGCTAATTCCAGTAATGCCTCTCTAAAACCTGCCAACTCACTAACCGTAATAGGGCGCA
This sequence comes from Tenacibaculum sp. TC6, assembly GCF_050606265.1. Taxonomy (NCBI): domain Bacteria; kingdom Pseudomonadati; phylum Bacteroidota; class Flavobacteriia; order Flavobacteriales; family Flavobacteriaceae; genus Tenacibaculum; species Tenacibaculum sp. TC6. The sequence goes on along the minus strand of NZ_JBOCUK010000004.1, from coordinate 148,695 downwards.
TCATAAAAACAGTTAAAAAAGAGGCTAAATGAGCTTCATTATACTGCTCTTTGGCTATGTTAATCAACATTTGTTTGGCTTCTTCTTTAGTTAAGCGTACATGTTGATATAGTTTTTCTAAGGTTTCTTTCATTTTTTTCAGTTTTTAACTTCTTGTATGAAGAGTTTTAACCATTAACTGTTTGCTTTTACTTACTCACAGCATTAATAAAATTTCTTACCAATTGCTCTCCTACTTCTGTTAAAATACTTTCCGGATGAAATTGTACTGCACTTAATAGGTATTCTTTATGCCTAATAGCCATAATGCCACCTTCTTCATCAACAGCCGTAACTTCTAAACTGGATGGTAAATTTTCATTTGAAGCAATCCATGAGTGATAACGAGCCGCAGAAAATGTTTCCGGAATATCTTTAAAAATTACTGCGTCTTTTTGTATTACTTTCATTGTTGTAGCCACACCATGAAAAACTTCGTTCATATTAATAATAGTTCCTCCGAAAACTTCTGTTATAGCTTGTAATCCTAAACAAACCCCAAATATGGGACGTTTACCCGCATATGTTTTAATAACTTCTTTTAAAATCCCGGCTTCATCAGGTATTCCGGGCCCCGGTGAAAGGATAATTAAATCGTAAGCTCCTACTTCTTCAATACTAATTTCATCATTCCTATAGACATCCGGATACGTTCCTGTAATTTTTTCAACCATGTGCACCAAATTATAGGTGAATGAGTCGTAATTATCTAATATTAAAATATTCATATTACTGTTTTTAGGTTTTAGTTGTGTTTAAATAGTTTCTGCTAAAATGAGCGCTTTTTTTAATGCTGCTAATTTATTATTAACCTCTTGCAGTTCATTTTCTTCACTTGAATGAATTACAATTCCGGCACCTGCCTGATAGTACAACACATTTTTCTTACTTACAAAAGATCGAATGGCTATAGCTAAATTTACCGAACCATCTAAACCAATAATTCCTACTGCTCCTCCATAAAAACCTCTGGATTGATTTTCATACGTATCAATTAATTGCATTGCTTTATATTTAGGAGCACCACTCAATGTTCCTGCAGGGAAAGTATCTCCTACAATTTTTATTGGGTTTCCTTTAATTTGACCTTGTACGGTAGATACTAAGTGAATTACATGACTAAAATATTGTACTTCTTTAAATACCTCAACTACTACATTATCGGCATGTTTACTCAAATCATTTCTTGCTAAATCTACTAACATTACATGCTCTGCGGTTTCTTTTTTATCTTCTGATAGTTTTTTACCCAATTTAATATCTTCAGACATATCTCCGGTTCGTCTAAAAGTTCCGGCAATCGGATTTATAATTGCTTTTCCTTTATTAATTTTAATTTGTGCTTCCGGTGAAGACCCCATTAGTTTAAAACTTCCGTAGTCAAAATAGAATAAGTATGGAGAAGGATTGATTGAACGCAAGGCTCTGTATACATTAAATTCGTCCCCTTTAAATTGTTGTTGAAACTGGCGAGATAATACTAATTGAAAAACATCTCCTCTCTTACAATGTGCTTTGGCTTTTTTTACGTATTCCTTAAAATCATCATTCGTACAATTTGAAGTTTCTTCTCCTATAATTTCAAATTTTTGAGTATTGAATGATTGTGCTTTAATAATTGTTTCAATTTCATTTAATCTTGGCGTTTCATTCTCTTCTACATTTTCTATCAAAGTCATTTCATCATTAAAATGATTAATAGCAATGATAAACTTATAAAAACTATACTGCATCATTGGAATAGCAGAAGGAGCTTCTTTTACCTGTAAAGTAATAGTTTCAAAATATTGAACGCTGTCGTAGGTTGTATATCCGTACAATCCGTTAAATGATTTTACTTCAGCATCACAATCTAAGTCTATCGTTTGTGTAAAGTCATTAAATAATTGGTTAAAATTTCTGTCAATTGTAAAGCTGTCTGTTTCTTTTCCTTTTGCAGTAACTGAAAACGTGTTTTTATCAGCTTTCATACTTATCAATGGTTCAATACATATAAAAGAATAGCTTTCTTCTTTACTATGATAATCAGAACTTTCTAATAACAGTGTGTTAGAATATTTATCTCGTAATCTTAAATACAAGCCAACAGGCGTTACAGTATCTGCCAGTTGCTTTTTTGAAATTGTTGTAAACTTAGTTTTTTTCATTTTAGTTGTATTGTTAAAAACAAAAAAGGCTTATCGTGAGATAAGCCTTTTTAAATTTATTATATATACATATAGGTTTTGCCCACTTAATCGGAGTTAAGAGAGTTCCACCACCATATGTTGTTTTGCATTGTCATAATAACGCAAATTTATAATAGATTTTTAATTATACAAGAAAAAAAATAATGTTTTTTGATTTTTCATTTTAAGAATTAATCCAAGACCGTCATACCCCAACTAAAATAATCTAAATTATTTTCATTCTAAACACTAACAGGTAACCTACACATAAACAGCTATTTTAAAGCAATTACCCTCCTTAAAAACCTTTTTATTATAAAATTCATGAATTTGATACCTATTCCTTTCAAAAAAAAACAAAATCTAAATTTCTTAAAATACTTTGGTTTCCTACAACAATTACTCAGCTGGTAATACACATGTTGTGCTACACCTAGGGGGCGGAATATTTACAATTTTAACAAATTAACCAATTATCTATGAAAAATTTTTGCATAACAAATATTTTACTTTTTGGACTCATATTTCTGACACATATAGTCCAGGCTCAAACGAGTCTTATAAAAGGAAAAGTCACTGACTCGAGTGATTCTCCTTTACCGGGCGTTTCTATTTTAATTGAAGGAACTGCCACAGGTACTGAAACCGATTTTGACGGACTTTTTTCTATTAATGCTACCAAAGGGCAAACACTTGTTTTTTCTTTTATTGGTATGAAAACTCAAAAAGTTCAGGTAGGAACTTTGAATTTTATGACTGTAAAATTACTAGAAGAAACCAATAAACTGGAAGAAGTTGTACTTACCGGATACACTAAACAAAGTACAAAAAACATTACAGGATCAGTAGCTGTTGTAAAAATGAAAAATGTAACTGCAACTGCCCCAACTAGTGTTGAGCAGTCTTTACAAGGACAGGTTTCCGGAGTTACCATTGGATCACAAGGTGGGCCGGGTGGAGACACCATGGTTCGTATTAGAGGTTTTGCTACTATTAACAATAACGATCCTTTATATGTTATTGACGGAATTCCTACTAAATCAGGTTTAAACCTTTTAAATCCAAATGATATTGAATCTATTCAGGTTTTAAAAGATGCTTCTTCTGCCGCTATTTACGGAGTTGGAGCCAGTAACGGTGTTATCATCATTACTACCAAAAATGGAAAATATCAAAACGCTACTAAATTAGTTTTTAATGCCAATACCGGAGTAGACTATGTATCAACTTCTGATTTCCCAACATTTTTAAACCCGCAAGAGGCTGCAAATGCCATTTGGCAACGTTTTAAAAATGATGGCGTAGCACCTTCACACCCGCAATACGGAAATGGAGAGGTCCCTGTTCTTCCTAATTATCTAACTCCTACCGGAGCTTCAACAGCCAATCTTGCGTCTTACGATCCGTTAACAAATAAAATAACCAGAGCTAATAAAGAAGGAACTAATTGGTTTGATGAATATTTCAACCCTGCATTAGTTCAAAATTATAACTTAAGCTTATCCGGAGGCTCAGAAAAATCTAAATTTCATGCAGGTTTAGGTCTATTAAAACAAGAAGGTATTGCCCTGCACTCCTCTTTTGAACGTTATAATTTAAACCTAAATTCTGAATTTAAAGTTAAAGAAGGGTTGCGCTTTGGCGAAACTTTAAACCTTACCTATTCTGAAAAAGTAAATAACACCAATAATCAAACTACCGGAGGCGATATCTCTTTCTTATACAGAGCAGATCCTATTTTACCTGTATACGATATTGCCGGAAATTATGCCGGTACACAAAGTGCCGGACTGGGTAACGGAGTAAACTCAGTAGCCAATGCTACTAGAAATAAAGATAATATTGGTAGAATTCTAAGAGCTTTAGCCACTTTTTACGGAGAACTTGATCTAACACAAGATTTAACCTTTAAAAGTAACATTGGAGTTGACTACAATGCTTTTCATCAATCAGCTTTTAGTTTTTTAAACCCGGAAGTAAGTGAACCTAGTGCTGTAAACAGCTTTAGTGAAAGTACGTTTTACTCCATTGGAACTAACTGGTATAATACATTAAACTATAAAAAGAAGTTTGGCAATCATAAAATTGAACTTTTAGCCGGAACGGAATTTAGAAAAAGTTTATCTCGTGGTTTTAATGCTTCCAGAACGGAGTATTTTACCAATAATGTAGATTATAGATATTTAGGTGTAGGAACAGGAACTCAAACCAACGGAGGTAGCGGAGGTAAAAGTGCTCTTTTTTCTTTGTTTGGAAAGCTAGATTATAATTACAATGACACGTACTTAGCTTCTGTTACCTTTCGTAGAGATGGTTCTTCTAATTTCGGAAAAAACAACAGGTACGGTATTTTCCCTTCTTACAGTGTTGCTTGGAGAATTTCCAACGAAGAGTTCATGAAATCTGTTTCTTTTCTTAATGATTTGAAAATAAAAGTTGGTTATGGAGAATACGGAAACCCGGAAGTTCCGTCGGGTAGAATAGCCAATCTGTACGGAAACAGTGAAACTACCGGAAACTATGATATTACAGGAAGTAATAATGTAGTGGTTGCCGGATATTTTCTACAAACTTTAGGTAATCCGGATTTAAAATGGGAAACCTCTACAAACTTAAATATTGGGCTAGATGCTTCTTTATTTAATGATAAACTAACCTTCAGTTTAGAATACTACAAGGCTAAAACTGTTGATATGCTATTACAACTACCAAGCAATACTACTTTAAACGGATTAGCCAGCCCTAAATATGGAAATATCGGAGAAATGGAAAACAACGGACTGGATTTCTCTATAGGCTATAATCAAAAGTTTAGTAACGATGTAAAGTTTACAGCATCTGCTAATATTTCAACCTATAAAAACACGGTTACTAAATTAAATAACGATCCTGATTTCTTTATATCAGGAAATGCTGCCAGAGAAACGTTTCCTTCAAGAACACAACAAGGATATCCTTTAGCTTCTTTTCATGGTTTTACTATTGATGGAATTATTCAAAATGCAGAAGAGCGTGATAATGCCGCTGATTATAATGGAAAAGACATTGGTACTTTTAAATATAGAGATCTTAACAACGATGGTATTATTAACGACAACGATCGCTCTTTTATAGGAAACCCTCATCCTGATTTTACTTATGGCTTAAATTTAGGGGTAGAATACAAAAACTTTGACTTCTCTGTATTCTTTCAAGGAAGTCAAGGAAATGACATTTATAACTTCACCAAGTTTTTTACTGATTTCAATAGCTTCCCGGGAGCGAAAAGCGAACGATACTTGTATGGATCTTGGACTCCGAACAATCCGAATGCAGTTTTACCTAAACTGACCAATAATCCTGCGCAACATTATTCTAGTGCCAGCACCTATTACATAGAAGACGGATCATATTTACGTTTAAAGAATATTAGAATTGCCTATAACCTTCCGCAGAGTCTTACTGAAAAACTAGGTATGAACAGTTGTAAAATATATGTACAGGGTAAAAACTTGATTACTTGGACAAAATATTCTGGTTTAGATCCTGAAATTAACTTACAAAGTTATGGAGGTAGTGGTGCTAATTTAGATATCGGAATTGATAGAGGTGCTTACCCTGTTGCTAAAACTATTCTTTTAGGAGTCAACCTATCATTATAAAATTTAAAATTATGAAACCGAAATATTTAAAATAATTATTAAGCACACAGTAGAATGATTATTTTAAATATCAAAGGTTACATCTGACCAATGAAAAACAATAAATATAAACAGATGAAAAAACAACTTATAACAGCTATAGCTATGGTTTTCTTATTAACCACTTCGTGCGATAGCGATTTAGATATAACCCCGCAAGGAAGACTTACAGAAGAAGTTATTCCCCAAAATGAAGTATGGGTAAATCAACAATTAATTAGTGCTTATGCTATGTTAGACGGGCATCCGAACTACTTTTGGGCACCTGCCTCTAACTGGGCATTAGGTGATGTAGCCTCTGACGATTTTCATAAAGGCTCTAGTAGTGGAGATCAACCACCTTTAAACGATGTTGAACGCTATGTTCCAGGGACAACCAATATTTATTTATCAAGAAAATGGAACAGTATTTATGACGGGATTAACAAGTGTAATCAAACCTTACTTTCTGCAACAGCAGCTCTTAACAATGGGGTTTCCTCAAACAAAATTGTTCCTTTAATGGCAGAGGCTCGTTTTCTGAGAGCCCATTACCATATGGATGCAAAAAAAATATGGAATAATATTCCGTTTGTAAACGAAACAGCAACAGAAGTACCTTCTAATACCATTGACGCTTGGCCTTTCATAGAAGATGATTTAAACTTTGCTATTAGTAACCTACCTAATTCTCAAAACGATAAAGGGAGACCTAATTCATGGACGGCAAAAGTTTATCTAGCTAAAGCACATATGTTTCAAAACGATCATATAGCTGCAAAACCAGTACTAGATGATATTATAAACAATGGGCCTTATGCTTTAGTTACTAATTATCATGACAATTTTAATGCTGAAAAAGAAAATAATTCCGAATCAGTTTTTGCTGTTCAAAACTCGGTAAATGATGGTGGACAAGGTGTTTGGAATGGAAACTCAGGAAACCGACTGAACCATCCTTACACTCCTTTGGGCGACGCTCCGGGAGGTGGATGTTGTGGTTTTTTTCAACCAAGTCAAAATTTAGTAAATGCCTTTAAAACAGATGCTAACGGACTTCCTCTTTTAGACACTTTTAATGACAGTGATGTAACCAGTGACCAAGGAGTTCCCTCAGACCAAACCTTTACTCCATATAATGGTACTCTTGACCCTAGATTAGATTGGACGGTTGGTAGAAGAGGAATTGAGTATTTAGAATGGGGACCTATGCCAGGAATGAGATGGATAAGAGATCAAGGATACGGAGGACCTTATGTAGGTAAAAAACATGAATATTTAAAATCTCAAGAAGGCATGATGAGCGCTTCGGTTTCCGGAGCATTCAATGCCATTAACACTCCCCTTGTTAGATACTCTGATGTGTTGTTATGGAGAGCAGAAATTTACGCAGAGAACAATGAATTAGATGCCGCCATGGCATTAGTAAATAAGATTCGTAAAAGAGCTGCTAATCCAAATGGATTTGTAAAAAATAATAATGGAATAAATGCGGCTAATTATCTCATCAATCCATATACAACTTTCCCTAGTAGAGAATATGCAATTAAAGCTGTTCGCTTTGAAAGAAGATTAGAACTAGCCTCTGAAGGTCATCGTTTTTTTGATTTAGTACGTTGGGGGATTGCTGAACAAACGCTGAACAATTATGTAACTAACGAAGCAGGTAAAAGAAGCTATTTAAGTGGCGCTACTTTTACCAATAGAAATAATTATTACCCGATACCACTAGATGCTATTAACTCTTCGGGGAATATTTTAAAGCAAAATGAAGGCTATTAGTTTGAATTAATTGCTTTATCAGGTAGGCAATACTTTTAAAAGTATTGCCTTTTTGCCAATTATACATTAGTATTTTACTGCTTAACCATACACTAAATTTCAACATACCCAACTAAACACCAATAAAAATCACAATACAAACAAATGAAAAAAATAGTTTTTCTTATTAAGATAACTCTACTTATAAGCTGCACTTCTACTACTAAAAAATCGCCTATACACTATGTAGACGTGTTTATAGGTACCAAATCTCCGGGACACACCTACCCCGGCCCTACGCTTCCTTTTGGAATGGTACAATTAGGACCTGATACCAGAAACGACTACACCAGTTGGCCTGCTTGTGCCGGTTATGATTATACTGATACCTCGATTATAGGATTTACTCACACGCACTTGTCCGGAACCGGAGTTCCTGATTTGGGCGACATTCTTTTGATGCCTACTACCGGAAAAATTCAGCTCAACCCCGGAACGGTTAACGATTCATCTACCGGATATCGCTCTATGTTTCAGCATAAAAATGAAGAAGCTTTTCCAGGTTATTATAGCGTGCTTTTAGATGATTACAATATCAAAGCCGAATTAACAACCACACTTAGAACAGGCGTTCATAAATACACTTACCCAAAAACATCAGAATCTCATATTATTGTCGATTTAGAGCACAGAGATCCAATCATAGAATCTGAATTGAAAATTATAAGTAACACAGAAATTGTTGGGTACAGACGTTCAAAAGCTTGGGCAGGCAATCAACGACAGTATTTTGCTGCTAAATTTTCTAAACCATTTACATCATACACTGTACTTCAAGAAAATGACACCTTAAACCAAGGCTCCGAATTCTCCGGTAAAAAGATTATTGCCTCTTTTAATTTTGACGCTTCAGAAGATACTATTATTTCTCAAGTAGCCCTATCTGCCGTAAGTACTGAAAACGCTCAGAAAAATTTGAATGCAGAATTTGCTAACTGGGACTTTGAAAAAACGAAACAAAATGCAGTAAAAATCTGGAATAATTCATTAAACAAAATTGACGTTACTGATACTAATGAAGACAAGAAAACTATTTTTTACACAGCACTATACCATAGCTTACTTACTCCTAACCTCTATAGCGATGTAGATGGTAGGTACAGAGGCATGGACGATAAAATTCACACTGCAAAAGATTTCAACAACTATACTGTATTTTCTTTATGGGATACGTTTCGTGGTTTACATCCTTTACTAACCATTTTAGAACCGAAGGTTACCAGAGACATTATGGTTACCCTCGGAAAAAAATACGAACAGTTTGGAGAAATTCCCATGTGGGAACTCGCTGCAAACGATACACGCTGTATGATCGGTTACCACGGAGCTTCTGTAATAGCTGATGCCTACCTAAAAGGAATTACAAATGTCGATGCAAATCTGCTATTAGAAGCAATGGTAGCGAGTGCCAATGTATCTAAGCGAGGAATTAATTATTATACGGAACTCGGTTTTGTGCCTGCTAACAAAAGCAGTCAATCTGTATCTAAAACATTAGAATACGCATATGATGATTGGTGCATTGCTCAAATGGCAAAAGCAATTGGCAATGAAAAAGTATATGACGAATTTTCAAAAAGAGCTCGTTTTTTCACCAATCTATTTGACCCTGAAACTAAGTTTATGCGCCCTCGTTTTTCTAATCGTGAATGGTATAAAGATTTCGACCCTTCATCTGTTGGAAAAACCTACAATTTTAATTTTACAGAAGGTAATTCATACCAATACAGTTTATTTGTTCCTCATGACATTGCTACGATGGTAACATTAGTTGGAGGAGAAAATGAGTTTGACAACTGGCTGGATAATTTATTTGCTGCACACGCCGAACAAGAATCTGAAGATTCAGATGTATCCGGTTTAATTGGGCAATATGCACATGGTAACGAACCCAGTCACCACATCGCTTACCTCTATAATTTTATTGGAAAGCCATGGAAAACTCAAGCAAAAACGCATCAAATTTTATCAAAACTATACAGTTCTGATGCAGACGGTTTATGCGGTAATGATGATGCCGGGCAAATGTCTGCTTGGTATGTATTAAGTAGTTTAGGCTTTTACTCGGTAACCCCGGGTAGTCCTTATTATGTTTTAAGCAGTCCTGCTTTGGAAAAAGCCACCTTGCACCTTGATAACGGAAATAGCTTCACCATAACAGCAACTAATCTATCAAAAGAAAACAAATACATTCATTCGGTAACACTTAATGGCAAACCATATCCTTATAGCTACATTAGTCATGAAACTATTTTAAAAGGAGGTAATCTTGTTTTTGAAATGAGCAACACCCCAAACAAGGAATGGGGAAAAGATCCTAAATTCAGACCTTTATCTAACACGATCAATATTACCTCTATTCCTTATTTAGGTACAGATCAGAAAAATTTTCTAACTTCATTTGAAGTTACTTTTTCTTGCGACCAAGAAAATACGGATATTTATTACACCACTGATGGCACAGAACCTACAAAATCAAGTAATCAATTTACCAAACCTTTTGTGATTACAGAAAGTACTTTGTTTAAAGTAAAAGCATTCTCAAAAAGCGCACTTCCTAGTTATACTACCTCCATACAAGTTACCAAACAAACACCAACTTATGAACTTACTAAAAACGACCTAATTACAGGGCTTCACTACGCATATTATGAAGGTATTTTTAGGTCTGTTTACGATTTTTCAACTGTACCCCCAACCAAATCGGGTCATATTTCAAATATTAGTCTTGAACCTAAATTGAGAGACGAATGGATTGGACTAGATTTTACCGGATATATTGACATTCCTGAAAGCGGGCTCTATAATTTTGAAATTGCCGCAAATGATGGGGCTCAGCTACTAATTGACGGTAAGGAGCTTTTTGAAAGCGACGGAAGAAAATCATTTAGCTTTACCCAAAAAAATGACATCATCTTAGCCAAAGGACTTCATAAATTTGAAGTTAAGTATTTTCAATGCTCTGATAATATAGGCTTAGAGGTGTATTGGAAAAAGCCCAACGCTACAAGAGAAAAAATACCCGATAACTATTTTTATTCAGAAAAATAACACGAAAAAAACGGTGTAAATTAAGAGACGAATCAATCTTATAGCATTTACAACTTACTATTTCGGCTATGTATTATATAGACCTCACAAAACTTAAAAAAACCTGTGGGGTCTTTTACTTACTATTAAATATAATTTTATAAGGGGTATACCGTAACAATAAAGACCCGTACCGTGATGTTAAAGTCCTATGCCGTAATAGCAAAGACCCGCGCCGTGGCATTAAAGGAGCATGCCGTGATAGCAAAGTACCGCGCCGTGGTATCAAAGACCCGTGCCGTGATGTTAACGGAGCGTGCCGTGGTATCAAAGTCCCGTGCCGTGATGTTAACGGAGCATGCCGTACTATCAGCGCCTCATATTTGGGGAGTATTCAATAAAATGTGTCAATTTTTTTATTCTTCTTCGATAAACCTATCTCCAAATTTAATAATTAATTCTGAGGCTATTCAACGAAATGTATGCGTTTTTGAATACTCTTAAAGAGCTAGATCAACCAAGACAAACTACTATAAAACCAACTCTCTTCAATACTTTTTAATTTTTATCCTGAATAAGTTCATTAATAAAATATGAAGGTAAAATCCCCTGTCGTTTCTTAAAAGCAGTGTTAAACGTATTTAAGTTATTAAACCCCACAGAAATAGCAATATAACTTAACTTATTATCTCTAAACTCCTCATCTTCAATCAACCTGGTTAACAAATAATTAATTCTTAAATCGTTAATATAATTATTAAAATTGGTCTTTTTTTCTTGATTAATTACTTGAGATAGATATTTCGGGTTTGTTTTCAATTGCTCTGCAACACCACTTAAACAACATTTAGAATTGATAAAAAACAGTTCTTTTTCTAATTTTTGCAGTCGTAATAAAATAACATCTTTCACATCGTCATCAATAACTTTTGCAATTGGCTCTTTTTTATTTATTTCTTCTTTACCTCCTTCTTTTTCAAGAAAATCAATTTTTGTTCGCATTTTTAACTGCACTTCTGCAAGCTCAAGTGTTTTTTTATATAAAAATTTATTCTTCTGTTTCGTTTTTATATATACACAAACTATAAAAATTCCAAATAATAAACTAAAAACAAACACCACCCATATAGTTCTTATTTCTGCTTTTTGTATTTTATTTTGATACTCTAAAAGCTTCTTTTTTTGTGTTACCTCTTTTATTTGTTGTCTTGCTTCTAAAATGGCAATCTTCTGTTTTTTTTCATTACTAAAAAGAGAATCATTAATAACCTTATACAAGGTTTCATACTCATATGCTTTTGATAAGTTTTTTGTTCTTTTACATAAAGTCACCAATAATGCGCTGTTTGATTTTACGACATCAAAAGCATTGATTTTTTCTGCTGCGTCTAAACTTTTCTCATAAGCTACAATAGCATTTAAAGTATCTTTTTTCTTTAAGTATAATTCACCTAATAATACAAGCGCTCTTGGGGCTCTAAAATTATAATGATACTCATCAATCATTTGTAACGATTGCACTAAGTAATTTTGAGCTTTTTGAAATTGATCGGTAGCCATTAAAATATCGGCAATATTCATATACACGACACTTTGTATATAACTTCCGGCCGGAGGGATTTTTTTTTCTACCTCAAGAAAAAAGTCATAAATATATAAAGCCCCTTCAATATCATTAAGTTTTGCAGACATTCGAGCCATTTCATCTAACTTAGGATAGATATAATAAGCCTTTTTTAATTTTAATATATAATGAAATCCTTTTAAACAAAAATTAAGTGCTTTTTTATAATTACATTTTCTTAAATAATAATGAGATAAAGACGCATAAGCTCTCATAAAAAGATGATCATTTTTACTCTTTTCAGCTATATCTAAAGATTTCAAACCTAATTCTAAAGCTAAATCATACTCTCCTCTTTCTGTATAAATATATGACTTTAGTTTATCAACATCTGCTTTTATTTCAGGATATTCAGCATAACTAACGTGACTACCTAATTCTTCTACTTTTTTAAAAGAATCTTCAAAGTTTCCTTTTACAAAAAGCATATAAGCTCTGTTATAAGCTGCTTTTAACTTCCCTTTTTGATAATGTATTTTCTCTGCTAATTCACAAGCTTCATCATTGTATCTTTTAGCCTCTTGTTCAGATCTAAACACATAGGCAGAATACAGTTTCAATAAAACTTCTACTTTTTCAATACCTTCTGAATTTTCGTTCTTTCTTAGTAAATAGTTTACATCTAAAAATTCTTCTTTAAGCTGTTCTTTATTTTCAATGAGAAAACGAATATCATCAATATATTTTTTAATGGTATCGTTTTGAACCTTCTGCAAACTCATTCCATTTGCTGAAATCACTACAAAAAATACAAGTAAAATATTGAAAGTTAAACGCATATAAATTAAAAATTCGAATGTCGAATATAGTAAAAACCATCTTTTATATATCGGTTTCTCATCAATCAGAATAAAATCTAACAGTTTTTCAAAAAATAACCTATAAATTCACAAAAAAAGCACACATAATTTCAAAACACATAACAATTTGAAACAAAAAAACATTTTATAATTTATTTTTAAAACCAAAATATCATTTTATATTTAAAAAAATAAAGTTTATACCGTTGTTTGCATCATCATTTAAAACTTAAAACAATTTTTGAGTTATCATTTATAACTAAGAAATAAAAATAAATAAAAGATTATGTGTGGAATTGTATGTGCATTTGACTTAAAAGAAAAATCTGAAATTTTACGACCAAGGATTTTAGAAATGGCAAAAAAAATCAGACACCGTGGCCCGGACTGGAGTGGTATTTATAGCGATAATAAAACCATTATGGCTCACGAACGTTTAGCTATTGTTGATCCTACTTCAGGACAACAACCTTTATTTAGCAAAGACAGAAGATTTGTTTTAGCAGCTAACGGTGAAATATACAACCACAAAGAAATCAGAGCTACATTAAATGAAGACCATGAGTTTTTAACGCAATCTGATTGTGAAGTTATTTTAGCTTTATACAAAGAAAAAGGTGAACATTTTTTAGATGACTTAAATGGAATTTTCGGATTTGCGGTTTATGACACTGCTACTGATGAATATTTAATTGCTCGTGATCATATGGGAATTATTCCTTTATATATAGGATGGGACAAAAAAGGAACTTTTTATGTAGCTTCTGAATTAAAAGCTTTAGAAGGATACTGTAATAAAATTGAAGTTTTTCCTCCGGGATATTATTATACCAGAGAAGGTGGATTACAACGTTGGTACACTCGTGATTGGATGGAATTTGATGCTGTAAGAGACAATGAAACAAGTATTGAAGAATTACGCGAAGCATTAGAAGCCGCTGTACACAGACAATTAATGAGTGATGTTCCTTACGGAGTTTTACTTTCAGGAGGATTAGACTCTTCTATTACTTCTGCCATCGCTAAAAAATATGCCTCTAAACGAGTAGAGTCTGGCGATAAAGATGATGCTTGGTACCCTCAATTACATTCTTTTTCTATTGGATTAGAAGGCTCCCCCGATTTAGCTGCCGCTCAAAAAGTATCTGAACACATTGGAACAATCCATCATGAAATTACCTTTACCATTCAGGAAGGACTAGATGCTATTAAAGATGTTATTTACAACTTAGAAACCTATGACATCACAACCGTAAGAGCTTCTACTCCTATGTACTTAATGGCTCGTGTTATTAAATCAATGGGAATTAAAATGGTGCTTTCCGGTGAAGGAGCAGATGAAATTTTTGGTGGTTATTTATATTTCCACAAAGCTCCTAATGCTGAAGAATTCCATAAAGAAAACGTTCGTAAACTAGAAAAACTTTATCAATATGATTGTTTACGTGCTAACAAAAGTTTGATGGCATGGGGAATTGAAGGGCGTGTTCCGTTTTTAGACAAAGAGTTTATGGATATAGCCATGCGTATAAACCCTGAAGATAAAATGATTAACGGTGAACGTATGGAAAAATGGGTATTACGCAAAGCTTTTGAGAGCTATTTACCTGAAAGTGTGGCTTGGAGACAAAAAGAACAGTTTTCTGACGGAGTTGGTTATAGCTGGATTGACACCTTAAAAAAGGTAGTTGAAACTGCTGTTACAGATGAAATGATGGAAAATGCAGCACATCGTTTTCCTATTCAAACACCAAGAGCCAAAGAAGAATACTACTATCGTTCAATATTTGAAGAGCACTTCCCTAGTGATGCCGCTGCTTTAACTGTTCCTTCAGTACCCTCAATTGCCTGTAGCACTCCTACAGCCTTAGCTTGGGATGAAAGCTTTAGAAACCAAAACGAACCTTCAGGTAGAGCGATAAAAGCTGTACATGAAGATGCTTATTAATATAGTTTCTTTTAAATTTTTAGTTGTGTAAAAAAACCTCGCTAATGCGAGGTTTTTCTTTATTCATAATCTAAAATACCACTCGCTTTTATTAAACTCATCAAAGCATTAATCTTTTGCATCATTTTATAATAAAATATATTTTGTTCTTTTTCCCCGGAAGTGTTTAGCAGTTTAGAATGTCTAATTTGATTATCTAAGTATATTTTAGCCTCCATACAAGTGTCTTTATCATTTGTTTTAAAATAAGACAACATGGAATTAGGAACAAACAAGAGTTGCTGTTCCTCATTAAACGCCAATACATTATTATTCATTAATAATAACTCGTTATAATAAAGACTAAAACCTTCATTTTTTAATACTTTTTTAGAAATTTTATTCAGAAGCTTTTTTAATTCCTTACAAAGATCTACTGCCATATCATTTGGCACTTGTCCTGCCTCATAATAAAATTGAATTTGCTTTAAGGTACTGTTTATGGTAGTGGTATCCCATATTTCAGATACATTTAAAAACCTATAAAGATCCCCCAATCGCTTACCTGATTGTATGGTTGATAATTTTGGATGAAAGTTTTCAAAGTGAATGTTTCTATACTCTTTACACAATAACTTCAACCAAACATACATTTTAAACCTACTCAATAAAGTTCCATCAATTAAGTAAAACAAAGGAATATCCTTAGCAGAATAATACAATTGAAAGCTTTTATCTTTTGCAGTCCCCGCCAACAACTCATAAGAAGTATCAAAATATAGCTTTAAATCCTCTTCATTTTTAATTGACATTGTTTTTTCTACTGAAACATAACCACTCACAGCTTCCCCATACAATGAATCTAATGAAAAATTAAAATGCTTAGCTAACAAAATGGCTTCATCTATAGAAATTTTACTTTTATGACGTACTCTTCTATGGGCTGCATCGTAACTTATATCTAGTACTTTAGCTACTTCTTCATTAAGAGACCCTCCTCTTAATTCCCTCTTAATCCGCTCTAACAATACTTTTTGAAACATATTCAAAGATAGTTTTTATTGCGATAATTACAAAACTATTCATCAAACATAGTGAATTACACATTTCAACTATAATTAATCACAATAATTTAGTCGTCAATAAATTTTTGAATCATGAAAAATATACTTTTACTATTCTTATCACTAAGCTTTGGAGTAATAATAGCTCAACAAAGAAAATTAAGGACCCCGCTATGGACTACACACTCTAAAAACACTGATATTGTAGGAATATCTTTTGGAATACTTCCTAAAACCGTTTTTAATGACTCAACATTAACCAGAACTTATGGCATTCGGTTAGAAATACCGGGACTTGGTGTACTCCTTCCATTAATTCCTAAATCTCCTTTATCAACCAGTGATGAAGAACATGAAAACGAGTTAAATTTTGAACCCTCTGAAATTGTTTATGGAGTTAATTTATCCTCCGGTTCTACATCTGAAATATTGGTCAACGGTGTCTCTGGAGCTTTTATTGGTCAACACTTTATAAAAATGAACGGAATAGCAATTTCCGGAATAGGAAATATTATTGAAAAGCAAAATGGTGCAGCTTTAAGTATTTTAGGAAATAATTGCTATACTATAAATGGTATTAGTGGTGGAATTCTTGGCAATTACGCAAAGAAGTTAAACGGAGTTCAATTAGGAGCCTTCAATCTTGCCTCTTTAGCAAAAGGAGTTCAGATTGGTATTCAAAACAATAACACTAAAAAACCTTTCTCCATCAGAGGAACGCAATTAGGCGTTCTTAATTACGCTAGTGATGTGCATGGAATTCAAATTGGTCTTTTTAACAGTTCCTCATCTCTCAAAGGCATTCAAATAGGACTATGGAATAAAAACAATAAGAGAAATTTACCTTTTATTAATTGGTGTTTTTAAGAATAAGAACCTCGTTCAAAAACGAGGTTCTTATCAGTTTCAACTATCTATTCAAATTAAATTAATTTGAAGCTACATAATAAGGAGACATATTCACTTTAGCATTTCCTCTAGCTCCATAATAATTAGTGTAACTCTTATTTTTTTCTATTGTATAAAAAGAATCTACGTAATCATCATTATTCGTGTACCAACTATCTGGCATTGCTTGAATAATAGCTCCTGCTACCTGTCCTAAAACATTAACCCAAGGTTGCGTAGAAACTGTTCCGATAATTTGAAAAACTCCATTAACAATAGCCGATACCAAATCTTTGTAATTTACATTATCATCTTTTTCAAATAACTGAATATTTGCTGCTTGATATTGATAATCATCCCAGAATAATAATATTTGATTTGGATAATAATCTGTATCCTCATAATCTAAATAATACATAGGTATTACTTTAATTTCAGGATTGTTATTTCCATCTTTAATACCTGAAGTAACCGCATAAACTTCTGCTGCTCCGCTTATCCAAGGCTCTTCATCATCATTTAATCTGATTTTATCTAGCTTAGTAGTTTCTAAACCGGCATTTCTAGAGGAAGTTGCTCTTAAATCTAATTTTGAATCGTTAAATCTCATGTTTTGAACCCCTAACTCTCTAAGATATTGATTCATGTATGATACCTCTCTTTTTAGCGTTTCAAACCCATCTGTTTCAATTACAATCACAGGTTGGTTTGGAGCTTCTTTAGCATCTAAGTACACTGCTTTCTTATCTAATGTATACGCCTTAATTGTAGACCAAGTTTTTTCATCTCCTTTAGGAGCAAAAGAAAACAGCACGTTAGAAAAATCAAGGTTGTTTTTCGGGTTGCTCATCCAAACTTCAACAATTTCAATCTTATCAGGAGCTTCTTTTGAGTTCGCTTTCTTTTCTAGAGCACTTGTTTTTTTAACTAAACTCTTAAACGACTCTTGACCATTTACAAACTCAGCTGTTTTTTCTAAAATTTCTGACATAATTACACTAGGCTTTTGATTTTTTAATAAACCAAGTGTAGTTTCTTTAAATTTTTTATTTTGCATTAAGTCAATAAACTTAAGAGTTATCTCCTCCTTATTTACCGAGTTTAACTCAATTTGTTCAGAAACATCTGACTGTGTATTTAGTTCATCAGAACTATTACAACTTACTACCAATAATGAAACCAATAAGGTTTTCAATAAAAATCGGGGGGTTTTCATTTTTTTAAATTTTTAAATGTTAATTTATATTCATTCTTTCAAACATACAAAAATTTAAATATAAACTGTTAAAAAAGTTAAATTAGCAATAAAACAAACATCAAAAACAATAAATTAATGTATATTTTATTATTTTTTAACATTTAAAACAACTTTAATTACATTATTTTGATATACACCCGTTGCTTTTTAAACAACAGTACAACTCCTCTTTCCTAAAATGAATAAAAGCAAAAATATTTTTTCGATTAATTATGTATAAGTTTGTAGAATACTCACGTTATAAAAACATCGATTTCTTACTTCTAAGCAACTTTTAGCTTTTTGACATTTTAAAAAAACTATTTTCATCTTCAAGTTTAATTTTAAAGTGCTTTTTAAGCCTTCTAAGAGCTTTATAAGTTTTTACTGTTTTATTCTTTTTTATTAACAAACTCTCTTAAAAACTTTATTTTAAGGTTAAAAAAATGTAAATTTGTAATTCAGATAATCGCTTATCGCGGTTATTTTTTTGGGGGACACAGACTATTTTATAGAAAAGAACTACTCTTTTTTCTGTAATTCTTTTTGTCTGCTCCTTACAACTTATATATAATTAGAAAACAGAAACAAAACTCAATTATATGAGCGAAGAAAAAAAGCAAAATTATTCTGCTGATAATATTCAGGCACTGGAAGGAATGGAGCACGTGCGTATGCGTCCTTCAATGTATATTGGTGATGTTGGAGTTCGTGGATTACACCACTTGGTTTACGAAGTTGTTGACAACTCTATTGATGAAGCTTTAGCAGGACATTGTGATACTATCTCTGTAGATATTAATGAAGATAACTCTATAACGGTTCGTGATAACGGTCGTGGTATTCCGGTAGATATCCATAAAAAAGAAGGAGTCTCTGCCTTAGAAGTAGTAATGACTAAAATTGGTGCCGGAGGTAAATTTGATAAAGATTCTTACAAGGTATCCGGAGGATTACACGGAGTTGGGGTGTCTTGTGTTAACGCACTTTCTGATCATTTAAAAGCTACCGTATATAGAGATGGTAAAATTTGGCAACAAGAGTATGAAAGAGGTAAAACACAGTATCCTGTAAAAACAATCGGAGAAACTGATACTACCGGAACTGAAGTTACTTTTTTACCGGACAAATCTATATTTCAACAAACTACTGAATACAACTATGACACGTTAGCAACTCGTATGCGTGAGTTATCGTTTTTAAATAAGGGAATTACTATTACCTTAACTGATAAACGTAATACAGATGATGAAGGAAATTATATTTATGAAACATTCCATAGTACTGAAGGGTTATCTGAATTTGTAAAATATTTAGATAGCACTCGTGAGCAATTAACAGCAGGTGTAATTGCTATGGAAGGTGAAAAAAGCGGTATTCCTGTTGAAGTAGCTATGGTATACAATACTTCATACTCTGAAAACCTTCATTCCTATGTAAATAACATTAATACTCATGAAGGAGGAACTCACTTATCAGGATTCCGTAGAGGATTAACCAACACGCTGAAAAAATATGCTGATGATTCCGGATTGCTTAAAAATGTAAAATTTGAAATTTCAGGAGATGATTTCCGTGAAGGATTAACTGCCATTGTTTCTGTAAAAGTTGCAGAACCTCAGTTTGAAGGACAAACCAAAACTAAATTAGGTAACCGTGAAGTTACTTCAGCCGTTTCTCAAGCTGTTTCTGAAATGTTAACTGACTATTTAGAAGAGAATCCTAATGATGCTAAAACTATTGTTCAGAAAGTAATTTTAGCCGCGCAAGCTCGTCATGCAGCACGTAAAGCACGTGAAATGGTGCAACGTAAAACGGTAATGAGTATTGGTGGACTTCCCGGGAAATTATCAGATTGTTCTGAAACGGATCCGGCTGCATGTGAAATATTCTTAGTTGAGGGAGACTCTGCGGGTGGAACTGCAAAACAAGGGCGTGACAGAAACTTCCAAGCTATTTTACCACTTCGAGGAAAAATCTTAAATGTTGAGAAAGCAATGCAACATAAAGTTTTTGAAAACGAAGAGATCAAAAACATGTTTACCGCATTAGGGGTTACCATTGGTACAGAAGAAGATCCAAGAGGATTAAACTTAACTAAATTACGTTATCATAAAGTGGTTATTATGTGTGATGCCGATGTAGATGGCTCTCACATTGCTACCTTAATCTTAACATTCTTTTTCCGTTTCATGCGTGAAATGGTTGAACAAGGATACATTTACATTGCTACTCCTCCTTTATATTTAGTTAAAAAAGGACAAAAGAAAGAATATGCTTGGGATGATAATCAACGTGATTTAATTGCTCAAAAAATGGGTGGTGGAGTTACCATTCAACGTTATAAGGGTCTTGGAGAGATGAACGCTGAACAATTATGGGATACAACTATGAATCCTGAATTCAGAACCTTACGACAAGTAACTATTGATAACCTAACAGAAGCTGATCGAATCTTCTCTATGCTAATGGGAGATGATGTACCGCCTCGTAGAGATTTCATTGAAAAGAATGCTAAATATGCCAATATTGACGCATAGTCTACAAAATACATTGAGCCTCGTTTTTTAACGAGGCTTTTTTTATACCCCATACTTCCGTTTATTTTTTATATTTTTATATTCAAATAAAACAATATACCCATGAAAAAACTTTCTCTTTTCATTCTTTTATTAAGTTTTACAGGCTTGTATGCCCAAAATGGTCCTGAAGGTATTTTATTTTCAAACCTACAAGATGCCAATACCTTAACACAGGCCTATATGAATCCTGCCATGAAAGGACTTATATATGGCATGAATAATAGTTGGTATCATACAGCTAAGGTTCATAAAAAGTTTGGTTTTGATATTTCTATTGCTGTAAACGCTTCAATGGTTCCTTCAAAAGATGAAATGTTTTCAGTTACAAACTTAAACTCTATTACTCAACCTGGTCGTCCTCCTGGGCATTTAACCTCAGCAACAGTTGCCGGTTCTGAAAACGACGGAAGCTTAGCGACTGTTACTTTTCAAGAAAACGGAATTACGTATACCGGTACTTTTAATATGCCCGGAGGTATTAAAGAAAGCTTACCTTTAAATGCTATACCTTCACCTACAATTCAAGCTAGCTTAGGGCTTCCTTGGCAATTTGAAGCTAGTTTACGCTTTGTACCTAAAGTAGGTTCTGAAGATGTAAAAGGTGATTTATTTGGTTTTGGGTTGAAAAAAGAAATTACAGATTGGTTTGGACCTTTAGGAAAAACACCGCTTCATGTTTCACTTTTAGCAGCTTACACCAATATGAATGTTAACTATCAAATAAATGATGATGATCCTAATGACAACATAGCTATTTCTCCGGATTCTGCTGCTAAACTAAGATTAAATTCATACACTTTTCAGGCGTTAGCTTCATTAAATTTCCCTGTTTTTAATATTTACGGAGGTGTTGGTTATAATTCAGGAAACTCAACCTTAAAAATGTTAGGAACATATACCATTTCGTATAATGCTTCAATAAATCAAAGAACAATAACTGATCCTTTAAACTTAAATTTTGATGCAGGTGGTTTTAATGCTACTATAGGAGCTCGTTTAAGCTTAGGCTTTTTCAAACTTTTCGGAAGTTATACGGTTCAAGAATACAATACATTAAATGCAGGTATTGCTTTTAGCTTCAGATAGTATTTGTTATTTTTATTTAAACTTATTATAAAAACCTCACAACCAATATTGTGAGGTTTTCTTTTATATTTTTGCTTTCAAGTTCAAAAAATCAAAACAAAATTTATGAAAGCAAAATTTCTCCTTTTATTTTACATGGTCTCGTTTTTAGCATTTAGCCAAAAACAACCAGAACACACAATTACTTTAGACAGTAAAATTACAGACATTAATCTTCATAGACTTACCGGTATTCCTGTAGTTACAACTCAAGGAGCTGTTTACGGAATTGATGGTCAAACTGGACAAAAAATATGGGAATTTAATGAATCAGGTTTATTAGCAAATCTTAACTCTTTAGGTCAAGGAAATGAATCTTCATTCAGTGAAATACCATTTTCTCCATTCGGAAAATTTAATCAAACTATATTCAATATTAAAAATGGTCAAAAGATTATAGATGATAAAACTAACAGTTATACTTCTATTATTGACAACAAACTGATTCCTAACAAAAAAAGCATATTATTCTTTGCTAAAACAGCAAACAATAAAGCCAAACTATTTCTAACCAGCCTTGAAAACAATAGTATTTTATGGGAATCTGAGATAACTTCAAACAAAAAACTAGAAGGTTTCATGGGATTTGGAGGTCTTACAGATTTTATCCAAAATAATGAAAAAATTGCATTTGTAGCAGGTAAAACTATTTTCTTGGTAAATAAACTAGACGGAAATATCATTTTATCAAAAAAATACGATGCTGGAAAACTTTTTTTTACTGAAGATGGAAAAAGTTTAATTGCTGTTGAAAACAAAAGTAGTTCTTTAATTGGAGGAGCTATCAAAGCCGGTTTTACAATGGGACTATCTTTAATTGGTAAAAAAGTAATTGGAAAAGAACTTTTAGCTTTTGACACAAACTCCGGTGAAGAAGTATGGAAGAGACCAATTAAATTAGAAGAAGGTTTTGTTGACTATCAATTTATAGATGGTAAACTTTTTGTAATTCATAAAGACGGAGCTATGCTTTATGACTATCATAATGGTGAGGAAGTTTGGAAAAAAGAGTTTAAAAAGAATAAGGTAAAAAGCGTTGAAAAAACCGATGAAGGCTATCTTGTTTACTATAAAAACAAAAAACATTTAGTAGATAATACAGGTAAGAAAATTTGGAAAAAACCAGAAAAGGTTATTAAAAATGTAGATTTTGAAGTAGATGATGATGAAGACTTTACAGTGTTTACCTATAAAGAAGGAAATTTGTTCCTAACTCCAACAAGAATAGAGTATTTTAAAAATGATCAAGAAAAACGTGCCTATAAAATTTCAATAGATGAAAAAGAAGATAAAATGGCCTATGATGAAATAAACAATTCTTTAATTTTATTGAAAGGAAAAAAGTTATACATCTTAAACCCTGACAAAGGTTTAGGTGATGACCAAATGAAGAAGATTGATTTTAATGATCATAAAAAAATAAACTCAATTGAAATAAGAGAAAACAAATACTTTATTAATAGTAACTGGGAATATATCATTACAGATTTATCAGGAAACTTAATTAAACAAGAATATTTTGAAACACCTGGGGAAGGTTTTAGGAAATTAAAAAACTTTGGAAGCGCCGCATTAGCAATGGCTAGCGCAAAAGTATATACTTCTACAGACTCAAAGGGAAATACTGTGGTTAATGTATCTTCATCTGCTAATATTGTAAACGATCAAAATGCAAAAGATGCTGCTTATATATCTAAAAACGGAGAAACTTATGAAGAAATAAGTAACTTTTTATATACTCCAGAAAGATTTAGTGCTTTCAAGGCTACTAAAAATAGCGCCTTCTTTTACACGAAGAAAGATGGCAAAAAAATATTATTACAAATCAATAAAGATACCGGAGATTTAATAGAAAGTTTTGAATTTGGGGTCAATGAACCTAAATACGAAATAGATAAACCCTCAAAAAAAATCTTCTTTAGAAAAGAAAATCAACTAATGATTTTCAGTTATAATTAATAAAACAAAAGACCACCTAAATTTAGGTGGTCTTTTGTTTTATATCCATTAGCAAATCGCTATTTTTGTGCATCTTATTAATAATTATTCAATAAAAAAATAATATATAAAATGAAAGTAACGGTTGTTGGAGCAGGTGCTGTAGGTGCAAGTTGCGCTGAGTACATTGCTATTAAAGATTTTGCTTCTGAAGTTGTTTTAGTAGATATTAAAGAAGGTTTTGCTGAAGGTAAAGCTATGGATTTAATGCAAACTGCTTCATTAAATGGTTTTGACACTAAAATTACAGGTACTACAGGAGATTATAGCAAAACTGCTGGTTCAGATGTTTGTGTAATTACTTCTGGAATTGCCCGTAAACCAGGAATGACTCGTGATGAATTATTAGGAATTAATGCAGGTATTGTAAAATCTGTTGCTTCTAGTTTAATTGAGCATTCTCCAAACACAATTATCATTGTAGTATCTAACCCTATGGATACTATGACCTATTTAGTACACAAAGCTACCGGATTACCAAAAAACAGAATTATTGGTATGGGAGGTGCTTTAGATTCAGCTCGTTTTAAATATCGTTTAGCTGAAGCTTTAGAAGCTCCTATTTCTGATGTTGATGGTATGGTTATAGGTGGACATTCTGATAAAGGAATGGTTCCGTTAACTCGTTTAGCTACCAGAAATTCTGTTCCTGTAACTGAGTTTTTAGCTGCTGACAGATTAGAGCAAGTTAAAGAAGATACTAAAGTTGGTGGAGCTACTTTAACAGCTTTATTAGGAACTTCTGCTTGGTATGCACCAGGTGCTGCTGTTTCTGGTTTAGTACAAGCTATTGCTTGTGACCAAAAGAAAATCTACCCTTGTTCTGCTTTATTAGAAGGTGAATACGGTTTATCAGATTTATGTATCGGAGTTCCTGTAGTATTAGGCAAAAACGGTATTGAAAAAATAGTTGAAATCAACTTAGATGCAGCTGAAAAACAAGCTTTAGAAGATTCTGCTGCTGATGTTAAGAAAAACAATGAAGCTTTAACTTTCTAAGTTTTTTACTAAAAAAAATCAACACAAAACCTGATAAACAATTGTTTATCAGGTTTTTTTATTAAAATATGTTAAACTTGTCTTTTTAGTGTAAGTTTTTTAAAGATGTGTCGTCTATTACAATAAGAAACATAGCCTATGTTTCTTTTTCATAGTTTTTCATAGCAATTTTCCCACTTCTTTTTAGAAGTGGGTTTTGTTTTTTATATCTTTCCTCCCTTAATTATTCTTTTAATATTTTACCATGACTGTTAAAAGAATTCAAAGTAGCATTAGGTATAAACCCGGTTATTTTAAATAGGTGAAAAGAATTATCATATCTGTAACTAATGACATAACAACAGACCAACGAGTAGCTAAAGTTTGCAATGCTCTTTTGGAAATGGATTATGCCATTCTTTTAATTGGCAGAAAACTTCCTTCCAGCCTACCTCTTCAAAGAAAATACGACACCAAAAGGTTTAAGCTTTTTTTTAATAAGGGTTTTTTATTTTATGCAGAGTTCAACCTCAGACTTTTTTTCTTTTTAATATGCTCAAAAAAAGACATTCTTTTATCGAATGACTTAGACACTTTACTTCCTAATTTTTTAGTGAGTAAACTTCAGAATAAAAAACTGGTATATGACAGTCATGAATTATTTCCGGAGATACCGGAACTCGTAGAACGTCCACAAGTAAAAAAAATATGGGAAAGCTTAGAAGAATTTTTACTTCCTAAAATAAAAAACTGTTATACCGTTAGTAATAGTATTGCTGATTTTTATCAAAATAAATATCGTGTAAATTTTAAAGTTATTAGAAATGTTCCGGTAAGCTTGAATAATATTTCTGTAGGTGAACTTCCTTTTCAGCATACAAGTAAAAAAATACTTCTTTATCAAGGAGCCATTAATATTGGTAGAGGTTTAGAACTTATTATTGATACCATGCCTCTTTTAGAAAACTGCTTACTAATAATAGCAGGAAAAGGAGACATTTTTGAAAAACTTCAACAAAAAGTTGCCAGTCAAAACCTACACGGGCACGTACATTTTTTAGGAAACCTACCTCCCGAAAAACTAAAAAAAATAACTCCTTTAGCTGATGTTGGATTTAGCTTAGAAGAAGATCTGGGGTTAAGTTATAGATATTGTTTACCAAATAAGTTATTCGATTATATTCAGGCTGAAGTTCCTGTTATTGTGTCGGATTTACCGGAAATGAAAACGATAGTCAATGAATATCAAATAGGTGACGTTTTATCAATAAGAACTCCGGAAGAATTGGCTAAAAAAATTAACACAGTACTTAACTCAAACTTTTCTTTAGCATTAAAGAAAGCCAAAGAAGAACTTGTTTGGGAAAAAGAAACATTAATTTTACAGCATATTTTTAATAATCTTGTGTAAATAGGCTAATCTAAATAATTGGTAGTAAAACAAAGATGATTTTTTTCCTGCTCTTTTTTCAAAATACTCAGCAAAAAAATGCAATATAAAAGGTAATTTCAAAAACTGTATTTTTCTATATACCTGCATTATTTTAACATCTTTCACGGTTAGCTTTTTTTCTTTAATAAGTAAAACTAAATTTTGTAAAGCTTCCTTAGTTTTACTTATAAACGCTGCATTCTTATCAATACCTAAATGGTAAACTTCATTCAATATTTGCCAAACTTGTATATTATGTTTTTCTAATTGCTTAGAAAAAACTAAGTCTTCATAACCATATTCTCTAATAGTTTCATCAAAATATATCTGGTAGAAAGTTTCTTTTTCAATCAAAAAATTTCCTGTAAAAAAATATTTATATGGAAGTTTTATTCGTTCTTCAATCCTTTTTTCTTCACTTTGTTTCCCTTGCTTCCAACGAAGACTTCCACTCCCTTCATACTTACTATAAGCTATTCCTCCTACAACAACTTTTCTTTTTTTATTTATTTCCGAAAGGTATCTACTGATAAATTTTTCATTAACAGGATCTACATCTGCATCTAAAAACAACAACCAATCGTAGTTAGCTCTTTGGGCTAACATGTTTCTTATTTTACTTCTACCCATATTTACGGGTAATTCATCAAAAAAACAGTTGGGAATTTTATTAATTTCTTGATTACATATAGTTAGCTCCGACTTAGAAGCATCATCCAGAACTATAATTTCATAAATACAGTTTTCTTTTTCTAACTGTTTTTGTAGCTTATATACTAATTGCAACGCATTCCAATTATACGTTGGAATTAACACCGACAGCATTTTAAATTGTTTGTTGCACTACTTCAAACAACTCCCCTCCTTCACACTTAACTGTACTTTGTTTAAACTTTACAATTAACTGATAGTCGTGAGTAGCCATTAAAATAGTTTTACCACTTTGATGAATTTCATTTAAAAGCTCCATTACTTCCAACGAGGTTTTAGGGTCTAAATTTCCAGTAGGCTCATCTGCCAATATCAATTCCGGATCATTTAAAAGTGCTCTCGCAATCGCTACACGCTGTTGTTCTCCTCCAGAAAGTTCAAAGGTTTTCTTGTAGTATTTCTCCTTCATACCTACCTTATCCAAAACTTCATGAATTTTATCTTTCATATTAGCTTTATTTTTCCATCCGGTAGCCTTCAATACAAATTCTAAATTTTCAAAGACATTACGATCATTCAATAATTTAAAATCTTGAAAAACAATTCCCAGTTTTCTTCGTAAAAACGGAATTTCTTTTTCTTTCATTTTCTTTAAGTCAAACCCCACGATACTTCCTAAACCTCTTTGTAAACGTAAATCACCATACAACGTTTTAAGCAAGCTACTTTTTCCACTTCCTGTTTTTCCTATTAAGTAATAAAAATCTCCTTGATTAAGAGTAAAATCTACTTTTGATAATACTAAATTGTCTCCTTGGTAAATATCCGCTTTTTCAAGATGTAAAACAGGTGTGCTCATATATAAGATTTGTTTTCTACAAAACTAAAATTTTATTACGTAATTCTACAACATTTATTACTTTTGATGTTTATCCCTCCAACAAAAACAAAAAACAGACGTTATAGTTTCTAGATAACTAAAAATTATGAGATTTAATTGTTTAAAAAAGAAAGTTTTCTTTTTGCTTTTATTAGCATGTATTAGTAATTCTGTTGCGCAAAAAACAGCGCTAAATGTAAGTAATAGTTCTGATTATTACAAGGCTATAGAACTTTATAATAATAAATCGTATGCGGCAGCTCAAAAATTGTTTATTAAAACATCTGAAGAATCACAGCCACATAAGACCTTAAAAGCAGATGCCGATTACTATGATGCCATGTGTGCTATTAAACTTGAACAAGATGATGCTAATGAAAAAGTATTAAATTTTGTTGCCAATCACCCGTATAACAACAAAAAAGATAATGCTTTTCTTAATGTAGGTAATTATTATTTTGCTAACCGCAAGGCTGCACATGCACTACGTTGGTACCAAAAAGTAAATGATAAATTACTTAAACAGGAAGAAAAAGATGAATTAAACTATAAAATGGGTTACTGTCTTTTAGTATCAAATTACTTAAAAGACGCTAAAACTCGTTTTAAAACACTATTAGGAAATCCGGTATATGGTAATGATGCCCGATATTATTATGGATACATTGCATACAAACAAGAAAACTTTGGTGAAGCAGAAGACAATTTAAGTCAACTTGCTGATGATGCTACGTATCAATCTAAGGCTAATTACTATATTTTAGACATTAGTTTTAAAGCGGGACGTTTTGACAAATCGGTTCAGATAGGTGAGAAATTGTTAGAAAACACAACGGATAAAAATGAAATATCTCAAATTTCAAAAATTATCGGAGAAAGTTATTTCAACCTAAAGCAGTATGACAAAGCTATTCCTTATTTAAAAGCCTACAAAGGTAAAAGCGGTAGATGGACTAATACCGATTACTATTATTTAGGATATGCTTATTATCAACAAAAAGATTATGAAACAGCTATTAGTAATTTTAATAAAATTATTAACGGAACCAATACGGTTGCTCAAAATGCTTATTACCATTTAGGAGAATGTTATTTAGAGTTAGATAAAAAAGTAGAAGCTTTAAATGCTTTTAAAAATGCCAGTGAAATGGATTTTGATTCTCAAATCACGGCTAGTTCTTGGTTAAACTATGCTAAATTAAGTTATGAGCAAGGTAACCCGTACAAAAGTGTTCCTGAGGTATTAAAAGAATATTTAGCTAAATATCCGCTTTCACCTGAAACAACAGAAATAAAGGAATTACTTATTACCTCTTATTTATATCAACAAGATTATATTGGAGCTTTGGAATATTTGAATACCAATAAAACTCCTGAAAACGAAAAACTAGCTAATGAAGTTTCGCTATACAGAGGTATTCAATTATTTAATGAACAAAAATTACAGGAAGCCAAACCTTACTTTTTTAATGCTACAAAAGCGGAGAATACTGATACAGTTAATAAGGCTAATTATTGGTTAGCTGAAACTGAATATTTAACGGGTAGTTATGACAAAGCTTTAACGCACTTTTTATTAGTTACTGATGTTACTAACGAAGAATTTAATCAGCTAGATTATAATATAGCATATACGTTCTTTAAACTGAAAAAGTATGATGATGCTGCAAAACATTTTCAGAAATACTTAGATAAAAATCTTGAAGATAACGAGCTTAATGATGATGCTGCAAATCGTTTAGGAGATGCTTTTTATGCAACCAAACAATACGACAACGCTATTGCTGCCTATGGCCGAGTTATTCAACAAGAAGGTATAGGGGCTGATTATGCGCAGTACCAAACAGGTATGAGTTACGGTTTCCTAGGAAAGAATGATGACAAAATTGAAAGTCTGAGAAAAATTTCAAATGGATACGAAGGCTCTCAATTAAAAGATGATGCGCTATATCAATTAGCTACCACTTATACTACCAAAGGAGAAGTTGCGAAAGCACAAGCTGCTTATGATCGTATTATAACTAAACACCCAAAAAGCAGTTATATTCCTAATGTACTATTACGCCAAGGATTACTGTATTACAACAATAACAACAACAAAAAAGCTTTAGAAAAATACAAAGCTGTAGTGGAAAAATACCCTAACTCTTCTGAAGCTAAACAAGCTGTTACCAATGTTAAAAATGTTTACATTGATATAGGTAAAGTTGATGAATATGCTACTTGGGTAAAAACTGTAAAGTTTGTAAATGTATCCAATGCCGAACTTGACAATGCTACGTATCAATCAGCAGAAAACAAGTTTTTAGATAATGATACCAGCAAAGCTATTGCAGGTTTTTCAAACTACTTGCAACGTTTTTCTAACGGATTAAATACACTTAAAGCTCATTTTTACTTAGCTCAGTCATTAAATAAAATAGGGAACAGTGCTGAAGCAGCTCCGCATTACGCATACGTAACCCAACAAACCAAAAATGAATTTACCGAGGAAGCGTTAGCTAAACTGGCTCAAATTTATTTAGATAAAGAGGATTGGAAAAATGGTATAGCCATACTTGAGCAATTAGAAAAAGAAGCCAACTATCCGCAAAATATCACTTTCGCTCAAAGTAATTTAATGAAAGGATACTATAATAACGATGAATATGAAAAAGCAATTTCTTATGCTGAAAAAGTATTAAGTAACGGTAAAGTAGACAAGATAGTGAGCGAAGATGCTAAAATTATTATAGCTAGAGCCTCATTTAAAAATAATAATTACGAAACCGCCGAAGAATATTATTTTGAGTTAAATAAAAATGCTACTGGAGAGCTAAAAGCTGAGTGTTTATATTACAATGCTTTCTTTTTAAATGACCAAAAAGCCTATGAAGACTCTAACAAAGCTGTACAAGATTTAATTGCTAACTACTCAAACTATAAGTATTGGGGAGTTAAGAGTTATATAATTATGGCTAAAAACTATTATGCTCTTAAAGATGCATATCAGGCAACGTATATCTTAGAAAACATTATTAAAAACTTTACTCAATTCAAAGATATAGTTGAAGAAGCTCAAAACGAATTGAATACGATAAAAAATAAAGAAGCAAAAACCAACGAATCAGTAACTAAACAAAACTAAAATTTGTTACAACTTAAAGCTAAATACTTGAAATCAATGAAAAAGCACGTATGGTTACTTGTTATGTTTACAATAACTATTGTAAATGCTCAAGAAAAAACAACAAAAGCTAATGATACTATAAAAACAGAAGTAGTTAAGGTAGTTACCTCATATGTACCTAAAATTACTGATGCTTTTAAAATAAAACAAAAACCAGTTATTACACACACGAAGGAAACTGAAAAGAAAAAATTAGATTATCAAATTTTTTCGGTTCCTGTAGCGTCGACTTTTATTCCTAAAAGTGGTACTTTAAAAAAGATTAACTTAGGTAAGCGTGAGCGTTTATATGCCAATTACCTATCGGCCGGATTTGGTAATACAGTAACGCCTTTTGTAGAAGGATACTTTAGACGAAGCATGAGTCATGATAGTGAATTAGGAGCCTATGCCCGATTCATTATGTCGTTAGATCCTGTTCAAAACACCAGATTGAGTAGTACCTATTATAATTTAGATTTAGATATTACACATCAACAAATAGAACGTTATTTTACTTGGGAAGCAGGTCTTAATTTAGAACGAAATAAGTACAATTGGTACGGGTTACCAAGTAATATTAATTTTACAGACCGAGTTATTGATGCCATAGAAGAAGATCAAACTTACGGGTATTATAACCTATTCGGATCTATTGATTTTGATGAATCGTATATCGACAAAGCTAACGGTTCGCTTTCTTTTTTCTCTGACTCCTTTAGCAGTGCTGAGTTTTCTATTAATTTAGGAACTGATTTTAAATTTCCTCTAGATCAAATCAATAGAAATTTAAATGACTTATCATTACATACTTCTCTTAATTACATAGGCGGAAAATTTGACAAATCATATGAAGATCAAAACAAAGTAAACTACAGCTTTTTTACCGCAGGTCTTCATCCAACGTATAAGTTTGATATAAAAGATTTAGCTGTTAAATTAGGAGGAAAAGTGTATTTTTCTTTAGATATAGAAAACAATGCTAATCAATTTTTCGTATATCCGGATATTGAATTATCATACCCAATAGTAAAAGATTTTGCCAATGTATACGTAGGAGCCACAGGAGAATTACACAATAATAGTTTTAAAAACTTTAGTGATGACAACCCGTTTGTATCTCCAACATTAAACGTATTACAAACTAACGAGAAATATAATGCCTTTGCAGGAGTTCGTGGTAAAATGGGACAACAATTTAGTTATAACCTTAAAGGAAGTTATGCTAATATTGAAGACCAGCCTTTCTTCAATTTAAATTACTCTAAATCTGACGGTAACAGAACTACAGGTAGCAATGCTTTTATTTTATTTGGTTATGAATACGGAAACTCTTTTAGAGTTATTTATGACGATATTAAACGTGTATCTATATTTGGTGAAGTTGCTTTTGAGGGAATAAAAGATTTAACCGTAGGGGCTAATATTGAAGTAAATCAATTTACATTAACCAATAGTGAATATGCTTGGAACACGCCTAAAATTAAAGGAGAAATTTTTGGAACCTATAAAGTAGAAAAATGGTATGCTGGGGCTAATTTCTTTTTTACCGGAGCCAGAAAAGGAGTGCAATATGACGGTCCGGCTGCAACACCTTACACTCCAATAGACCTAAAAAGTTATATAGATATTAACTTTAACGGAGGATATCAATTTCATGATGATTTTTCTGTATTCTTAAATCTTAAAAACGTGCTAAATAATAGCTATCAACGTTATACCAATTTTGGAGTACAAGGTTTTCAAGCTATGGCTGGGTTAACTTGGAAGTTTGACACTTTATTTTAATGCTAAAAATAGGATTTCACATACTCCTTTTTAGCTTATTAACTATATTCACACAAGTTGGCGGTATTTTATATATACTGTCAACTTTTTTATTCCGTAACACTCCTTACACCAAGTTAAAACAAATAGCACTTTTAGTATTTTATATCTAATTACCTGTTTTTTTATTCTTCCTAAACTAACTCCGATTTTAGGAAGAGAAAAAATTATCAATAATCAATACGTAAAACCACATCATTTTCTTACAGTATTATGTAACAGAAACTATGTTAAACCAAAAGTTAATACCTTTTTACAAAACTTAGGAAAAACTCTTACCAAAAACTACCCAACAATTCAACTAATATATTTAGATGCAAACTTTCCTTTTATTGATGGCTTTCCATTACTTCCTCATTTAAGCCATAATGATGGTAGAAAAATTGATCTTAGCTTTATATATCAAACTCATTCAGGAAAACTCACAAATCTAAAACCTTCTATTTCCGGTTATGGTGTATTTGAAACGCCTCATAAAAAAGAGCTACAAACTACATCATACTGTAAAAACAAAGGATATTGGCAATATGATTTTACTAAATTCTTAACCTTTGGCACTTATGATAACCTAATATTTTCAGAAGAAGCTAATCAATTTTTGTTAAAACAAATCACTAAAAATCCAACTACAAAAAAAGTTTTTATAGAACCTCATTTAAAAAAAAGATTAGGCTTAAATTCAAACAAAATTCGATTTCAAGGCTGTAAAGCAGTACGTCATGACGATCATATTCACGTTCAATTTTAACCTTGAAATACCATGATTTTTCTTTATCAAAAAAGACATAAAAATCAATAAAGAAAACATATAAAATACTTCTTATCTTTAATCAAACTCTTAACACCATTTAAACCCAAACACTAACTAATGAAAATTGTATTTAAGCAAATAGAAATCAAAGATAAAAATGAAGTTCTTGCCCTATTTAAAGAAACTGCCGAAAAAATCAATAAAATGAATATTAATCATTGGCAGTACTGGAAAAACCCGCCTCAAGAAAAAATAACATGGGTTGAAGAAGGTATCCTAAATCATGAATTCTTTTTTGTTGAAAACTCTCACCAAGAAAATTTAGGAATGGTAAGAATTTTAAATGAAGACTTATTATACTGGGGTGAACAAAATGAAAAGGCAAAATACATCCATTCATTAGTAGTTAGAGAAGCATATAACGGAAAAGGCATTGGAACTAAAATACTTCAAGAAATAGAAAATAATGCAAAAAACGACAATTGTAAATATTTAAGGCTTGATGCCGACTCAAAAAACCCGAAACTTTGTAGTTACTATGAAAATTTAGGATTTCAAAAAGTAGGTAAAAAAGAATTATCCTTATCTACTTATAACCTTTATGAAAAAAACATATAACCACTAAATTAGTACACCTTAATTAAATGGTTTATTTTTTCTACTCATAGTAGATTCTTGTTAGATTATATATAGTTCTCTTCAATAAAATACATTCCTTCAACACTTTTAACTTTTTAAAATCATATTTTTATGTAGTTTTATAAGCTATTAACTATATAAATACATGAAAAAACTAACTATACTTACATTGGCAACGGTTTCTGCCCTTACATTCTCATGTAAAACAGAAAAAAAAACTGAAACCACCCAAGCAAACTCAAACGAGCTTTCTATTGAAGAAAAAAAAGATTCAACTCATATAAAACACTTATTTAATACAGCTCTTACAGAAGGTAAATCGTATGAATGGTTACGAGATTTAACCTCTATAGGAGGTAGACTTTCCGGTTCAAAACAAGCTGAGCAAGCTGTAGTATGGGGAGAAAAAGTAATGAAAGAAGTAGGTTTAGACTCTGTTTGGTTACAACCTATTATGGTACCTCACTGGGTACGTGGTGAAAAAGAAGAAGCTAATTATACTTTTAACGGAGAAAAAATTAACGTGCCTATTTGTGCTTTAGGATTTTCTATTGCCACTCCTGCCAATGGTATAACGGCTGAGGTAATTGAGGTAAAAAGTTTAAAAGAAGCCCAAGAGTTAGGAGACAAAGCCAAAGGTAAAATTGTTTTTTACAATGGTGCTTTTGATAATACACTCATTCACACCTTTGAAGCTTACGGTGGTTGTGTAGGACAACGTTTTGCCGGTGCAGCAACTGTAGGAAAGTTTGGAGCTGTAGGAGTTATTGTGCGTTCAATGACTAATGGTATTAACGATTATCCGCATACAGGATCTATGAGCTATAAAGATTTACCTGAAAACCAACATATTCCTGCTGCAGCTATAAGCTCACGAGCAGCGGAAAACCTAAGTAAACATTTAAAAGAAAATCCGAATTTAAAATTCTATTTTAAACAAAGTTGTGAAACCTTACCGGATGCTCCTTCTTTTAATGTAGTTGGAGAACTAAAAGGTAGTGAAAACCCTGATAAAATTATGGTTGTAGGCGGGCATTTAGATTCTTGGGATTTAGGTGACGGGGCTCATGATGACGGAACAGGAATTGTACAATCACTAGAAGTAGCTTATTTATTTAAACAAAACGGAATAAAACCAAAAAATACCATTCGAGTCGTGTTTTTTATGAATGAAGAAAATGGATTACGCGGAGCCACAGAGTACAACCGTTTAGCTAAAGAAAACGGTGAAGTACATATTGGTGCTTTAGAATCTGATGCCGGCGGACACACTCCAAGAGGTTTTTCTGTAGATGCTAATGAAAAAAATGTACACTTAGTACAAAGTTGGAGAAAATTGTTAGCTCCTTATGGCTTACACGATTTAATAAAAGGAGGAAGTGGTGCAGACATTGGACCTTTAAAAGACGATCATGTTACTTTAGTAGGCTACAGACCAGATTCTCAACGTTACTTTGATTACCACCACACTGAAACAGATACTTTTGATAAAGTTAATAAGCGTGAATTGGAGTTAGGAAGTGCTTCTATGGCCAGTATTATTTACCTAATGGATACCTATTTGTATACTAACGACAAAGTAAAACCTTAAATTTTATACAACATGCCTATCATAATCATAACACTTCGCATTTTATTTGGATTATTTCTTGCTTTTGCAGGTGTTATGCATTTGATAAAACCTAAAATTTTCAATCGTTTTATACCTTCTTTTTTACCGAAGAAAACAGTTAATTATTTAGTTGGCATACTTGAGTTTAGCATTGGAATTGGGTTACTTATAAAACAAACAACCCACCAAGCCGCCATGGCGTTTTTTGTACTTATGCTTTTGTTTTTACCTATTCACATTTGGGATGTTTTTAGAGAAAGACCCGCCATTGGCTCAAAAAAAATAGCATTTATAAGATTACCATTACAGTTTGTATTACTGTATATTGCCTTTTTAATTTACTCACATTCATAATATAAATTCTGTAAATCATCTTTTCCATATATAAAAATTATGGATGTGAGTTTATTTACTATTAACTAAGATATACTTTCTTTTTTCTTATCTATTTTCAGTATTCTTTTTATATCATTTTCTTTAAATAACTTAAAGAAATAGTTCTCTTAAATTTTATTTTTCTGAAAAAAAATAAAAAAATTTAGATGAATTAATAGGCAATCTTAAGCCTACACATAGTATTTAATACCAAACTTTTAGCACGTCTCTTCCCTATCAAATTTCTCAAAAACATAATGTAAACTTCATTTATTCTTCATACTATTTACTATAAAACAAGTAGGGTTACACTGTGTATAGTTGTTTTACCTGTAAAAATTAAGAAAATCATCATCCCCAAACAAATTTCACACTTATCCTTTTCAGGGTAATCATATCATTTTTTAACCATAACATAATATTAACACGTATGAAAAACAAAAAAACAAATGAAAAAAAACTATTCTTTAAACATCAGGCTTTCTTATTGCTTTTTACAACCTTCTTTATCGGAACTTCCCTATCTGCCCAAGAAAAATTCAGAGTTAGTTTTTCCGGAGGATTAAATAACAATGATATTACCTACAGTGCAGACAATAGAATAAACACTGAATATGTAGGAAAAACTGGAAACTACTTTAAAGCAGGATTCAATTTTAAAATTCATAAATACATAAGTATTCAAACCGGCTTAACATACCTTAACAAAAACTACCAATATCAACGTACCGGAACTCAAGAAGGAGTTTCAACGCTTTATGAAACCAGATACTTTAATATTCCGGTTATGGTAGGTGTACAACCACTTTACAATGTATTAAAGGACACTAAATTTAACTTTGAAGTCTATGCGGGTACTTACGCAGGTTGGTGGAATACTTTAGATAGAGAAAGTACTGTAGAAGTTTTTGGTGAATTAAACTTTGACGGATTTCCTAGAAAAACAGTAACTGAATCATACGACTTTGCTAAAAACGAAAACCATTTTAATCGTGTAGATTTCGGACTTCAAGCTGAAACCAGAGTTGAATACAATTTTTACAAAAACATGAATGTGTTTGTAGAATATTCTTTTATGTATGGTTTGTCTGATAATCAAAAAAACCAACTAAGAAAAACGTCTAACTATTATTACACTACCTCTAACTACGGTATTGGAGTATCTTATAACTTTTAAAAACTAACCACTTATGAAAAAAATAAAACAATTAGTACAAGTCTTTGCAATTGTATTTTCATTATACACACTACAAGCTTGTAGAGAAGAGGCTATGGAAATTTCAGAATTAAACAGAACTGAAGTAACCAGCTATTCAGACCTTTTCAATACTTTTTGGGATACCATGAATAATGATTATAATTATTTTAATGAACAACAACATCAAAATTGGGATAATGTTTACAAAGAATATAACCCTAAGTTCAAAAACCTTTCTACATTTAACAAAGGGAATGTAGACCCAATTTTAGCTGAAAAAGAAGCTAATTTAGCTTTTAAATATTTTGCTGAAATTGTTACTAATAATATAATAGACCAACACTTTAATGTTGCTGTAACTATTCCGATACCTAGCGCTAAGGGTTCAAATCGCCAATTTTCCCTTCGAGAAGCTTTTAATAGTAGAATGGAATATAAATATACCGAAGAGGATGGGTTTCTTAATTTTGGGCAACAAAGAAGTAACCCTGTAGTTAGTCAGGCTGATGTAGCTAGCGTTATGAGTAGCCAAAAACTAATTCCTTCTAGTATTATAAAACAGGGACCTATTTTAGCTGGTTTCTTAAAAGATAATCCAGAAACGTTATACATTCAATTAAGTGGATTTGAGGTTTATCCTAACTCTATTTTAGATGAGCAGTTCCCAATATTATCTGACATAAGTTCAGCTGACGGAATAAATCAATCATTTTTTGATAATTTAAAAAAGCTTGATAACGCTAAAGGAACTGAAATTGAAACCTTAATGAAATCGAATCTAAATCAGTTTAAAACACTAATTTCTAACACCATAAAAACTACTGAGTATAAAAATTATGAAGCAGGATTTACTAAGTTTCAAAATACTGAATTGACAGAAGATCTTAAAAATAGCTTTTCTCCATTAGCCAATTTTGTTGCTACAGAAAAAACTGATTTTAACACAAACTATAATAATATCAGATCATTAAGCCTAGCATATTTTACAAATCCAAGCACTACTCAAGAACAAAAAGAAGCTATAAATGTATTATATGGAATTTATAACCAACGTATAACCAGATATAAAAAACTTTCTGGTTTTATTTCAACAAGACTTTTGTTTGGCTTCATCCCTGTAGATACTGAGTTTGACAGAATGTTAACATCATTAAGCTTAAGCTTACCTTTTGACCTTTATGACAAATTATATAATAAAATTACAGATGGTACAGCTAAAAAAATAGTTTTAGATTTTAGAGGAAACGGAGGAGGATATGTGTTTGATGCACGTATTTTTACAGAAAGATTTGTAACTCAACAAAAAGTTTGGGGATACCAAAGAACAAAAGAAGGTAACGGTAGATTTAACTATAGCCCATGGGTTCCTGTAGAAACTAAACCTCATAAATTAGCTCTTAAACAAAATGTTCCTACTGCTATTTTAATTGATGGGAATTCAGTAAGTATGGCCGAAATTAGTACCATGATGATTAAATCACAAGGAAACCATGTTACTATTGTTGGAGATAATAGTTATGGTGGTACTGCCGGCTTAGGAGGTCAAGATACTTTTAACGGAGGTAATAGATTAAATAATGGGTACTTAAGTTTTTATATGCCATTAATGGCTTTTAAGAATAGCGATGGAAAAATTATTGAATCTATTGGAGTTACTCCTGATGTAAAAGTTATCCCTACACAAGAAGAAGTTGATCAATTAACAAGCACCTATGTAGACCCTGCATTTAATGCTGCACTACAAGCTGTTAATAAATAATTTTTTTACCTATTACATAGTATAAAGGAAAACCAATGGTTTTCCTTTTTTTATACTCTATGTCCCGTCCTGAAATAAGTTGACACAAAATATTCCAATGCTCCATATCGCATTTCATGTATATAATGCTCAGAATAAAACTAAACATTCAAACAAAAGATAGCTTTATCATATTATTTCCAATCATAATTACCTAGAAATACAAATTTTAAATATTTTTGTTAGATACGCTCTCAACTAAATGACAACTATTCTCCTACACCAAAGGGAAATTCCATAAATTAGTCATCTGAATAAAAAATGCAGTCAATTCAGCATTTTTTATCAAGTGTTGTAAAGTAGCAAAAACACATAACCAAAGTTTATATAAATGAAAAAATCAATCCTCCTGCTATTTATTGTTTTACTAAGTATTTCA
The DNA here is from genome assembly GCF_050606265.1 of Tenacibaculum sp. TC6. Lineage (NCBI taxonomy): Bacteria > Pseudomonadati > Bacteroidota > Flavobacteriia > Flavobacteriales > Flavobacteriaceae > Tenacibaculum > Tenacibaculum sp. TC6. The sequence goes on along the minus strand of NZ_JBOCUK010000004.1, from coordinate 109,065 downwards.
TGCAAGCAAACTCAAAAAGTAGATTTAATAGTAACCAATGCACAAACCTACACCGTAAATTCTAACTTTAATGTAGCTGAAAGTTTTGCTATAAAAGACGGAAAATTTGTGGCAGTAGGAAGCACGGAAGAAATAACAAACAACTATACAAGTACCCAAATTATTGATGCAAAAAATGCTCCTATATATCCCGGTTTTATTGATGCACATTGCCATTTTTATGGTTTAGGTTTACAACAACAAAAAGTAAATTTAGTAGGTACACAAAGTTATGAAGAAGTACTACAACGCTTAGTTGATTTTCAAAAAGAAAAAAACACCACTTTTATTACCGGTAGAGGTTGGGATCAAAATGATTGGGAGCTCAAAGAATTTCCTACCAAAGAAAAATTAGATAGTATCTTTCCTCATACACCTGTGGCTATTAGAAGAATTGATGGACATGCGATGTTAGTAAACCAAGCAGCTATAGATTTAGCAGGAATAACATCGGACTCAAAAATTGAGGGAGGCGAATTTATCAAGAAAGACGGAAAACTGACAGGAGTGCTTATTGATAATGCTATGAATTTTATCAATGTACCTCAACCTACAAAAAAGGAACAAATTCAAGCATTAAAAGATGCCGAGAAAATTTGTTTTGATTTAGGTTTAACTACTGTTGATGATGCCGGATTAGACAAACAAGTTATTGAATTAATAGATAGTTTACAACAATCCGGTAATTTAAAAATGCGTATCTATGCTATGATTTCTAACAACCCCAAAAACCTTGATTATTACCTTAACAAAGGAATTATTAAAACCAATCGTTTAAATGTTCGTTCCGTAAAAGTGTATGCAGATGGTGCTTTAGGCTCAAGAGGAGCTGCTTTAAAAGATGAATATTCCGATCAAAAAGGGCATTTTGGAGCGTTGGTTAATTCCTATGAAAATTTACAAAAACTGGCAGAAAGAATTGCTAATTCTAAATACCAAATGAACACACATGCTATTGGAGATTCTGCTAATTACATCATGCTGAAAACCTATAATAACGTACTAAAAGATAAAAAAGACAGACGTTGGCGTATTGAACATGCACAAATTGTAGATATCAATGATTTTGATTTGTTTAAAAATGTACTACCTTCTATTCAACCTACCCATGCAACTTCTGATATGTACTGGGCTGAAGATCGTGTTGGTTCTGAAAGAATTAAAGGAGCTTATGCTTACAATGATTTATTAAAACAATACGGAAAAGTAGCTTTAGGTACTGATTTTCCTATTGAAGATGTAAGTCCTTTATACACTTTTTATGCAGCAACAATTCGAAAGGATTTAAAAGGATATCCGGATAATGGCTATCAAATGGAAAATGCATTATCTAGGGAAAATGCCTTAAAAGGAATGACCATTTGGAATGCCTATGCCAATTTTGAAGAAAATGAAAAAGGAAGTATTGAAGTTGGAAAAGTAGCCGATTTTATTATGTTAGACAAAGATATTATGAAAATAGCAGGTAAAGAAATTCCAAATACAAAAGTACTTGCTACTTATGTAAATGGAGAAAAAGTTCATTAATGCATCTTTCTTACAAAAATGTTGTCTATTACTTAAACAATGTATGACAACAAAACGTAAACAAGAATTTTACAAACAATTACTATTAGGCAAAAAGGCACTTAAAAGCAACCGCTTTAAAGTGCCTTTTTATCATTTTGAAAACGCCCACATTCTTGGTCAAAAACATGTATACAGACATACTTTAGCTCATTATTGGATGCTCATTTACGGACTCAAAACCAATAATAATAAAGAAATTACAGGTCAATTTTTTAGAATAATTGCTTCTCTTCTCCTTACGTTAATTTGGGTTCCTACAGGAAATACCGGAGGTACAAATATTTCAGCAATTAAAAAACTTCCTGTTAGAAAAGAATTGCAAAAATATTTTTTACTGTAAATGCATCTTTTTAAAACTATTTCTGTCTACTATATGAACTTAAAAATAAACACTCATGAATTATAAAAACCAATGTACTTGCGGTTGTGACGGATGTGCCACCGGAGATTGTAAAAACTGTACTTGTGATAATTGTACTTGCACGCATTGTAACTGTTAATCATATAATTTAAAATGATTTTCTAATTAACCAATGAGTAACGTATAAAATTTCAATTTCACAACCTACCCTCATTCTGAATGCAATAAAAACCATTAAACTAATTGCATTCAGAATGACTTTTTAATTAAATTTATAACATGACTACAAAAGAAGTTTGGGCTCAGTATGCTAAAGATGTAAAGTTTTTTATTTTAAGTAAAGTAAAAGACCAAGGAATTACTGAAGATATTTTACAAGATTCTTTTATAAAAATTCACACAAAACTTCATACGTTAAAAGATATCTCTAAACTCAAGCCTTGGATTTTTAGTATAGCTCGCAACTCCATAACAGACTACTTTAATAGTAAAAATCAAACTTTTGAAATAGCCAATATTGTAACTGAAACCTATATAGAAACCTCTACACATACTGAACAAGATTGCCTGCGAGGCATTTTACAAAGTCTCCCAAAAAAATATCGAACTCCTTTATTTTTAGCCGATATTAAAGGATTAAAACAACACGAAGTTGCTCATCAACTCAATCAAAGTTTACCTACTACTAAATCTCAAATACAAAGAGCACGTAAACTTATAGCTAAAGGATTTATAGATTGTTGCGGTTTTGTATTAAATGAAGAAGGAAAGCTGGTTGGTGAAATTCAAGATAAAGAAGATTGCAAGGTTTGTAATTAAATAAAATTCTCTTTACAATATCCTTATGTTGGTTTCATTTTTTTGTATTCATAAAAATAAACCCTCATGAAACAATTAGTATCTGGTTTCCTAACCCTAGGAACTATCCTCCTATTCTTTTCTTGTAACGAAAATGAAATAAGCGAACCTTCTAAAAAACCTCTGATAATAGCACACAGAGGAGCACAATCTATCCTACCGGAACACACGATAGAAGGTTATCAAAAAGCAATTGAAATGAAAGCTGACTACATTGAGCCTGATTTGGTGTTAACTAAAGACGGACATTTAATTGTAAGACACGAACCTATGCTTTCAGGTACTACCAATGTATCTGAACTTTCTGAATTTGCTAGTTTAAAGACCACTAAGAATATTGATGGAAAAATGGTTACCGATTGGTTTGCCATTGATTTTACGCTAGCTCAAATAAAAAAGCTGAGAGCTAAACAAGCCTACAAAGGAAGACCTACCAATTTTGATAGCCAATTTGAGATTCCTACTTTTAAAGAAGTTATGGAACTAGCCAAAAAATACGCTAAAACCTCAACCCCTATAGGTATATATCCGGAAATTAAGCATCCTTATTTTCACAATACTGTTTTTGGCGCTCACTTTATGGAAGATCAGCTAGTAAAAGCGTTAAATGAATATCATTTAAACACTAAAAAAGCTCGTGTATTTGTACAATGCTTTGAGGTAGAACCTTTACAATATCTTAACTCAAAAATTGACGTAAAACTTATCCAGCTTATCTCAACTTACGATATTAAAAGTGATGGCTCTCTACAATATGACGTACCTGAAGGTGATTTTATTTCTTACGGAGCTCCTTATGATTTTTATATAAACGGAGACCAAAGAACCTACGAATATTTCACCACTAAAGAAGGAATGGAATTTACGGCTACCTATGCAGATGGAATTGGTCCGTGGAAACCTTTTATTATTTCTTATAAAACGGATAAAACCGGGAATAAACTTTTACTACCTCCAACTAACTTTGTTAAACTAGCTCATGATAACGGGTTACAAGTACACCCATATACCTTCAGAAATGAAAACACTCAATGGAGTAAAGGAAACCCGGAAGCCGAATATCATTTATTTTTTGATGCCGGCATTGACGGATTGTTTACTGATTATACCAATGAAGCAGTAAACGCTTTACAAACATGGAATAAAAAATAATCCAACTTTTCAAGGAACCTATCTTACAACACTTCTGATTTATATTGGAAGTGTTTTTTTAATACATCTACTCTTTTTAAAAAATCATCAAAACTTTTGTAATTTTGTGTAAATTCAACACTAAATGAAGATACCACAAAATATAAAAGTTGCTGTAGATGCTGTTGTTTTTGGTTACGAACAAAAAGAGCTTTCTGTTTTATTAATAAAAAGAGGAATTGAACCTTTTAAAGGTACCTGGGCACTGCCCGGCGGATTGGTTTTGGAAAATGAATCTTTGGAAGATGCTGTACAAAGAGAGTTACAAGAAGAAACCGGAGTAACCATTGATTATCTGGAACAATTGTACACTTTTGGAGCCCCCGGAAGAGATCCTAGAAACAGAGTAGTTTCTGTTACGTATTTTGGTTTAGTAAGTCCTAATCATTTTAAAATTAATGCGGATACAGATGCTGATGAAGTACAATGGTTTTCTATTCACAAACTTCCCAAACTGGCATTTGATCACGCCACTATTTTAGATACCGGATTAAAGAGGCTACAAAACAAGATAAACTACCAACCTATCGGTTTTGAACTATTAAATAAAGAATTTCCTTTTTCTGATTTAGAAAATTTATACCAAACCATTTTAAATCAAAAAATTGACCGCAGAAACTTTAGAAAAAAAATTCTAAGCTTTGATATTCTCATTGAAACCGATAAAATTCACCAACCTTCCAGTGGTAGACCTGCCAAGCTTTTTAAATTTAATGCTCAAAAATATAAAGAGCTGGAAGAAAGCGGATTTCACTTCGAAATAAAGTTTGCGTAAAAAAAACACAAAAAACTTTTCACATCTATAAATCTTTCTTATTTTTGCGTTAAAATTACGCAATATGATTTTAAATTTAGATCCTCAATTCGCTCCATACGGCACAGAAAATATAATTGAATTTACTTCTTTTACTTTTTCAGGAGGCGAACCTCATATAAAAATCACTTCAGATTTACAAAACATCAATGAAGTGATTATTACGCATCGCATTCAATCATTTAATAATATGGGTATGTTACTATTAGCTACCAATGCACTTAAAAATATGGGAGTACAAAAACTACAGGTAGTGCTACCTTATTTTCCGGCTGCTCGTCAAGACAGATTAATGGTATCAGGAGAACCCTTATCTGTAAAAGTATATGCAGATTTGATAAATGCACAACAGTATGCATCGGTAACTGTTTTTGATCCGCATTCTGAGGTAACTCCCGCTCTTTTAAATAACTGTAAAGTAATAGACAACCATACATTCATTGAAAAAGTTACTCTACAAATTTCTGAAGATGTAGTGTTAATATCTCCGGATGGTGGCGCTTTGAAAAAGATCTATAAAGTAGCAAGTTACCTACAAAAATATGAAGTAGTTGAATGCTCAAAAAGTAGAAATGTAAAAACCGGACAGTTAACAGGTTTTAAAGTATATGCTGATGATTTACAAGGAAAAGACTGCTTATTAGTAGATGATATTTGCGATGGAGGCGGTACTTTTCTAGGACTAGCAAAAGAGTTAAAAGCTAAAAATGCCGGAAATTTATACTTAGCAGTAAGTCATGGAATCTTTAACAAAGGATTTGAAGAATTAGCAAAACAGTTCACCAAAATTTTTACCACCGATAGTTTTAAAACTATTGAGAATGTGCACTGTGTGCAAATACCTTTAGAAAAATTATTAAAAAAATGAAACTAAAAACAACGCTATATAAAGAACAATTAAAAAAATGGCCCGAGAAAGGGCAACACATCATGGCGCAATATGATGAAGAAAAAGTGATTGTTTACCAATCATATCGTCCGGCTATTGGGAATTTTGCTATGAACAACCAATATTTTGGAGGTCCTTTTAAATACACTAGAATGACTTGGATAAAACCTAACTTTTTATGGATGATGTATAGGAACGGATGGGGAACAAAAGAAGGGCAAGAAGTTGTTTTAGCCATACATTTAAAAAGATCGGCTTTTGAACGTTACTTAAATCAAGCCGTGTATTCCAGTTTTCAAAAAGACGTTTACGAAAACTGGGATGCCTGGCAAGAAGATGTTAAAAACTCTTCTATCCGTTTACAATGGGATCCGGATCACGACCCACATGGAAATAAGTTAGAAAGACGCGCTATTCAATTAGGAATCAGAAACCAAGAAATTATTCAATATGCAACAGAGGATATTCTGGAAATAGAAGATATCTCCAATTTTGTAAAAGAACAACACCAACACGTTTTAAACAAACAATTGCACCTTTTAATGATTCCAGATGAAAAACCATATACGTCATCCAATGATGAAGTAAACAGAAAATTAAAATTAGCAGCTCATGATAATTAACCTCATAAAAGGAGATATTACAACAATTCATGCTGATGCAATTGTAAATGCTGCCAATTCAAGTTTATTAGGTGGTAGCGGGGTTGACGGTGCCATACACAGAGCCGGTGGTTCAGCTATTTTAGATGCTTGTCAACAAATTAGAAGCAAACAAGGCTCATGCAAAATAGGACAAGCAGTTATAACCACCGCCGGAAATTTACCCGCCAAAAAAGTAATACATACAGTTGGCCCTGTATACCAAATTGGGAAAAAAAATGAAAAAGAAAAAGAATTATTAGCCAACTGTTATCAAAACAGTATGCTACTTGCTAAAGAAAATGGATTGAAATCCATTGCATTTCCAAACATTAGCACCGGAATTTATCGCTTTCCTAAGCAAGTAGCTGCTGAAATTGCCATTAAAACAGTAAAAAGCAACCCTATTTTAGAGGAAGTAATCTTTGTTTGTTTTGATGATGAAAACTATACGATTTATAAAAAATTATTAAGCAATGAATGAAAAAGACACCAAAAGAATCAGTAAATTTTTAAGTCTTATTTTAAGACATCAGCCTGAAAAAATTGGGTTGGTATTAGATGCCAACGGATGGGCTTCCATAGAAGAACTCATAGAAAAATCAAAAAAACACGGAGTTTCTTTTACCAAAGAAACTTTAGACTTTGTGGTAAAAACAAATGATAAACAACGTTTTGCTTTTAACGATGCTAAAACAAAAATAAGAGCCAGTCAAGGGCATTCGCTTCAAAACGTTCACATAGAACTTCCGGTAACCACCCCGCCTGACTTTCTTTTTCACGGAACAGTAGCTAAGTTTATGCAAGCCATCCGTAAAGAAGGTTTAAAAAAAATGAGCAGACAACATGTTCATTTAAGTGCTAACAAAGAAACGGCTATAAAAGTAGGCAGTCGCCGTGGAGTTCCTATTATTTTAACCGTACGTTCCGGTGATATGCACCAGCAAGGGCACTTATTTTATCTTTCGGAAAATGGCGTTTGGCTAACAGACAACGTTCCTGCTGAATTTATTGAGTTTAAAGAATTATAAAAATGAAAACATTTGTCATTGGAGATATACACGGAGGTTTAAAAGCCATTCCGCAAGTTTTAAAAAAAGCAAACATCAGTCCGGAAGATACTCTTATCTTTTTAGGAGATTATGTTGACGGATGGAGTGAGTCTGCACAGGTAATTCAGTTCCTTATTGAGTTGGCTAAAAAACAACCTTGTATTTTTATTAAGGGGAATCATGACATCTGGTGTGAAGATTGGTTAAAAACGGGTGAAGGAGATCCGATTTGGTTAGCTCATGGCGGGGAAGCAACCAGAAAAAGCTATGAATCTTTTTCCGATGTCCAAAAACAAGAGCATGTAGCTTTTTTCCAACAAATGAAACTGTATTATATTGACACAAAAAATCGGTTATTTATCCATGCCGGTTTTACGTCTATGCACGGAGTAGAGAAAGAAACTTTCAAACTAAACTATCATTTTGACAGAACCTTATGGGAAATGGCATTAACCATGAACCAAAGGATTGAAAAGGATTCAAAATTATATCCTGAAAGATTAACACATTACTCAGAAATTTATATTGGTCATACCCCCACCACTAAGTATAATTGTTTGGAACCGATGAATGCAATTAATGTTTGGAATATAGATACCGGAGCCGCTTTTACAGGATCCTTAACCATTATGGATGTTGACACCAAAGAATTTTGGCAAAGCAATAGAGTTAAAAGTTTATATCCGAATGAGCGAGGTAGAAATTAATAATACCAATTTATAATTGTTTCGAAAAAATAAAATTGCAATATAATTATTTAATAACACGACTATGAAATACAATAACAAACTCATAACCGAACGCTATAACAATAACGAATCTTTAAAATTTCTTTTCTTTTGGGGACATCAACCCAACAAAGATGGTAGCATTGGCAAAAGCTGTTTTAGCCAATGGTGGGAAGCTTCTTTTGAAATAGACGGAATTACCTACCCTACGGCTGAACATTATATGATGGTAAGTAAGGCACATGTGTTTAATGATCATGAAGTACTGCAAGAAATTTTACAAGTATCACACCCGCATGATGCCAAAAAGTTGGGTAGAAAGGTTAAAAACTTTGCTCCGGATATTTGGGATCAACACAAATTTGATATTGTAGTAAAAGCTAATTATGCCAAGTTTTCTCAAAATCCGGAGTTAAAAACTTTTTTATTGAACACTAACGATCGAATTATTGTGGAAGCAAGTCCGAGAGATCGTATTTGGGGAATTGGCATGGGGCAATCTAATGAAAAGGCTTTGAATCCTAATTTATGGAGAGGACATAATTTATTAGGCTATGCCCTAATGGAAGTTAGAGATAAACTAAAAAAAGAATAAATACTAACTATGCTTAAAATGGATATATACAACTTATTATTAGGCATAGCTATTGGAGATGCCTATGGAGCCGGATTGGAGTTTCAGGATAGAGAATGGATTCAAAAAAATGTAGATTTTTCAAATTTTATTAATGTAAGAGATAAAATCAAAGTTCCTCCTGAAAAACTATACCTTTTTACAGATAGTTACCATGAATGGCAATATACAGATGATACTGAAATGACTATCGGACTCATAAAAGCTCTCCTTTCAAAAAAAGAATTCAACGAAGATTTATTAATAGAAAAATGGAGTGAAGAATATGAAAAAGGCAAATTAGAAAAAGGATATGGAAGAAACGGACATGGTTCTATGAGTTGGTACTATTCAGGAAAAATGAATATAGAAGAAATTAGAAGTTTTCAAAAAAACAGAACCAATCCCGGTAATGCGCCCGCAATGAGATCAGTACCTTTAGGTCTTATTAACCCCGATTTAATTAATCAATATTCGGCAATCAATGCCAATGCTACCCATCCCAATATTAATGCTATTATCTCAAGCCAGTGTATTGCCAGAGCTACCGAATATCTGGTTGTACTCAAAGGAGATAAAAACAATGTTATTAACTATTGCTTTGAAAAAGTTAATCTAAACGAGGAGTATCAAAATTATCTTAAGCTCGTTGACCAAGTTGGCTCTTATGAAATGTTAACCGAAAAAGACTATACGACTTTATGTGGAGTCCAGCCTATCAAAAGTCCATATTTTCTGTCTGGTATCAAAGGAATGCCTTCAGATTCAAAATACACTACAGGCTGCGTTTTGTACATCCTAAAACATAGTACTACCGCGTTTGATGCTCTTAAAAAATCAATTTTAATAGGTGGTGATGTTGACTCAATTGCATCTATTACAACCAGAATAAAAGCAGCTACCCAAGGACTTAACAGCATTCCTACATATATGATTGAAAATGTAGAAGGTAAAAAATATATAAAAGACATCTCTACATTATTTAGCCAGTATATTTATACTTCTTAATTCTTTTGAAGCATATAAACCATTAAAATGTTGTGTATGTATTTTAGTTTGCGTATTTTTGACACAAATTAAATTATTTACCTATGAATCCATTATTATATACAGACGGTTACAAAGTAGACCATAGAAGACAGTATCCTAACCAAACTACCTTAGTATATTCAAACTGGACGCCAAGAAAAAGTAGAATTAACGGCATTGAAAAAGTGGTGTTCTTCGGATTGCAATACTTCATTAAAAAATATATTATGGAGGAATTTCAAACTAATTTCTTCAACAAAAAGAAAGAAGAGGTTTGTAAACAATACAGCCGAAGAATTAATAATTATTTAGGCGAAAACCAAGTAGGCATTCAACATATTGAAGCCTTACATGATTTAGGCTTTGTTCCGATGGTTTTTAAAGCATTACCGGAAGGTGTGGAAGTACCTGTAAGAGTACCTATGTTTACCATGTATAACACCTTACCTGAGTTTTTTTGGTTAACTAATTATTTTGAAACGTTATTATCTACCACCGTGTGGTTACCTTGTAATTCTGCAACCATTGCCAAGCAATACAGAAAAGTATTAGATAGCTACGCTACGGAAACTTCTTCTACCCCTGAATTTGTAGATTGGCAAGGACACGATTTTTCTATGAGAGGAATGGCTGGTTTAGAAGCTGCTGAATTAAGTGCTGCCGGTCATTTGTTAAGTTTTACCGGTACTGACACCATTCCTGCTATTGACTTTTTAGAAAAGTATTACAATGCAGATTCTGATAACGAATTGATTGGCGGTTCTGTGGCAGCCACTGAACATTCTGTAATGTGTATGGGTACCAATACCGAAGAGCAAGAAACGTTTAAACGTTTAATTACGGAAGTTTATCCTAAAGGAATTGTTTCTATTGTTTCTGATACTTGGGATTTATGGAAAGTACTTACTGAATATTTACCTAACTTAAAAGAAGAAGTACTTGCTAGAGATGGTAAAGTAGTTATCAGACCTGACAGTGGTGATCCTGTAGACATCATTTGCGGAAATCCTAACGGTAAAACAGCGGTAGAACAAAAAGGGGTAATTCAATTACTTTGGGAAACATTTGGCGGTAATACCAATAATAAAGGCTACAAAGAATTAGACGCTCATATTGGAGCTATTTATGGCGATAGCATTACCATTGAAAGAGCTACTCAAATTTGTGAACGCTTAAAACAAAAGGGATTCGCTTCTACCAATGTGGTTTTAGGAATTGGTTCTTTTACTTACCAATACAACACTCGTGATACGTTTGGTTTTGCTATGAAAGCTACCTATGGCGAAGTTGATGGAGAAGGACGTGAAATTTTTAAAGACCCTATTACCGATGATGGTACAAAGAAATCAGCTAAAGGTTTATTGAAAATAACTCTCGAAAATGGTGAATATACTTTATACGATCAAGTAACTTGGGAAGAAGAACAGCAAGGTGAATTGCGAGAAGTTTTCAGAGATGGGAAATTACTAGCTGATGAAAAACTGAGTGAGATTAGAGAAAGAGTTAGACTTTAATTCAATTATAATTAACATCTTTTAAATACGAAACTCTTAGATAAACAAGTTTAAAACGGGTGTACGACAAATTTCCTTTCGGCCATTTCGAAGGAGTAGTAACGACTGAAATAATCTCTTAATAAAAAGAAGCTACCACAGCAAAAGTGTTTGCTTCGCAGTGACGGTCCTTTTTTTAAAGCAGAAATTTGTCGTACACCCATTTTCTTTGAGACCACTTGATTCTAAAAATAATTACCTCAACCTAAAAGAAACTCCTAACCCGGCGTACCAAACATCTGTTCCTATCCAACCACCATTAACATCTAATTGAATATCTTTATGTGCAATCCAAGTAATACCGCTATGAACTCTATTCATAAATGAGTCATAATAATATTCGATAAAACCGTTAACTTTTTCAGTTATGGAAGTTCCTACTAAAAAAATAGTATAAAAATTGGCAGCATGACCTAAGTTATAGGTAACAAAAAAATTTGAAAAACTCTTAGACATTGCTAATCTGAAATCATTGGTGTTATCTATCAAATTTCTACTGTAAATAAATGAAGTTCCAATACCTAGCGAAGTTTTTTCAGGATTCATGACAACAAATTTTGCTCCAACAGTACTCAGATTACTATAATCTGTAGAAGCTCTTAATTCTATCTTATCAGTTACGGAACCACGTAAAAATGTATTATAGACTGCTTTATTATTTATAAAATCTAAACCGTTTTCAAATTGCAACATATTTGGCAAAATAATAGAATACGATTCTGTAAGTGTAGGTCTTTGCGCATCGATGTTTCCTATACCATCATTTTCTTGAGCAAATATGGTTACACACCAACATAAACATGCAATAATAGAGAGGTATAATTTCATAGGTATCATACTGTTTTAATATATTGTATCAAATTTAAGGTAATAATTCAGTATTCATAACGAAATATCTTCTATTCTACTTTATAATTTTCTTACAAAACAGACTAAGAAATACACAATTAAATTCTTAATACAAAATGTATTGAATACTAAATCACTCCTAAAACATCTAAAGAGTTAGCAGGCTTAATTATACAATATCTGTATTCATCCTCTATCTTCTCTTCTTCTTAAATTTTCTCGATTTATTTCTTGGCTCTTTAGATGCTGTTTTAAAAGTTACTGCATCATCAAAAGTATTCTTTGTTTTTTGTGGTTTATTTTTTCGCCATGAAGTATCAGTTGGCAATAATTTTTTTAACAAATCAGCACGGCCTACTTTTGTTAACGTATCTTTTATCCACTGTTTGTTTTCTTTTTTATACCAGAAAAAGAATTTATGCTGATCTAACTTTTCTTCTTTTGTTTTTGGCGTTTTTATTTCTTTTAACGTATAAGGATGATATCCGCTATAATAAATAACGGTAGCTACAGTCATTGGAGTAGGTGTAAAATCTTGTACCTGCTCTAATTGAAAGCCCATATCTTTCGTTTCTGCTGCCAAATTTGCCATATCCTCAGGTTCACAAGCCGGATGACTTGATATGAAGTAAGGAATTAACTGTAGGTTTAAGTTTTTACGCTTATTAATTCGATCAAATCGCTCTTTAAATTTATGAAAATACGTAAACGATGGTTTTCTCATTAATTTAAGTACCGGGTCCGATGTATGTTCAGGGGCTACTTTCAAACGCCCGGATACATGTTTAGAAATTACTTCCTCTGTATAGGCATCTAATTCTTTCGGATCTGCGTTTTTGTTAAATTCAGGCACTAACATGTCATAGCGAATTCCACTTCCTATGAATGATTTTTTAATCTTCGGATGTTTATCTACCGCCTGATATAATTCTGTTAGTGGTTTATGTGACGTATCTAAATTACTACAAATAACCGGAGAAATACAAGAAGGCGCTACACACTTATCACAGATAGCTTGTACCTTTCCTTTCATTTGATACATATTGGCTGAAGGCCCTCCGATATCAGATAAATACCCTTTAAAATCCTCCATTTGAGTTAGCTCATCTACTTCCTTCAAAACAGATTCCTGACTTCTACTGGCTATAAACTTACCTTGGTGAGCAGAAATGGTACAGAAACTACATCCTCCGAAACATCCTCTATGAATATTTACAGAGAATTTTATCATTTCATAGGCCGGAATTGGCCCTCTCTTATGATACTTAGGATGCGGCATTCTTGTGTAGGGCAAATCAAACGAAGCATCAATTTCCTTTTCCGTCATGGTTGGATAAGGTGGATTAATCATCAGGTTTTTATCTCCTATCTTCTGAAAAATCCTACGAGCATATAATTTATTAGACTCCTGCTCTATTACTTTAAAATTAGAGGCATACGCCTTTTTATCTTTTAAACAAACTTCATGAGAAGCGATTTCAACATCTTCCCAATTTTTATTTTTAGGTACTTTTTCACCTCTATCCAGTAAAACAGCAGTTTGTTTAATTGTTTTTAAATTATCAAAAGGAACTCCTTTTTGTAATAATTCAACCAATTCTCTTAACGGCTGCTCTCCCATTCCATACACTAGCATATCAGCACCGGAACTCTCCAAAATAGAAGGCATTAATTTATCCGACCAATAATCGTAATGGGTAACACGGCGTAAAGAAGCTTCAATACCTCCGATTAATACAGGAACATCAGGGAATTTTTCTTTTAATATTTTAGTATATACAGAAGTTGCATAATCAGGTCTAAACCCTATATCTCCGTTAGGCGTATAGGCATCTTTATCTCTTTTACGTTTACTCGCGGTGTAATTACTTACCATAGAGTCCATACACCCTGCGGTAACCGCAAAAAATAATCGAGGGGTACCTAACTTGGTAAAATCCTGTAAATTATCATGTACGCTTGGTTGTGGTACAATAGCCACACGCAATCCGTAACTTTCCAATATACGTCCTATCACTGCCGGACCAAATGCCGGGTGATCTACATACGCATCTCCACTAAACAGAATTACATCTAATTCATCCCATCCTCTTAACTTCACCTCCTTATTCGTAGTAGGTAACCAATCTGAAAGTCGTCTAATTCTCATGCCGTTGCAAAGGTACAATGTTTTTATGGTATTTGTTCATCTCTATAAAACAATTAGATACTTAGGTTAAAAAATCAAAAAAAGCCTCATACGTATGAGGCTTTTACTAATTTTATTTCGAGTTTTATTATTTGATTAATGTCCCATCAAGTCGTTTTTATGCCCTAAAGGAAGAAAAACTACTAGCTTTGACGTCATTTCGACCTTAGGGAGAAATCTCTAAAATGCTTGTCACTCATTTTTTAGTTATCTTTCTTTTTCTATTGATGAAAAAGAAACCGGCTTTGGAGGTTCACGAATTCCTTTGAAAACCAATTAGAGTTAATGAGCTAAACAAAAAATCTAGTCTTAACCAGTCTGCACTCAAAAATAATCAAACTAAGATTATTTAAATGCTCCTATTCCTTCTTTTAACCAGTTATAATATTCATCAACATCCGGTGTATATGCAACCGGGGCTATTAAATTCTCTTCATTGGTTCCCATTAATACGTAATAAGGTTGAGAGTTTGTTTTGTACTTTATGGTTTGTAATTCACTCCATTTTTGCCCTATGTATCGTAACTTTTTTCCCGGGTTTAATTTAGATTCTACTACTTCGTCTTCTTCCAAAGCACGTTTGTCATCAACATATAAAGAAATTAACACTACTTCATTTTTTAAAACAGCCAATACTTTATCTTTTGCCCAAACATTTTGCTCCATTTTTCTACAATTTACACAAGCATGTCCGGTAAAATCGATCAACACAGGTTTGTTTACCTTCTTGGCATACGCTAATCCTTTATCGTAATCATTAAACGCTAAAATATTATGAGGAGGCATTAAGTGCGCTCCGTCTGGTAATGAATTAGAGTGGGCTTCACCTTCCTCCATTATGTTTACATTAATACTTGGCATTATAGTATTAGATTCGGTTTTTTTATACCCAACTCCATAAGGTGATTCACTATAATGTTGAGCCGGTGGAAAAGCGCTAATTAAATTTAAAGGTGCTCCCCATAAACCCGGTAACATATAAACTGTAAATGTTAAGGATAATAACCCTAAACTTAATCTTCCTACAGAAATATGTGTTAAAGGAGAATCATGTGGTAACTGTATTTTTCCGAATAAGTATAATGAAAGTGCTCCGAAAATAGCTATCCAGATAGCTAAAAACACTTCGCGTTCTAATAAATGCAGCTGCAATACTAAATCTGCATTCGATAAAAACTTAAACGCTAAGGCTAATTCTAAAAACCCTAGCACTACTTTTACCGTGTTTAACCATCCTCCGGATTTTGGTAACGAATTCATCCACCCCGGGAAAATAGCAAACAGTGTAAACGGTAAAGCTATGGCCATTGAGAATCCAAGCATTCCAATAATTGGCGCTGTACCTCCTTTTGAAGCAGATTCTACCAACAAGGTTCCTACAATTGGTCCGGTACATGAAAAAGATACAATAGCTAAGGCTAAGGCCATAAAAAAGATACCAATCAAACCTCCTCTATCTGCCTGAGCATCAACTTTAGTACTCCATGAACTTGGTAACGTTAGTTCAAAAGCTCCTAAAAAAGACACGGCAAAAACGACTAATAGTAAGAAGAAAATTAAATTAAACCATACGTTTGTTGAAAGCGCATTTAACGAGTCTGCACCAAAAGCCCAAGTAACAACTGTTCCTAAAACAACATAAATAACTACGATTGAAATTCCATAAATTAAGGCATTTCTAATTCCTTGTGATTTGTTTTTACTCTGTTTAGTAAAAAAACTAACCGTCATAGGAATCATAGGAAATACACACGGAGTTAACAAGGCTGCAAAACCTGATAAAAAGGCGATAAAAAAGATAGAAAGTAATCCTTTATTTGAAGTACTATGAGTATTAGTACTTACCTCTTTTTTTTTTGAAACTACTTTAGCCTTCGTTAAATCAAATACCAAATCTACTTCTGTTGGTGGTAAACATCGGGTATCTTTACATACCATAAATTCAACGGATGCTTTTATGGTAGCTGTAGCATCTTTTACTTTAACTCGCTGTTCAAATTTAGCTTTATCACTAAATGATTTTACTTCCATATTAAACGTAGCATCCTGTATGGTATGCCCTTTTTCTTCAACTACCTCTCCTACTCGGGTATAATTATCATCTTCCGTAAAGAAAAAAGTAGTAGGAATAGGCCCTCCTTCACCTACATGTTGAGAATAAATATGCCATTCCGAATCTATTAATGCAGTGGCTACTAAGTTAAATTCAGTGTCCGTTATTTTTTCAACCGATGTTGACCATTTTACAGGTTCATATATTTGAGAAAATAGCTGTGTTCCTGAAAACATTAACACAAAAAATAAAAGGAATGCTCCTTTTATACCGGAAGTAAATTTTATAAGTGATTTCATATAATTAAACATTGTTAAAGTAGTAAACTTTCTATTTTACAAGCTCAAAAGCATGCAATATTATTAAAATATGATAGGATTGATTGTATTTTTTATGTTAAAAAAGCCGTTTTACAATGTAACATTTGTTACATAAAAACACGTACAATTAAAATAAACTACTCTATTACACTATGCGGTATTGCTTCTAAATCCCAGTCAATAACCAAACCTTTTGCCAATTCTTTAGCTATTTCCTTACCATACAAAAGCTCACACAGGTACAAAGCTGCCTCAAAAGATTTTGCTCCACCGGCTGAGGTAATATATTTACCGTCATGTACAAACAACACCTCTTTTCTAATATCTAAATCAGGAAACATCGTTCTCATTTTGTCAATATCAGCAGGAAACGTGGTACAAGCATGCCCTTGTAAAACTCCGGCTTTTGCCAGTACAAATGCCCCATCGCAATGAGAAGTAATTAGCTGAGCTTCCTTATCAACTTTCTTTACAAAATGAATTAAGGCTTCATCATCTAAATCTGTATCTAAATGATGTTCTGCACTGGGTACCACTAAAATATCAATCTTCGGAAGGCTATCTTTTAAATAATTCACATCAGGAAGTATTTTGATTCCTTCAAATGTAGTAATAGGTTCATGGGTATTGGCAACGGTAAACACATTCATCGCCTTGATGTTTTTTCTAAAAATGGTGTGTTGAAAAATGTCAAAAGGAGCCGTTAGTTCTGTATTGTACGTGCCATTCATAATTAAAAATGCCACATTATATCGGTTGGGTTCTAGTTTGATTGTTTGCTGACTTTTAGCCGTTTCTTGCGTAGCTTCATTTGAGCTCGTATTTTTTTGTTGACAGCCCACCCAACAAACAATAAAAACAAAAGTGTATAAGTACTTCAAATTATCATGGTGTTTATAAACCACTAAAGATATAAATTCTTACGCAGTATTAATAACTTCTATTTGCTTGGTTTATGATTCATTGATCATTGTTCATTGATTATTGAAAATCCTCCCAGCCTCACTGGCATGACTTCCGGAAACCCCGAAACCTTCCCAGCCTCGCTGGCATGACTTCCAGAAACCCCGAAACCTTCCCAGCCTCGCTGGCATGACTTCCAGAAACCCCGAAACCCTCCCAGTCTCGCTGGCATGACTTCCAGAAACCCCGAAACCTTCCCAGCCTCACTGGCATGACTTCCAGAAACCCCGAAACCTTCCCAGCTTCGCTGGCATGATTTCCAGAAACCCCGAAAGCTTCCCAGCCTCGCTGGCATAACTTCCAGAAGCCCCGAAGGTTTCCCACCAACGGCAGGACGGTTTCGGGAACTGCCGAAAGCTTCCCACCAACGGCAGGACGGTTTCGGGAACTGCCGAAAGCTTCCCACCAACGGCAGGAACGTTTCGGGAACTGCCGAAAGCTTCCCACCAATGGCAGGACGGTTTCGGGAACTACCGAAGGCTTCCCACCAGCGGCGGGACGGTCTCGGGGAGTGCCGAAGGCTTCCCTACTTGTTAAGTTAACAGATTATACCTAAAACTACCCTTTATACTATAAAAGTTTGCCTATTTACGGCTTTCCGTAAAGAAATTTGAATTTTATTGGCTAGGTTCGTCAGCGTTTAATACACGGGAACTAAAAATTGTTGGAATCATATCTTTTTAGTTTCCTTTTATAGGAATAAACAAGAGGATAAAGGACATATGTCTTTTATACTGTTGTTGCATACAAGACTGAAAGACCGAATCTAACATTGAAACCTGGCTATAAAATTTGAAAAATCAGATTGAAAATATTGTCTCATTAATTGAAGATGGGTGCAAGAAAAAAATTAGTTTTTGCCCACCTGCCTCTACCTTTCGGGTCAGTTGGGAGGTCCACACACATTGCACACATTTGCAAATCGCACAAGCTAACCCACAAATCAAAATTAGCAAAAGAGTGCAATTTTTAATCCCGTAATTATATAACCTTACACCAAAATAAATAGATATGTGGCACGATAATGAAACAGATAAAGACCTATTAGGATTTGGCATACATGCCGAATTGATAAAGAATATTGTTACAGATAAAGATATGCTGCCAATTTCTATTGGACTATTTGGAGATTGGGGAAGTGGAAAATCTAGCGTAATGAAAATGCTTAATAATTCGCTTCAAGAAAAAGAAAATGTTATAACAATAACATTTAATGGTTGGGTTTTTGAAGGATATGATGATGCGAAATCTGCATTAATTGAAACAATCCTAAAAAGTATTATCAAGGAGAAGAAGATAATCCCAGAAGGTATTGATGCCGCAAAAAAGCTTCTAAAAAAAGTTGATTGGTTAAGGTTAGGAAAACTTACAGTTACAAACGTGGGGATTCCTTTAGCCAAAGCGTATGCAACTGGGGGAATGAGTTTAATAGGTGACGGATTATCTAAGTTTGCCGACTTATTCGATAATCCTACAGAACTAGCTAAAAAGCTAGAAGGTGAAGAAGGGAAAAAGCTTCAGTCTGAACTAAAAAGTATAATCAAATCAAATAAAGAAAATACTAATCAAACACCTCAGGTTGTAAGGGAATTCAGAAAAGAATTTGAAGATACAATTGATAAATGTAAAATTGATTCATTGGTAATACTAGTAGATGACCTTGATAGGTGTACTCCTGACAGGATTATTGATAATTTAGAAGCAATTAAATTATTTCTAAATGTTAAGAAAACTGCCTTTATTATTGGTGCTGATAGAAGAATTGTGAGGCATGCTATTCAGCATCGTTACAAAGCAAATGATATAAGAGATACTGAAATTGGTGATTACGAATCGTTAGTAACAGACTATTTAGAAAAATTAATTCAAGTTCCTTATATTTTACCAAAGTTATCAGAAACAGAAGTAGAAACCTATTTGACATTACTTTTTTGCCAACGAGATTTAAAAGGTAAATTTGATGATATAATTACCGAGTTTATTGCTTTTAGAAACAAGGATAGGCATTCTACTTTTGGTTTTCAACAAATACAAGATGCAATAGGTATTAGAGGAGAATTATCAAATCTTGCTATCATTCCTACTTTATCACCTTTAATTACAGATGGCTTAAAAGGAAATCCAAGACAAATCAAGAGGTTTTTAAATGCATTTACTATTCGACAAAAACTAGCTGATGCAGCTAATATTGAGGATTTCAAAAATGATATTTTGGTGAAATTAATGATTCTTGAATATATGGATAATAATCGCTTTCAAGAATTATTCAAATTACAATCATCTGAAAATGGATTTCCTGAATTTTTAAAAAGTATTGAAGCCAACTTAGATGACATTGACAACGCTATTAAAGAGTTCCCAAATTGGGATAAACAAAATATAAAAACATGGCTCAAAATGGAACCTTTACTCAATAGGATTGACTTGAGAGATTATTTCTGGCTTTCAAGAGATAAACTAAGTGTCTCTTTACAATCAGCTAACTTAGTTCCTCCAATTGTAAAAAAAGTTTATAAAGATTTAATAGAATCTAGAGCTACTAAAACTATTACTTCTCGCATTAAAAAAATTGAAGAGATACTTGAATCTTCCGATTACATTGAACATTTAGTCACTCTAACTTGTGAAGGTATCATTAAAGACCCTAAAAACATGAATGGACATGCTATTATGCAAGCATTTATGAATGAAAAAAAACAATTCATTTCAGAATATAGCAATGTCATTAAAAACTTACCAGATTTAAATCAATTACCCCCTGCAATTGGGAATAATGTTTTTGTACTAGAGAAGAATGGCATAGATGTCGAGAGCATCATTAAAACATTAGGTTCAGATAAAAAATGTAGAGCATACAGAACATATAAAACTAAAAAAGATAAATAATGGGTACTTCGCAAAGCATTAGTCCTGGAGTATCAGGCGACCCCAATTGGGGACAAACAAGTAGTGCTGTTTCAAACTTTGCAAATAGTATTGATAAGGAAATTCGGAGCCCTTCGATTCTTAACAATCCAAAATATAATACTAAAAGAGATGCAAAATTAAAGAACATTCTGAACAAGTATATTAAAGCAGCTGGGGGCAGAAGAGGCATGTCATCGGGAAAATCTTCAAAAGGAGGAAAGGCAGCTATTACAACAGCAAGTTCTTTTGGTGGTTTTTTAAATATTGTTTCGAGTGGTAATTTAAATTCATATGCAGAGGATAAAGGCTTAACTAACTTTGCAACTAGAAGTAAAGAAGAAATTATAAACTTCTTACTCGATGATATTTGTGGTGCGACAACCAATTTTGATGAAGGTGCGGCTAAAAGCGCATTAGACAAGTTGTTAAACGAACTTTTAAACGATGTAAATAGCTCTGGAGAAATCGATGAACTATTGCAATCCAAAATAGCTAAAGAAGGTATTGATTCTATCTTAATTAGCTTTTTCGGTACATATATTTTTGAGCACTTATCTCAACCAATAGAGGAAAAATTATTTGAACGAAAAGGAGAAGAGGTTTGCAATAGAACAATGGATGAAATTCGTGATTTTATCGATTCGGAACTAGAAACAATCAATTCAACTGAAGGAATTGATATTATAAACTGGGATAATCCCAGTGATTGTGAAAGAATATCCAAAAAAATATTTGATAATGTTCTTAAAGTCTTCAATAATGAATAAAGTTAATATCAACATAGTAAAGCCAAGTGCAACGGATAAAGGTGCATTTTCAAGAATATTTTTGTCACTTGAAGATGATAGTTCTTATAGATTAGAAATTGACAATACATATTTTGAGAGGTTATACAATTACACAAAAGAGGCAACATCAATTGCTTTTGAATTTTATCTTTTTACTGTTATTATATATAATATTGACAAGCTTATCCCCCGTAAAAAATTATCATTAGATGGTTGGACGAGAGAAATCAAATTTGAATTTCCAGTTAGTAACCTCTCGGTATGGGATTCAAATAAAAAAAAAATAAATGAAATGCTATCCTTTTTGACAGGGGATGTTTGGAACGTCGATTTTTTTGAGGGAGATTCAGATAGTTTTTATACACCCTTGGATTTGGAAAATAAAAACAACTTTATTCCAGAGAAAATATGCTTATTTTCAGGAGGACTTGACTCACTAGTTGGTAGTTATAAATTGTTAAAAACCTCAAAAAAAACTTTACTTGTATCTCACTTTGATGTGGCAATGAGTGGTCCTAATAGCGATCAACGTAAAATCATTTCACAATTAGAAACTAAATTTAGTATCAGTACCGATTTTGATTGGGTTGATAACAGAATTGGAGCAAAAAGAGGAAGTAGTAAGAAATTAGAAACAACATTCCGTAGTCGTTCAATTTTGTTCATTGGTATGGCTTCATATCTAGCTCATAACCTAACACCAAACGAATCATTTCATATTCCAGAAAATGGTACTATTTCTTTAAATATTCCATTATCACCTTCAAGAAGGAGTTCTTGTAGTACCAAGACAACTCACCCACATGTTTTGTCTTTAGTAAATACTATTTTTAATAGTTTAAATATATTAACAAGTGTAAAAAACCCATATGAGTTCCACACCAAAGGAGAAATGCTTGTTCCATATAATAATGATAATTTCTTTAAAGGACTAGTTGAACTATCTAATTCATGCGGAAAAGGCGGGCATAAAGTTTGGTGGTATAAATTTTGGCATAAAAAGCATAGCAGTTTAGTTATTGACACTTCGGATTCTCATCACTGTGGTAAATGTATGCCATGTATTTATCGAAGAGCTGCAATGCATAAAGTTGGTTGGGATTATGAAAAATACTATGGCGACAATATATTTGACGAAAATCAATGGAGTTGGAAGAATACTCGGTCAAATAAGCGCATGAAAGATGTCAAAACACTATTGAGCTTCCTTTCACTCAAAAAAAATCAAACAAAGATTAAAAGGGAATTGTTAATTAATGGTACATTACCATTCTATAAATTAGATGATTACTCTAATGTTGTTGTAAGAACAATAAAAGAAATAGAAGATTGGTTAAATAGTCATTCTAATGATTCAAATTATCAAGAATTAAAAAAAAGAGCAAAACTATAATGTATATTGATACCCATTGTCATATTGATATGTTTAAAAATCCCAAACAGGTTTTAAAAGCATGTGAAAGTAATTGTATCATAACTATCGGTATGACAAATCTTCCAAGTCATTTTGAAATAGGATTATCTCACGTGCAAAATTGCAAGTATGTTAGATTTGCCTTAGGTCTACATCCTTTATTAACTGAAAGACATAAAGGAGAGCGTATTAAGTTTAAACGAAATGTAGACAAAACATCTTATATCGGAGAAGTTGGTTTAGATTTTTCAAAAGAAGGTATATCTACAAAGGAGGAGCAAATTGAAAGCTTTGAATATGTTTTAAATGCAATAAAAGGTAAAAAGAAAATCGTTAGTCTTCATTCAAGAAGAGCAGAAAATGAAGTTCTATCATATTTAATAAAATATGATATAAAAACGGCCATTTTTCATTGGTATACAGGAACTCTAACAAGCCTCAAAAAGATAATTGATAACGGATATTATTTTTCAGTTAATACTTCTATGATTAATAGTCAAAGTGGACAGAAAATCATATCAAAAATACCTCTTAATCTTTTATTAACAGAAACCGATGCTCCCTATACGACATTGTTTAATAGAACTACAAAACCTGAGGACGTTAAATATGTGATAACATATATTTCGCAGGTTTATAACAAAACAGAAAAAGAAATCGAGAATATAATTTACAATAATTTTCAAACTATCATTAAAACAATAAGATGACAGCCCACACAACCAATCACATTTGCAATTCGCACAAACTAACACTCGACCAAAAAACACAAAAGAGATTGTCTATTTGCTACCGCTTTTTGCCGACCCTAAAAACTTTTTTTTCGGAAACAGCAGTGCTTCGATTAAGTAGATTAACGATTATAAAAGTCTTATAATAACTGATAATAAATAAGGGCTACCGCACGAATGACAAAGTAACGGCTACCGCGAGAATCCTTTCTCGTGACGGTTATGAGTAAGTATTAAAAATTAGATGAATAATCATTCTAGGAAAGACAATTAATGATATCCGTAAAAAATCACCGTACCAGCACCGTTTCAGGAAGTGCTAAGAGACTATTCGGGTACATTTAGCAAAACTCAATTATTTTTTGTATTTCAACCACTTACACTTTACAATATTTTTTTACGACTTAAATAGCTTAAGTTATCGGTTACCATAATAAAAATTAATAAGTATTCACTAAATTAGTTGGTCATATAAACAAGTTGTACACAAACTAAAATGAAAAGCCTAATAAAAATATTGCTATTAATTTTGACCTTAGCCCCCTGTAAAAATCAAACAGATAAGAAGTCTAAATTAAATAATCAAACTACTGAATTCACCAAAGAAATCGCAAATATAGAATTTCAACAAAAGGAATCTATTGAAGGACAATGGAATTTTATGGTATTCCAAAAAGGAGGTTGTTTAGGTGGCACACAATACGTTTCAGATAAAAAAAGGGAAATTCCGACTATGGTATTTAGCGAAAATGAATGGAAAAAATTTATGAAAAATGACAAAAAGGAATTGACTGAATTTTTAATCACCAAACTTGCTGACACAACAAAGACTAAAATTCATACTTGCCCATTTTTTAGTGCAACGAACGGAGAAATGGCTATTTATTCACTTCAACACATTCACAGTAAAAATTGGTATGACCTTACTGAATTCAACAAATCTAAATATAAGGAATTTAAAAGTGCTACAGAGCAACCTCAAATGTGGCTGCAAAATATACTGAAAAACAAAACTGAACGCTTAAAGTTAGCAGAATTATATCGGAATGAACTAAATAAATAAAAATCAGCTCTAAAAGTGTAAAAATCAAATTCATTTAACCTATACATAAAAAAGTCCATAATGAAATGGAAAATAATTAAGGAACATAAAAGAGAATATGCTGACACATCCTATTATCTAAAAGCCAAAAGAGGTTTAATAGATGGAACTCTAGTTTTAGAGGTTAATTGGGTAGAAAATTTCATGTATGATTTATCGGTTCATTTATATAAAAAAAATACAGGACTTAAATCAATTTTTAGGAAAGAATCAAAACGCTATGTTTATGGACATTTAATTTTCCCTAGCGATAGAATTGAAAAATATGGTCATCAAATAATGAGGATTACTGAGGATTCACCTATGAAAAGCCTCAAAAGACTAGATGAACTTCAAGGAGATAGCGTATTGAATTGGAACTTATCAAATAAGTACAATTTAGAGTTTAAAACATTATTACCTGAGAAAATAAATTAGAATAAAAGCACATAACAAAGTTACAATTAATTGCGGCTAAATTTCCTCACCGGAAATTCAATCTTATTAAGTATCTTTCCACATCAACGGAAAAGAACTCACCTCCTTTTCCCGCAAAAAAACATACACAAACACGTTATGTGCAAGCAGAAAAATGAATTACGTAAAGAATAAAATAGAACTTGAAGAAAATGGATTTTCAGTTTTAACTGACTTGTATTCGGATAATGAAATAAGCAGAATTTTAGCTTGTATCGAAAATACTGAACAGGACGAAAATTCGTTTATGAAAACAAAGGACTTGTTTGCGATTAGACAGTTAATCAAAAATATACCAGAATTAACCGATTTATTGTTTAATAAAAAGCTGACTGAATTAATTTCTGACCTTTCCGAATCTGAATATTTTCTGACCAAAGCAATCTATTTTGACAAACCTAGCAAATCGAATTGGTTTGTAGCCTATCACCAAGATTTGAGCATTTCAGTTGACAAAAAAGTCAATTTAGAAAATTATGTGAATTGGACTGTTAAAAAAGGACAATATGGAGTTCAACCACCAATTGAGATTTTACAAGACACAATAACAATACGAATTCATTTAGACAAAACGGATAAAAACAATGGAGCGTTAAAAGTAATTCCGAAATCTCACTTAAACGGAATAATTCGAGCCGACTCTCAAGATTGGATTTTAGAAAATGAATTTATTTGTGAAATAGAGAAAGGTGGAGCAATGTTAATGAAACCTTTGACTTTACATGCGTCGAACAGAACAACGAACGGAAAAAAAAGACGAGTAATACATTTAGAATTTAATAAACATAATCTAACTAATCCGCTAGGTTGGTTGGAACATTATGAAGTAAAAAAGCCAGTACACAATAACGTGTAACCGAAAAACACTAACTTTTAAACCCGTAACTTTATACGTTACCGTTATATAGTGTATTTGACCAAACCAAAAACTAATGAGAGCATTTTGAATAATTCTGTGCTATCAAAACTTCACCTTATAGTAGTATTCCTGTAAACTTTTATAAGCTTTCTGTTAAATGTTAAACCATTCTTAAAGTCTTTAACATTTAATTAAGAATCATTCAGTTGCTTTTGTTTTAAATTCGGAGGCAACTTATTTATATAAAATTACACATAATGACAAAAAAAATACTCTCATCTATTTTAGTAGTATTTTTCTCTTTAGGCGTTTCTTTTAATGCTGAAGCTCAAAAGCGTAAGAAAAAAGAACCTAGTAAAGATACTGCTGAAAAAAGTAAACCCAAAAAGGATGGTATTCAACCTTATGGAAAAGTAGTTACCAAAGATCATAAAACCGATGACGGTTTATTTAAAGTACATTCAAAAGATAATAAGTACTTATTTGAAATTCCTGATTCATTACTTAACCGTGAAATGTTAATGGTTACCAGAATTGCTAAAACAGCCAACGGTATTGGTTTTGGGGGTGGTAAACAAAACACACAGGTGTTAAGATGGCAAAAAAATCAAGAAAAAATATTACTACGTGTGGTTTCTCATAACGTTGTAGCAGATTCTATTTTACCTATTCATGAAGCGGTAGTTAACTCTAATTTTGAACCTATTTTATATGCTTTCCCTATAAAGGCATTTAGTAAAGATTCAACAGCAACGGTAATTGATGTTACTTCTCTTTTTGAAACAGATGTACAAGCTATAGGTTTTCCGCAACGAAGCAGAAAACAATATAAAATTTCAAAAGTTGATAAAGATCGTTCGTATATAGATCGTATTAGTAGTTACCCTCAAAACATTGAAGTTCGTCATGTAAAAACGTATGTTTCTGCAGAACCACCCTCTAATGCAAGTGTTGGAGCTGTTTCTATGGAATTAAGTAACTCTATGATTCTCTTACCTAAAGTTCCGATGAAAAGACGTTATTTTGATGAGCGTGTCGGGTGGTTTACCAGTTCTCAAACTGATTATGGACTGGATGTACAAAAAAGTAAATCTGTTACGTACTTAGACAGATGGCGTTTAGAAGTTAAAGATGAAGATTTAGAAAAGTTTAAAAGAGGTGAATTAGTAGAGCCTAAAAAACCTATTATATATTATATTGACAGAGCTACTCCTGTAAAATGGCGTACATACATTAAACAAGGAATAGAAGATTGGCAAGTTGCCTTTGAAGCTGCCGGATTTAAAAACGCTATTTTGGCTAAAGATGCTCCTACCAAAGAAGAAAATCCTGATTGGAGTCCTGAAGATGTTCGTTTTTCAGTGGTTAGATATTTAGCGTCACCCATTCCTAATGCCAATGGTCCTCATGTTAGCGACCCTAGATCCGGTGAAATTTTAGAGTCGGATATTAACTGGTACCACAATGTAATGACGTTATTACATAATTGGTATTTTATTCAAACTGCTGCTATTAATCCTGATGCCAGAACTAACCAATTCAAAGATGAAATCATGGGACGTTTAATTCGTTTTGTTTCTTCTCATGAAGTTGGACATACGTTAGGCTTACCTCATAACATGGGAAGCTCTGTTGCCTATTCGGTAGAGTCGTTACGTTCTGCTGAGTTTACTCAAAAAAACGGAACAGCTCCTTCTATAATGGACTATGCTCGTTTTAACTATATTGCTCAACCTGAAGACCAAGGTGTTGCTTTAATGCCTAATATTGGTCCGTATGATAAATACGCTATCAGTTGGGGATACAGACCTATTTTAAATACAACTGCTGAAGGAGAAAAAGTTGTTTTGAATCAATGGATTAAAGAAAAAGCCGGAGATCCTGTTTATCGATTCGGACATCAACAGGTTAGAAATATTATTGATCCAAGTTCTCAAACTGAAGATTTAGGGGATGATGCCATGAAAGCCAGTGCCTACGGTATTAAAAACTTACAGCGTATTTTACCTCGTTTAGAAGAATGGACAGCTGAAGATGGAGAAACGTATGAAGAACTAAAAACTATGTACGGGCAATTAATTGGTCAGTTTAACAGATATATGGGACATGTTAGCTCTAACATTGGAGGGGTTTATGAATACTTTAAAACTGCTGATCAAGATGGAGCTGTGTATACTCACGTTCCTAAAGAACATCAAAAAAGAGCATTACAATTTATTAATAAAGAATTGTTTGCTACTCCCAATTGGCTAATTGACGAAAACATTATAAGTAAAACTCAACATTCAGGAGTTATTGAACGTATAAGAGGATTACAAGAACAAACTTTAGACAGAATTTTAAAAACAGGTAGATTAACTCGTATGATTGAGAATGAAACCTTAAACGGAACTAAGGCTTATTCTCTTATCGAAATGATGAACGATTTACGAAAAGGTATATGGAGTGAAATATATACTAACAAAGCTATAGACCCTTATCGTAGAAATTTACAACGTGCCTATTTAGATAGATTTGACTTTTTATTAAACAAAGCTAAAAACCAACAAGCACCAAGAAGTGATAGAGGTTACTTTAAGCAAACTGCTGTAACTATTAATCAATCTGATATTAAACCTGTGGTAAGAGGTGAATTAAAACGTTTAAAAAATGATATTAAACGAAGTATTCCTACTGCCAGAAATACAATTACCCGCTTCCATTTACAAGATGCCGTTGATAGAATAGATGTTATTCTGAATCCAACCAAATAATACCACTTCAAACAACAGCAATCATACGATTGCTGTTGTTTTTTTAATATATTTACCCGTAAACAACTATTTCCTACTATGAACAATTTTTTGAAATTAGCTATTCTTTCTCTGCTACTAATCTTTGGAAGTTGTAAACAAGAAACTCCTTCTGATAGTACTGATAAGAAAGAAGACACGTATGTTAAAGATCACTACACCAAAAAAGAAGTGAAAATTACCATGAGAGATGGTGTTAAATTACATGCTACCATATATGCACCAAAAGACACCAGTAAAACATACCCTATTTTACTACAAAGAACTCCTTATAGCTGTCAACCCTATGGCGAAAATGAATTCAGAAAAAAAATAGGTCCGAATCCGAATTTAATGAAAGAAGGCAACATTATTGTATATCAAGATGTTCGAGGAAGATGGATGAGTGAAGGGGTATATGATAATATGCGTGCTTATATTCCTAATAAAACAGGAAAACAAACAGATGAAACCAGTGATACGTATGACACCATTGATTGGCTGGTTAAAAACGTACCTAATAATAATGGCAATGTGGGTACATGGGGTATATCGTATCCGGGGCATTATACAACCGTATCAGCTATAGATGCTCATCCGGCATTAAAAGCAGCTTCTCCACAAGCGTGTATTGGTGATTTTTTCTTTGATGATTTTCACCATAACGGTGCTTTTTTATTAAGCTATTTTAAAGCAATTTCATTATTCGGAACGTATAAAGATCAACCTACAGATTCTGCCTGGTATTCATTTCCTGATATGAAAACACAAGACCAGTATCAATTCTTTTTAGATAAAGGTCCGTTAAAAAACTTAAATGAATATTTTCAATATGATAAGCTAGATACTAAAACAGCGGACAGCAAAGAACGTATTGATGATTTCTTTTGGAAGGAAATTGTAGAACACCCCAATTACGATTCTATTTGGCAAAGCAAAGGACTTATTCAACACTTAAACAAAGTGCCTTCATCTGTAGCAACAATGATTGTTGGAGGTTGGTTTGATGCAGAAGATTTATACGGCCCGTTAGAAACCTATAAGGGTATTGAAAAACAGCAACCTAATAACTACAACACATTAGTTTTCGGACCTTGGGATCATGGCGGATGGGCCAGAGATAAGGTTGCAAACAAAGTAGGTAATTATTATTTTGGTGATTCTATTTCTCTTAAATTTCAAAGAGATGTAGAAACAAAATTCTTTAATCATTTCTTAAAAGGAGATGGTTCTAAAAATAGCGGTTTACCGGAAGCGTATGTTTTTGACACCGGAAAAAAAGAATGGAAATCTTATGATGTTTGGCCTCCGAAAAATGCACACAAACAAACATTTTTCTTGTCTGAAAACCAAAAATTAAGCGACTCACAAGAAAGCGTGGCTAAAATTAATTTTGTTAGTGATATTAAGCATCCTGTTCCGTATTCAGAAGATATAAAAACCGTATTTACACCTCGTAAATACATGACAGATGATCAACGATTTGCTGCAAGAAGACCGGATGTATTAGTTTTTGAAACTGATGTTTTAGCTAATGATTTTACACTTTCAGGAGATATTATAGCCAAACTGCAAGTAGCTACTACCGGAACTGCTGCCGATTGGATTGTAAAAATTATTGATGTACACCCGAGCGACTTAAAAAATGATAATGAAGAAATCCAAACGCATTTAAAATTAAGCAATTATCATTTAATGGTACGTAGTGAAGTTATGCGTGGTCGTTTTAGAAATAGTTTTTCTGCACCGGAACCATTTACTCCAAATAAAAAAACAGCTGTTAACATCAAATTACAAGACATATTTCATACCTTTAAAAAAGGTCATAAATTGCAAATACAAGTACAAAGTACGTGGTTTCCTTTAATTGATTTGAATCCGCAAACGTATGTAGATAATATTTACAAAGCAGATGAAAAAGACTTTAAAACGCAAACGCACTCTGTTTTTACAGATTCTTCTATAGAATTTACTGTTTTAAAATAAAAATAACCTTTTTTAGGTAGAATAACTCACAATAAGTTATTGTGAGTTATTCTCATTTAGATGGTTTGCTTCTTAAAATTATTATAAATAACTTCGTTATCATAGGATATAATTCCTTGAAAAAGGAATCATATCTTCACTAATGCTGTTTGCTTGCTACCCGAAAATTGTAAGGATTATAATTAAAAAATAGTATTATATCAATGGAAAATAAAACACAACTTTATTTTGATCTATTTATGGAACAGTTCCCTCTCTTAAGTGATGAGGCTAAAAAGTTTACACGCTCATTTTTAATATTAGATCAATACGATAAAAGGCAGTTTATATATAAGAGCGGTGAAATACAAAAAGAAATAGGTTATGTATGTAAAGGATTGGTAAGAAAGTACTATCTTAATGAAAAAGGAAATAAAATCACTACAGGATTTATAAGTGAAAAAGGATATGCTACCGATTACCCTTCATTTTTAAGGCAAAAACCATCAAAGTATTATATTCAATGTTTAGAACCTTCAATTATTATTAAAATGCCCTATGAAGAACTTCAAAAGGCCTATCTAAAACACAAAGAAAATGAGATGTATGGAAGATTAGTTGCTGAACAAGTTTTGACTAGAGAAACAGATAGAGTTGAAAGCCTTTTATTTGATAATGCAGAAGAACGATATTTAAACTTTCTTAAAATTCATAAAAATATTATAAATAGAATAAGTTTAACTCATATAGCTTCATATATAGGAATTGAACGACAATCTCTGACTAGAATACGTAGTAAACTTGCAAAAAAATAATTATGACACATATGTGTCAGATACATTCTAATTTTATATTAGACATTTGTAATAACATAATAATTAAATATCATAAATATGAAAGCTAATATTCTTAAAAAATTCCTATTCGTTTTGGCTTTATTGTTTTTATCTATATTATCTAATGGGCAATATGTTCTCTTTTTTGCTACATGGTTTTTTACAGCATTGCTGCTTTTAGCTGTTAGAAAATTACCACGTTGGAAAGGATTTTTATTTGCTTTCTTTATTATAGCAATAGGATATTATATAGGTACAGATGTTGCTCCTTTTTTGCCTGTTTTTGTATCAATTATTATTACCATAATTTTTAGTTTATTAGCTTCTTTACCTTACTTAATTGATTCCTATCTTTCAAAACACCGAAGCTCATTTATGAGTACTTTTATTTTTCCCACATCTACTGTTTTGATAGAATATGTTTATCACCAATTTGATCCGTTTGGTACTTGGTGGCACTTTGCTTACACTCAACAATCACAAAGTGTTTTACTACAATCCATTTCTCTTTTCGGTATGGGGTATATTACCTTTTTAATCACATGGTTTTCATCTGTTTTCAACTGGATTTATGAACAAAAAAATGAATGGAAAAATGTAAAAAAAGGTATCCTTATATATAGTTTAACTTTAGGCCTAACATTTATGTATGGTGGCCTTCGCATTCATTTTCAAAAACCTAATTCTAAAACTATTCGAGTCGCTTCTATTTCTGCCTTGGATAGTCTTAAGGTTTTGATTGACATTCAAGGGTTAAATAATAAAGAAACTGAGAATAGTGTTAAAACAGAAACTAGAATAAATACATCAAAATTAAATCAGTATTTATTTAATAAAAGTATCACGGAAGCAAAAGCTGGAGCAAAAATAGTTTTTTGGGCAGAAGGTAATGGTACTATATTAAAAGAAGATGAAAACAAACTATATGAGCAAGCAAGTCAAATAGCTTCTACCCAAAAGATATACTTAGGTTTAGGCTTAGCTGTTATAGATCCGAAGAATGATAAATTTCTTGAAAATAAATTTGTATTATTTGACCAGAAAGGTAAAAAGGTAATTGATTACTGGAAGGGTATTTCAGTTCCCGGAGCAGAAAATCCAATTAGTAATAATAAAACTACAGGTATTCAAAAAATAAAAACAGACTATGGAACTATTAGTGGAGCAATATGCTTTGACTTAGATTTTCCTGACTATTTAAAGCAAGCTAAAGGAGCTGATATCCTATTAGCTCCTAGTAATGACTATAAAGAAATTGACCCTATTCATACAAATATGGCAAAATTTAGAGCTATTGAGCAAGGCTTTAATTTAATTCGTCAAACCAGTTTTGGATTATCAATGGGTACAGATTATACAGGAAAAGTACTTAGTAAAATGGATCATTTTACAGATAATAACAAAGTACTAATAACGCAATTACCTACAAAAGGTATTCGTACTGTATACTCTAAGATTGGTGATAGTTTCATTATTTTTTGTTTACTATTATTTATTTGGTCAAATATAATTCTTAGAAAACGAAAAAAAACTAATTCAAAAAATATTATATTGTAAAACCGTGCAAAACAAAAACAGGTATTGTATACAAATACAAAAATTATAATACAATAACTTAAAATTTACTGTTTTAAAATAACATTGAAAACTCGCAGGAAAAACCTGCGAGTTTTTTATTAACTCTTCTTTCTCAATCAATTCCAGTTCTTTTTCGTTCCTATTAATTTTATTGAAATAAAAACTCTTTTCGTTACATTTGGCAGCAGAAAACAAAAATCAACCAACCAACATGAACTGTAAAAACTGTAACGAACCTCTTGAAAAAGATGCGCTATTTTGTAATCATTGCGGAGCTAAAGTTGTTACCAATAGAATTACGTTTCGCTTTTTATTACTTGAGCTTTTTGCAATGCTTGGCTTTGATAGTTTGTACTTTAGAACTCTAAAAAAATTACTTACAGCTCCTCATATTGTTTTAAGAGATTATTTGAATGGTGTTCGAAAAAAATACGTTAATCCGTTTGCTTATTTAGCTGTTGGAGCAGCCGTATCAATTGTAGTTATTAACTTATTTACCAATAATTTTATTGACTTACAAAAAAGCTTTAATACTGAACAATTAGAACAATTAAAAGAATTAGCTGAAAAAGATCTTTCTAAAGTTAAAGACCTTTCTGAAAAAGAGCTTTTTACATTAAAACAAAAACAACAAAATGCTAAAATGCAACTTAAGTTTCAGGATTTATGGGTTAGTTCTTTTTTAAAGTATTTCAATATAATGACCTTTTTGTTTCTTCCTATTTATGCTGCTATGAGTAAATGGACCTTTAGAAAACCTAATAATTACGGAGAACATATAGTTATGAATGCCTATTTACAAGGTACTACCATGTATTTTTCTTCTATTATGTTTTTATTGAGTGTATTAATTCATCCTAAAATATATGTTTATAGCACCTTTATTTATATGCTATACTATTTATATGCTTTTGGTAAACTATACAATCTAAATTTTAAACAAAAGGCTTTAAAGTTTTTACGTTTTATTGTTGTCCTAATTATAATTTCAATAATTCTCTTGGTCTTTTTTATGATTTTAGGCGCAGTGGTTACAATTGTTATTAAAACCTTAAACCCTGAATCATTAAATCAATGGTTATTATAAAATTCTCTTTATTTCAGGTATTTTAAAAACTCATTTCTTGTTATTTCAATGGCACCCAAACTAGCCAAATGATCGTTATACACTTGGCAATCTATAAGCTTGTATCCACAATTTTGGGCTAAATGAATAAAAGCAAGTTTACTCATGTTACTTTCTTTACTAAACATACTCTCACCACAAAATACTCCATTACCTAAATCAACCCCGTACAAACCTCCAACAATTTTTCTATCTTTCCATACTTCAATAGATTTAGCATATCCTCTTCTATGAAGCTCAATATAGGCTTGTTGCATATCCTCTGTAATCCAAGTTCCGTATTGGTCAGAACGATTTATATATTTACAATTAAAAATAACCTCAGCAAAAGCCTTATTTTCTGTAATACTATAATCACTTTTCCGAATCACTTGCTTCATTGATTTAGAAATCTTCACCTTTTCAGGAAATAACACCATCCGTTCTTCCGGACAATACCATACAATAGGTTCTCCTTCACTAAACCAAGGAAATATTCCTTTCCTATAAGCGTGTACTAATCTTTCTACAGATAAATCACCTCCTAAAGCTATAATTCCCTCTTCTGAGGCAAATTCATAAGGAGGAAACGCTATTTCATCATCTAACCAAAACATAACTAACCCGTATTAACCCTTCCGTTTTTTATATAAAAATACAGTTTATACTGTATTAAAAAATCAATAATCCTACTAAATAAATAGCACTCCCAACAAACATAGCTATGAGTGTATAAGGCAAAATTTCTTTTGCTTTTAATTTTGTAATTCCCAACAATGGCAAAGCCCAAAAAGGTTGTAACATATTGGTAATTTGGTCTCCGTAAGCCATAGCCATTATAGCTTTTGGTAACGGCACTCCTAATTGCAAGGCACTTTCTACCACAATTGGTCCTTGAACCACCCACTGTCCTCCACCACTAGGAACAAAAATATTGACTAATCCTGCGCTAAAAAAAGTAAAAACAGGCAAGGTAGCTGTGGTAGAAATTGAAACGAAAAAATCAGAAATTAAGGTAACCATCCCGGTACTTTTCATAATTCCCATAATTCCGAAGTATAAAGGAAATTGAATTAAAATTCCTGACACATCACTAATAGAATCTCCCACCGCATTTGTAAACTTCTTAAAACTTCCGTGTAAAATAATTCCTAACCCTAACATAAAAAAGTTTATCAGATTAGGTGTAATTTTCAAACTTATTATCTCTTCAAAATAACGATATAAAAATGCTATAAGTATCAACGAACCAAAAAAGTACGCTAACATTTTAGAGCTATCTAATTTTTCTGCTTGTGTTGTAGCTGTTTCCTGAATATTCATTTGATATTCCGGTAAATTAATTGAGGTAGGTGTTGCTTTTTTTCCTACCCTATAAAAAGTTACGGTTACTCCTACAACTACTGCCAAAAAAATAAGGAGATTCCACCAACTAAAAACAGTTTGTGAATAGTCTATCACCTCCGGAATCTTTCCTAATACTTCTTCCGAAGAAATAGATTTCATAATACTTTTTATATGACCGCTTTCATTTATTTTTATCGGAGCAGATCCGGAAATACCACCATGCCACACCATTAATCCGGTGTAACCTGCAGCTCCGATAATAGGATAGTTTAAAGAAATTCCGTTCTTTTGAGCGTGTTCTGCTACTTTTCTAGCCAATAATGCCCCGAAAATTAATCCCAATCCCCAATTAAAAAAAGCCACTAACATAGTTGTACAACTTACAATAGCTGCACTAACTGCCGTATTATTACAATATTGAGTAACTTTTAGTATTAAGTTACTTATGGGTTTACTTAATACTAATACGTGCCCTAAAACCAAAATCAGCATCATTTGATAGGCAAATACTAACAACCCGTCTGACCATATTCCCTTTTCCCAAAAATTAAATACGTTTAACGTATAGGTAACTGCTGATTCTTGCTCAGGCTTTGTAAATACCAATGCTAAAAACAGGGTAAATAAAGTTAATAGAATAGCAATGGTAAAAGGAGATGGCAAATACTTTTTAAAAAGATTTTCGATAAGTTGCGTTAGTTTCATAAGATACTATTTGATTTGCTAAAATAATCAAATAGACTAAATTGTTTTTTAACTAGTTTTGCAGCATGGTAAAAGAACTTCAATTACGTGTTAATTTAACAGAAGAAAAAGTAGCTGATATTTTAAAGAAAAAAGCCGCTGCTGGTTTAAGTATTCCTATATCAAAAATCACCGCTGTAAAAGTGATACGTAAATCAATTGATGCACGTAAAAAAGAAGTTGTTTTTAATTATAAAATAGCCGTTTATATTGAAGAGCCTATTACTGAAACACCGGAGTATGTTTTTGAGTATAAAGAGGTATCTAATGCCAAGGAAATTCATATTATAGGTTTTGGTCCTGCCGGTATGTATGCAGCACTTCGCTGTATTGAGTTAGGATATAAACCTATTGTTTTAGAACGTGGTAAAAATGTTCAGGACAGACGTAGAGATTTACGTGCTATAAATCAATTTCATGAAGTAAATGAAGATTCTAATTATTGTTTTGGTGAAGGTGGTGCCGGAACTTATTCTGACGGAAAATTATATACACGTAGTTTAAAACGTGGTGATGTTAGACGTATTTTTGAAAATTTAGTATACCATGGAGCCACTGAACAAATATTAATTGATGCGCACCCGCACATAGGTACTAACAAACTTCCGAAAATTATACAAAACATCCGTGAAACTATTTTAAAATACGGAGGTGAAATCCATTTTGAATCCAGAGTTACTGATTTTGTAGTAAAAAATAACAAACTTCAAGCTATACAGCTCCTGGATGGAAGAGAAATGCAAGTAAATGCGGTTATTTTAGCTACCGGGCATTCTGCCAGAGATATATATGAACTTTTACATAAGAAAAACATTCTTTTAAAAGCTAAATCTTTTGCTATGGGAGTTCGTGTTGAACACCCGCAAGAGCTAATTGATCAAATTCAGTATAATTGTCCGGGTGAACGAGATGAATTATTACCTGCCGCCGCTTATAGTTTAGTTCATCAAGTAAACAATCGCGGTGTATATTCTTTTTGTATGTGTCCCGGAGGTTTTATTGTTCCGGCGGCAACAGCCAATGGTGAAGTTGTGGTAAACGGAATGTCTCCTTCTCGTAGAAATAACAAGTTTGCTAACTCAGGAATTGTTGTTGAAATTAATATTGACAAAGATTTACCTAAATATGAGCAGTTTGGTGTATTTAAAGGATTACAGTTTCAAAGAGATTTGGAAAAATTAGCATTCAATGCAGGAGGAAGAAGTCAAACCGCCCCAGCACAAAGACTTACTGATTTTGTTGAAGGCAGGTTTTCTTCTACGTTGAATGATTGTTCTTATCAACCGGGATTAAACTCTTCTCCATTACATTCGTTACTTCCAAAACTTATCGGAGGCAGACTTCGTAAAGGTTTTGCCGCATTTGGTCAAAAAATGCACGGATATTATACAGCAGAAGCTAATATTGTTGGGGTAGAATCCAGAACTTCTTCTCCTGTAAATATTCCAAGAAATGAACATTTAGAACATCCGCAAATTCAAGGATTATTTCCTTGTGGTGAAGGTGGTGGCTATGCCGGTGGTATTATTTCTGCTGCCATGGATGGCGAACGTTGTGCCGAAGCTGCCATTAATCTAATATAAGTTTTTATTAACATTATTTTCTTTGATTTATCAATTAGTACCTCGTACTTTTGCGGCTTTCAAATATTAAAAGAAAAAGTAGGTAATGAAACCAACCAAAAAAGAGAAGAAAAAAAACAAAAAGCATAAGGCTAAACGTTTACATGTATATTACCAACGTACTGGTTTTTATCTGTTTATTTGGGAAAGTTTGAAAAAGGCTTTTTGGCCGATTGTTGCTGTTATTGTAGGATTGATTTTGTTTAACAAATATGTGTACAATATCAATGATGGTTTACAGGCCATGACCGAAACCTTCTCTAGAGTTGGGGTATTAACTACCTTTTTTATTTCAGAAACATTATTAGGGTTAATTCCACCGGAAATATTTATTGCTTGGTCTAAAAAAACAGCTGATCCTATTCTTAATATTTCTCTTTTGGCTACCTTATCTTATTTAGGAGGCTTATGTGCCTATTTTATAGGGAGAGCTTCTTTAAAAATTGATTCTGTACGAAATTACTTAGAAGTTAAAATGGCTAAAAACCTTAAAAATACTAGTAAGTGGGGAGGTTTTCTAATATTGGTAGGAGCTTTACTACCGCTTCCTTTTGCTATTAGCTGTTTAACTGCCGGTATGATTAAGTACCCTTTTAAAAATGTAGTGGTAGTTGGTTTATTTCGTTTTGCACGTTTTGCCATTTATGCATGGGCTATTTTTAGTATGGTAAGTTAAACTACTAGTTACCAGATAAAGCAAAAACACCATAATTGATATAGAATATAAAATCAATTATGGTGTTTTTTTTATATAAAAAAACCCTTCTCGAAAATTAAATTAAGTTGTTTTCAAATAAAACCTTCTAGTAAGCTAGAAGGTTTATTTTTCCCCTTAAATTCCTCTCTCAGTATTAACTGATTGATGATATTACAAATGTACTCAGGTTTTATCTATTAAAAAATGGGAATTCCGTTAAATAAAATGTAATTTCCCGTGAAAAAGTATAAATTTTTCATAAAAAAAGAGCGTATATACGCTCTTTTAAATTATTAAGTATCCTTTTTATATTAAAAAGGTAAATCATCTGGTTCATTATCTGAAAAATCAGAAGCTGGTGTAAATTGATC
Source organism: Tenacibaculum sp. TC6 (assembly GCF_050606265.1). Taxonomy (NCBI): domain Bacteria; kingdom Pseudomonadati; phylum Bacteroidota; class Flavobacteriia; order Flavobacteriales; family Flavobacteriaceae; genus Tenacibaculum; species Tenacibaculum sp. TC6. Next base: position 70,062 of record NZ_JBOCUK010000004.1, on the reverse strand, counting down.
TGCCGGAGGTATATTTTGAGAAGCTGCTTGTGCTAAATTTTCAATTCTCCATCCTTGAATTGAATTAAAGTACATTGCTTTTCCTTCCGGATTAATCCATTCTCTACCTCTTAAATTAATTGAAACTTTTACATCTTGCCCTACTTGGTAGCTATTTAACAAATCACATTTATCTTGAACAAATTCAATCATAATCATTTGCGGATATTGCTCATCTGTAGTTATTACTAGTTCACGCTTTCTAAAACCATTGCTTCCAAAAGTTTGCGTATCGTTAATTAATTTAATTTTACCAATTACTTCCATTACTTTTTATTTTAATAAAAGTACTTTCCAAGCACTTTCAACATCATTATTTTCTAAAAACTCTTGTGCAAAAGTATGTTTTTTTTCTTCAGATATCCCTACAAATTGAGGATGTTCTTTAGCAAAGTTATTAACATCAGTCTCAGTAGGTAACTCTTCAACATTTCCTAACATTCCCAAATTATTACCTGTTAATACCTTGCTATTTCTAATTTCAAACGGAATTTTATCTACTCCCATACCTAGGGTAGTTAAAGGTTTGGGTATTTCAAAAAAGCCATCTCTTGCTCTGGTGTAATAGTTCCCTCCTGCCCTTGCCACTAAATCAACTTTATATTGATCTATGCTTCCGTCTTCAGCTAATACATCTTCATTTACATGAAGTTTAACTACTTCACATACAATCAAATTTCCGGCTCCGCCTTCTTCTCCTGTGTAAATAATATCTTTAACTTTACACTCAAACTGTACGGGTGATTCAGCTACTCTAAATGGTTTTACAATATCAGAAGCCAACATGGTTAATCCTGATTTTTCAAACTCATTAACACCTTTAGGATACATGGTACTGCTTAATGACATTTGTTGTACGATGTCATAATTCACCACATTAATTACTACTTCTCGCGTAGCCTCAGCATTATCTAAAGTGTGTTTAGTTGTATTTTCTCTCACGCTTCTTGCCGGAGAAAAAATCATAACAGGAGGGTTGGCTCCAAATACATTAAAAAAACTAAACGGTGATAAATTCGGGGTTCCATCTTCATCAACAGTACTTGCAAAAGCAATAGGTCTTGGTGCAATTGCTCCTAATAAGTATCCGTGTAACTTTGCTATGGGTATATCTTTAGGATTTATTGATAACATTATTTATTTATTTTAGTGTAAATATACTACAGTTTTATATATCATGTTATACTAGAGAATAGTTTATATTTGACCTATGAGTTTTTTTAACAATACACTTTGGTTAAAACGTATTGCTGTTTTAATTTCAATTATCATTGTTTCATTTATCTTATGGAATACATACGTTTTCTTTCAAAAATTTAAAGAAGAAGAACGTATGAAAATGGAATTATTTGCTTCTGCTCTAAAAGAATTCAATGCAAATGAAAATTTGAATGATGAGTTTAATATTGAAGGAAAAGTAATTGAAAATGTAAGAAACATACCTTTAATTTTAACTGATCTAAAAGGTGAAATTCAGGGTACTCGAAATTTAGATAGCATTAAAGCTGCTGACCCTAACTATCTTCATAGTCAGTTGCAAATTATGAAGAATCAGAATGCACCTATTGAAATTAGCTACAAGAACACTCAAAAACAATATGTTTACTATAGAAATTCAGACTTAATTTATAAGCTTAAATACTATCCTTTGGCCTTACTTTTAATATTCGGATTATTCCTGAGTATTATTTATATGGTTTTTAAATCCAATAAAATTGCAGAACAAAACAAACTTTGGACAGGAATGGCCAAAGAAACAGCGCATCAAATAGGAACCCCTTTATCATCTTTACTTGGTTGGATTGCGATTTTACGAACAGAAAACATAAACGATATGTATGTTGATGAAATTGAAAAAGATGTAAATCGCTTAAATATTATTGCCAATCGTTTTTCTAAAATAGGATCATTGCCCGAGTTAAAAACTCATAACATTGTTTCTATAACTTTAAACGTATTTAATTATTTAGAATCTAGAAGTTCCAAGCAAATTGATTTTTCTTTTACATCTTCCGGAGAAGTAATAAATACTCAAATAAACACGGAGTTATTTGGATGGGTAATTGAGAATTTGATTAAAAATGCTATTGATGCTATGTCCGGAAAAGGAAAAATAGCGGTATCAATTACAGAATACAGTAAACTGGTAAAAATTAATATTTCTGATACCGGTAAAGGAATTCCAAAATCACAATTTAAACAAGTTTTTAAACCGGGTTTTACCACTAAAAAACGTGGTTGGGGACTAGGTTTATCTCTTTCTAAAAGAATTATTGAAGACTATCACAAAGGAAAAATAATTGTGCTAAAATCTGAACTGGGAAAAGGCACTACTTTTGAAATTACCCTGAATAAAAATTAATAAACAACAAACAACTAAAAACAACGTACCCTTCTAAATTATGACTTATTATTTATTGACTAAATTAAATTCTTTTTTGAGAAAAGGAATTTTTATCGTGTTATTGATTTCTCAACTTAGTTTCTCACAAACAAATGACAAACCTATTATTTTAGCCTATTTTCCTTCTTGGTCAGAAAATTATGTAGGTGCTAATCAAGATTCTAAATTGCGAAGTATTCCTAACTATGTAAATCATGTTTTCTTAGCTTTTGCTAAACCTGACCTTCAATACACAAAAAGTTCTTACGATATTTCTAAAACAGGTATTGAAGTTCCTTATGACGGTTGTACCCTTAAAGAAAGTGTTGACGCTTTAAAAAAGAAAGGAATTAAAGTGATTCTCTCTGTAGGTGGTGAAACCTATTGGAGAGATAATTCCACCTACGAAAATATTAACTATCAACAAATCAAAGATTTGGTAGATGATTTGGGGTTTGCCGGGATAGACTGGGATTTTGAGCCTAACGGATCTTTTGCAAACATTGGACGTCCTGAAAATGTGCAACATTTTATTGATTTCTTTAATAAATCAAGAGAAATTATGCCTAAAAGTGAAGGTTATATTCTAGCCTGTGCACCTAGTGGTGTTGGCGCTTTAGGAGGTCAAACTAACGACGATGCTTCATCACCATTCTCTTATTCTCAAAGAAATACGATAACCGGTGAAGATGATACAAATTTATATAATGGTACTGCTCAAACAAACGGAATTAATTTATTTGGTTTCTCTGCTACCGGACATATGATTCCCGTAATAAAAGCTGTAGGAAATCATATAGACATTATTGCTTATCAAGGATATAATTTGGGAGGAAGCACCAATAGAACCATTATGTATGACGCTTATGCTTACTATGCCAAAACTTATGGTTTTAAAGTAGTAGCCGGAATACACTATCCTAATGAACCTTGGGGACCTTATTATGAATATACCCATGAAAATGTAGCTTCATTATCACAACACATTTATAATGAACCTAATAGAAATAAAAGAAACGACGGAATTATGATATGGCAACTTTTATTAAAAGGTAGTAACAGTTCTGCTTATTCATACTTAAATGTAGCTTCTAAAGTTTTAAACGGTGTTGCTACTTCTACTGCTATTAATGAAGCCAATAATTATAGCTTATCACCATATACCGGAGGTGCTGAAGGATGCTCAGGCGGAAGTGGTTCTAATACATATTGCGGATATTCTGAATACAATGCTAGTAATGAATATCCAACTGCGGGAACTAAAGTTTACCATAGCTGTAAAATATGGGAAAATAGCTGGTGGGCAAATCCGAATGAAATTCCGGGAGAAAATAGTGTTTGGAAAGAAGTTACCGGTTGTAATGAAGGTCCTAATTGTACTTTAAGTAGTGAAGATGATGAATTGTACCTAAAAGGTTTTACGATTAATTTAGAAAATAAACAGTTACAAATTACTCAAAACACGAACGGAACTATTCTTTTAAAAAACATTGATGTAATTGATCTTTCCGGAAGAAAAATTATCACACATAACTCAGTTAACCAGCAAACAATCAATATTAATTTACATTCTTTCCCTACAGGAATTTATATGCTTACGTTTAACTTTAAAGACACTAAAAGTGTTACTTTAAAAATGCTGCTTCAATAAGAAACCAATAAAAAAATACCTAAAGAAAATTCTTTAGGTATTTTTTTATTCAAAATTTTCAGCAACGGCATTTGCTATGGCAACAAACTCGTCCTGATTCAATTTTTCTTTGGATATAAAACGCATATCATCCATTTTATGAATCGGAATTAAATGTACATGTACATGAGGTACTTCTAAACCTATAACACTCATTCCTATTCGCTCACAAGGAATAGTTTTTTCTAATGCCTTAGCTACTCTGTAAGAAAACGACATTAATCCATCGTATTCATCTTTTGATAAATCAAAAATTTTATTTTCTTCTCTTTTAGGTATTACTAATGTGTGCCCTTTAGCATTGGGGTTAATATCTAAAAAAGCATAATAATTTTCATCCTCAGCTATTTTGTATGAAGGTATTTCTCCTGCAATAATTTTTGTAAAAATACTTGCCATGTTATGTTCGTTTAATTTTTAGTAGTAAAAATATAAAAGAATTCGGGTTTTAGTAAAACCAAAACCCGAATATTATTTTTTAAGTTTTATACAATTTTTTCTATCGAGAAATATCAACCACCTCAAATTTCATAATACCATTTGGCACTTGAATTTCTGCACTATCTCCTACTTTTTTTCCTAATAACCCTTTTCCTATAGGAGAGTTCACAGATAGTTTTCCGTTTTTCAGATCACTTTCACTATCCGCTACTAAAGTATACGTAAACACCATACCATTTACGGTATTTTTTATTTTTACTATAGAATGAATCAACACCTTAGAATTATCCAATTGGCTTTCGTCAATAACACGAGCATTAGCTACTAAATTTTTTAGTTTAGCTATTTTGGTTTCTAATAATGATTGTTCTTCTTTAGCTGCATGATATTCTGCATTCTCACTTAAATCTCCTTTATCTCGGGCATCAGCAATCTCCTGAGACACACGTGGTCTTTCTACTAACTCTAAGTGTGCCAGTTCTTCTTTTAACTTTTTTAACCCTTCTTCTGTGTAATAAGATACATTGCTCATAACTTCTATAAATTTAAAAATCTCATACCAGCCGGAATGAGATCGTCTTACAAATGTACAAAATTTTCGTAAATTCGTAGCGTTATGTTTATATCTACAGATTTATAAATGAAAAAAATAACCTTTTTACTTTTCTTATGTGTTATTGCCAGTTGTAGCAATAATGTTTCTATTAATGGTTGTTTTAGAAATACGATTCAGCCCATTACTTTAGATTTAAACACGCCGCAACTAAACGGATTACTTACACCTAATGGTACAGCAGAAGTAAGCGGAGGAATTAACGGTATTCTTTTATTTAATAAAGGAACCGGAGGTTCTTTTACTCCTTATATTGCTCTTGACAGACAGTGTCCTAATAAAGATTGCTCAACTCCAATGGTTTCTAATCCTCCGGTACTTGAATGCCCTTGTGATAAAAGCAAATACAGTATGTTAAACGGTAGCCTTATATCGGGCAGTAACAGTTGTGAGGGAGGCGCCAGAGTGTATACAGTTACCCAAAGCGGTAGTACTCTGCAAATAAGTAATTAATTTGAAGGTACTCCAAAATAGATTCTTATTTTTGCAGCAACAACAACACAACTAACAAATTTATCGTGAAAAATTATTTTTCTTCAAACTTTAAATTGGGCGTTCTTGGTGGCGGGCAATTAGGTAGAATGTTACTTGCTGAAACACAAAAATTTGATATTCATACAAGTATTTTAGATGCTGATAGCAATGCGCCTTGTGCGCAAATATGCAATGAATTTCATCAAGGTGACTTACTGGATTATGATACGGTTTATAATTTTGGTAAACAAGTAGATTTGTTAACCATAGAAATTGAAAATGTAAACATTGATGCTTTAGATACTTTAGAAGCTGAAGGACTTACTATTTATCCTAAGCCTAAAAACTTGCGAACTATTCAAAATAAAGCGCATCAAAAAGTATTTTATCATGACAAAGGAATACCTACAGCAGATTTTTCAAGATTTACTTCTTTAGAAGAGCTAAAACACTCTATACATAATGAAGCTATTTCTTTTCCTTTTGTTTGGAAATCTGCCCGATTTGGTTATGATGGTAACGGAGTAAAAATTGTAAAATCTATTCATGATTTAAACAATCTTCCGTCAGGAGAATGTATTGCAGAAAAGTTAGTTCCTTTTAAAAATGAGTTAGCAGTTATTGTTGCCAGAAATGCTAAAGGTGAAACCAAAACCTATCCGGTAGTTGAAATGGAGTTTCATCCGGAAGCAAATCAGGTAGAATATGTAATTTGTCCGGCCAGAATTGAAGCTCATGTAGCACAAAAAGCACGAGAAGTAGCTCTTAAAGTAGCTGATACTTTCGGTTTTGTTGGTTTGCTAGCTGTAGAAATGTTTCAAACCGAAGATGATCAAATTCTGGTAAATGAAGTAGCTCCCAGAACTCACAATTCAGGGCACTATTCAATTGAAGCCAGTTATACCAATCAATTTGAACAACACTTACGTAGTATTTTAAACCTTCCTCTAGGGAATACAGACAGTAAAGTAACCGGAATTATGGTTAATTTAGTAGGAGCTGAAGGCTATACCGGAGAGGTTGTATATGAAAATATCGAAGAAATTTTAAAAATTAACGGAGTTACTCCTCATATTTATGGAAAAAGAACCACAAAACCTTTTCGTAAAATGGGGCATGTAACTATTGTTAATGAAGATATAAACGAGGCTAGAAAAATTGCACAACAAGTAAAAGAAACAATTAAGGTAATAGCAAAATAACAATTATGGTAGGAATAATAATGGGAAGTGATTCAGACCTTCCAATCATGCAAGAAGCAATTGACGTATTAGAAAGTTTTGATATAAAAGTAGAGGTTGATATTGTTTCTGCACACCGTACTCCTGAAAAATTATTTGATTACGCTACAAATGCACACAAAAGAGGTGTACAAGTTATCGTAGCCGGAGCTGGTGGAGCTGCGCACTTACCCGGAATGGTAGCCAGCATGAGTCCGTTACCGATTATTGGAGTTCCTGTAAAAAGTAGAAATTCTATTGATGGTTGGGATTCTGTTTTATCTATACTTCAAATGCCAGGAGGTGTACCGGTTGCTACTGTTGCATTAGACGGAGCTAAAAATGCAGGTATTCTTGCTGCACAAATTATTGGCGCTTCTGATAAATGTGTTTTAGATAAAATAATAGCTTATAAAGAAGGCTTAAAACTCAAAGTTGAAAAAGCTTCTGAAAGAGTAAAAAAATAAGTACTTTAGTACAAAATATAAAAAGTAAACCTCACAGATTAAAAATTTGTGAGGTTTCGTTAATTAAAAAAGAATCTGAAAATGAATCCACTTTTACAAGATTTTGATACCGCACCTTTTTCTAAAATTAAAGAAAAAGATTATAAACCGGCAATACAAAAAGCTATAGAACTGGCTAAAGATGAAATTAATACTATTGTTAAAAATACTGCCGCTCCAACTTTTGAAAATACTACAGTAGCTCTAGATAATACAGGTGATAAACTAAATAGAGTTACTTCAATTTTTTTCAACTTAAATTCTGCTGAAACAAATGATGAAATTCAACAAATAGCTAAAGAAATTTCTCCTTGGTTAAGTGAATTTAAAAATGATATGATTTTAAATGAAGAGTTATTCAAGCGTGTAAAAGCGGTATACCATCAAATGTCTGACTTAAATCTAACTCCTGAGCAAGAAATGTTGTTAGACAAACAATACAAAAGTTTTGCTCGTAATGGGGCAAATTTAAATGAAACAGACAAAGCTAAATTACGTAAGTTAGATGCCGAGTTGGCTAAACTTTCGTTGCAATTCGGAGAGCATGTATTAGCAGAAACCAATGCTTTTGAAATGCTTTTAACTGATGAAAATGATTTAGCCGGATTGCCTGAAAGTGCTAAAGAAGCAGCTAAAGAACTTGCTAAACTAAAAGGGAAAGACGGTTGGATGATAACTTTAGACTATCCGAGTTACATTCCTTTTATGACCTATGCTGATAATAGAGAATTACGTAAACAATTAGCTATTGCTTTCGGACAAAAAGGTTTTCAGAAAAATCAATACAACAATGAGCAAATAGTGTTAAACATTGTTAACCTACGCCATAAAAGAGCCAATTTATTAGGATATAAAACACATGCTCATTTTGTTTTAGAAGAACGTATGGCTGAAACTCCTGAAAAAGTGCTTGACTTTTTAAATGAATTGTTAGAAAAAGCCAAGCCGGCTGCTCAACGAGAATTTTCTAACTTAGAAAATTATGCTAAAAAGTTAGATAATATTAATCGTCTTGAAAAATGGGACGGTGCTTATTATGCTGAAAAGCTTAAAAAAGAATTATTCAGTTTAGATCAAGAAGCCTTAAAACCTTATTTTAAGTTAGAAAATGTAATTGATGGGGTTTTTGAAATTGCTAACAAGCTCTATAGTTTAAATTTTAAACATATTACTACTATTGACACATATCATAAAGATGTAAAAACATATGAAGTTACAGATAATGACGGTAACTTTATCTCTTATTTTTATGCTGATTTCCACCCTAGACCGGGAAAACGTAATGGCGCCTGGATGACTTCTTACAAATCTCAATACGTACACAATGGAGTTAATGAAAGACCTCATGTATCTATTGTTTGTAATTTTACCAAACCTACAGAAACCAAACCGTCTTTATTAACTTTTAACGAAGTTACCACGCTATTTCACGAATTCGGTCATGCTTTACATGGTATGCTTGCCAATACTACTTATAAAAGTTTATCCGGCACTTCAGTATCATGGGATTTTGTTGAATTACCTAGTCAAGTGTTAGAAAATTGGTGTTATGAAAAAGAAGCTTTAGAGCTTTTTGCCAAACACTACGAAACCGGAGAAATGATTCCTATGGAATATGTTGAAAAAATTAAAGAATCAGCCAGTTTTCATGAAGGAATGCAAACCTTACGTCAGCTTAGTTTTGGTTTGTTAGATATGAGCTGGCATGCTGGTGAATCTCCTGAACGTATTACTTCTGTAAAAGATTTTGAGAATCATGCTTTTGCCAGTACTCAATTATACCCTGATGTTGCTGAAAATTGTATGAGCACTTCTTTTTCTCATATTTTCCAAGGCGGTTATTCTGCCGGATATTATTCGTATAAATGGGCAGAAGTTTTAGATGCTGATGCTTTTGAATACTTTAAAGAAAAGGGAATATTTAATCAGGAAATTGCCCATAAATTTAAAGAATACGTACTTTCTAAAGGAGGTACAGAAAAGCCTATGGAATTGTATAAACGTTTTAGAGGAAAAGAGCCGAATTCGGATGCTTTATTAAAACGTGCCGGATTATTAGCACAGCCTACTAACTTGGGGTAAATCCACGAAACATTTTAAGAAAATTGTTTAAAAATTTCGACATAAAACTTTAACTTTCTTTTAGAAAATAAGTCCTTATTTTTAGTGAAAATACTTTTCATGAAAAAAGGGCTTATTTTTTTTCTATTAATTTTCTTACAAGGTCTACTCTATGCACAAATAGTGATTACCGGGAAAGTTACTACTTCTCAAAATGAACCACTGGAAGGAGCTTCTGTGTATTTGAATAACACAACCATTGGTACTATTACTAATGCTGAAGGAGAATTTAGTTTACCTGTAAAAAAAGGAAATTATGATTTAATTGTTTCTTTTATTGGTTTTAACAGTTTTCAAACAACAATTAATGATAAGAATCAAAAGATAAACTTTCACATACAACTAACTCCTGATACTACTCTTTTAAATGAAGTTGAAATCAAAGAAACAGTATATGATAAAGATTGGAAGTACAACCTGCAACGTTTTAAACAAGCTCTTTTAGGCAGATCAAAAGTGGCTGATAATTGTGTAATAACTAATGAAAAAGATTTACATTTTGATTATAATGCCAGTACCAATACGCTAACTGCCTTGGCTAAAAAACCATTAGTCATAAAAAATAAAGAGCTGGGGTATTTAATTACTTATGATTTGGTAAACTTTACACTTACTTCTCAACATCTTGTTTTTAGCGGATATGCTCAATATAAAAATCTTAGAAAATCTGTAAGTAAAAAATGGGAGAAAAACAGAAGAATAGCCTATAACGGTTCCCGTATGAATTTTTTACGCTGTTTACTAAATCAAAATTTAAAAGATGAAGGTTTTTTTGTTAATCAATTTAAACGACTTGAGAATCCAAACAGACCTTCTGAAGAAAAAATTAAACTAGCACAAGAATTGGTTAAGTTACATGGAAATATTAATTTTTCACAAGAAATAACAATTCCTAAAACACCTCTCGATAGTGCTCTAGTTGTCTTAAAAAATGCCAGATTACCTAAATATCAGGATTTTTTATATAAGACAGATGTTCCTTATTCTGAAATGATAACAGCTACTACTACTCCTCTTTTAAGTTTTGAAAACTTTTTATCCATCACTTATACAAAAGAAATTGAAGAAGATAACTTTTTAAAAGGCAGGTTTGGTCAAAGAAAAAAACAATCCGGAGTTCAAACTTCAAGTATCGTTCTTTTAGATGGACCTGTTGAAATATACACTACCGGTATTGTAAGTAATCCTACGTCTGTATTTAATGAAGGATATTGGGCTTTTAAAGCTCTTGCCAACATGCTTCCTCTAGATTATTCTCCTTTAAAAAAGGAGTAATTTTCATTTAAAAACATTAAAGCAACTAAGTTGTTTTTTAAGATTTTTTTTAGAAAAAATTAACTATGTAAGATAGGTATTAAAGTCTACAGTGATTTATTTTTGCAATTAAGTTGCAATAAGTAAAATGACTTTAAAAAACAATAGCATAAAAAATAAACTTGTATCCATTTTTTTGGTACTCATTCTTGCTATTCCTCTTATTATAAAATCTGTACACTTTCATGAAGCCGAGTACCAACAGAACAGTAATGATGAAATAACGCATTTACATGAACTAACCAATGATATTTGTGATATTTGCTATTTTTCTTTTTCGCAATTTTATGTTTCTTCTGTAACATTTATCCCTCTGGTATTTGATATACCTTACCAAAAAGTAATTAAAGACTTCTCCCCTCTTTTTTGGTCTACTTATAACTATTCAAATAAACAACTCAGAGCACCTCCGAGTATTTAATCTATTTTTCTGTTTTATTGAAATTTCAATAGCCTTTTTCTTGATTTCTTCAATTTCATGCAGAAATAAAAAACATCTGCAATTTTTAAACGGCAATTAAATAATTGATTGCTGAATAGCTAACTGTTACCCTTTATAATTTCAGTTTACATGAAAAATAAAAGTTTAACTACTTTATTTTGTGTACTGTTTCATACTATGTTGGTGGGGCAAAACTCTAATGTTACCTTAACTATAGTTGATGAAACTACCCAAAACGTATTACCCAATGCACATGTAACTTTGGGCATAAAACATACCTACACAAATGCTAAAGGAATCGCTTTTTTTTACAATTTACCTGTAAAAAAATATTCTTTAAAAGTTTCTTATGTAGGATATGAAACCTACAATTCATTTATATCGTTGCCTGCAACAACCAATGTAACCATCTTTCTTAAGCAAAATAATACTGATTTAAATGAAGTAGTAATTACCTCTAATGACAAAAAAACATTCTCTAAACACTCTCTTCATTCTAAAAAAGTGAATCAAACTTTTTTAGAAAAAAACAGAGATAATAGTTTAATGCAAACTCTAAAAGATATACCCGGAGTTAGTTCAATTACAATTGGTTCCGGTCAATCAAAACCTACTATTAGAGGATTAGGTTTTAACAGAGTTGCTGTTATTGAAAACGGAATAAAGCATGAAGCTCAACAATGGGGAGCAGATCATGGTTTAGAAATAGATCAATACAATGTTGAACAGATTGAAATTACTAAGGGAGCCTCTTCGTTACTCTATGGTTCCGATGCAATAGCTGGTGTGGTTAATCTTAAAAATAATATACTTCCGGAAGTCAATTCTTTTTCAGGAGATGTTAACATCACTAACAGAAGTAATAATGATTTATATGGATTATCATTCGGTGTTAAACAGAGATATAAACACTGGTTTTACAAAGCCCGATTAACCCATGAAGATTATGGCGATTATAAGGTTCCTACCCGCAAAATAATTTATGATAATTACATTTTTGATTTACATAAAAACTATTTACGAAATACTGCCGGTTATAATCATAATCTTAGTTTTTCATTAGGATATACTTCTGACAACCTCACATCTATTACCACATTTAGTAATGTTAATTCTAAAAACGGATTTTTTGCAAATGCGCATGGATTGGAAGTCAGGACTTCAAAAATTGATTATGATAAAAACAATAGAGATATTAACCTGCCATATCACAGAGTCAATCATTTTAAGATAACAAATAACACCTCTCTTACATTCCCAGATCATACCTTAGATATTGAGGTTGGTTTTCAAAAAAATTATAGAGAAGAACATTCTGAACCGGTTCCTCATGGATATATGCCTAAGCCTGATTCTACGATGGAACGTTTGTTTAAGAAAAACACGTATAGTCTTAATATCAAAAATCAGCTACGTTCATTTAAACATCATAAAATAACCACAGGAATTAACTTGGAATATCAACACAATACCATTTCAGGATGGGGATTTCTTATCCCTGCTTATAAACGATTTACTGCCGGAGCTTTTTTGTATGATTTATATGAAATTAACTCTAACTTGCATATTGATGGAGGTATTAGATACGATTATGGAAGCATACACACACAACCTTATTATGAATGGTTTCTGACTCCTGTAACAGATACTAACGGAACTACTTCTCTTCAGCAACTACAACGTTCCGATACAAAGGACTTAACTTTTAATAGTTTCAGTGCTTCAGTAGGAATTAGCTATGCTCAAAACCCTATGTCATATAAAATAAATATAGGCAAAAGTTTTAGAATTCCTTTGGCTAATGAATTGGCTTCAGATGGAGTTAACTACCATATGTATCGATATGAAGAAGGTAATCTTTCACTACAACCTGAAAGCTCTTATCAAATAGATGGAGAAGTTAAAGCTACTTTTAAAAATGCAACCTTACAGCTAACTCCTTTTATTAATTATTTTGATAACTATATTTATTTAAGTCCTACATCTGCATATTATGAGACATTACAAAAATATCAATACAATCAAAGTAAGGTTTTTAGGTATGGTGGTGAGATAACTGTAGATTATGCTCCTACTAAAGCACTTTCCTTTTCCGGATCGTTAGAATATGTACGTGCCAAACAATTGAATGGCACAAAGAAAGGGTTTACGTTACCTTTTTCACCGCCTTTAACCGGAATTTTATCTGTAGAGTACCACTTGAAACCTTGGTTAATTTTCAAAAACACCAAACTTTTTTCTAACATACGGCTTACATCAAGTCAGTATGAAATAGTTCCTCCGGAAAGACCTACTAAGGGATATTCACTTATTAATGTAGGCTTGCACACAAGCTTACCTATTTTTTCAAAAAAACATCCTCTAAAAGTTCAGGGACGAATACAGAATCTATTAAACAGTAAGGTATTTGATCATACTAGTTTTTACCGATTAATAGAAGTTCCTGAGCCGGGGAGAAATTTTTCAATAACCATTATACAAACATTTTAATTTTTTACATCATGAAAAACACATTTAACATCCTACTACTATTTTTAGCAAGTTTCTTCATCATTTCTTGTAATGACGACGATAATTTACCGGAAACATTTGATGAAAACATTAATTCAGAAAGGTTTAAAGACCTGGAGCTTGGAAATTCGAGTTTTGTTTTACCTCAATCTAATGTTGACATCCATATTGAATTTGATTATTCAGGAACCAGTAAGGTTACCAAAATTTATTTTGATGCTGAACCTTTACGTATCAATACTGTAAAAACAGGTGAAGTTGCTTGGCAATTAAAAAATCATTTAGTTCCTGTTGATCATTATCAAGGCCAATTAAATCCACACATTCATTATCATGTTTACTTCGACGAAGAAAACAAATACAACCCTTCTTTTAAACCTGCTGAAGGCATTTATAAATTCATAATTACTGTTGAGCATGAAGATGGTACTAAAAGCCGTACTACTAAACAATTACATATTATTCAAAAGTTTAAAAACTTAGAAGTAGGAAATAATAAAGTAGTAGCATTAGGTAAAGATGAATTGCATACAGAATTTGAATATGTTTCCGGAGTAAATACCGTAACTGAAATTAAATATGAATTATGGTATAAAGAATGGAGGCAAGGACAAAATGTAGCTATTGGTAAATGGGACAAAATTGTTTCGGTTTTACCTAAAAATTTATACGAAGGTATAAAAAACCCGGATATTCATTACCATTTTGATTTAATTCAAGGATCACCTGTTGGAGAATATTGGTTAAATATTTATGTAACTGAAAGCGGAGAAAGTGAAGCTGTAAAACTATCGGTTCCTTTTGAAATTAAATAATCCCTTAATTAAACCAGTTTGTTGATATTTTTTTTCAGCAGACTGGTTGTTTATCAATTATAACAATGAAATCAGTACAAAAACTAAGTTTTCTATTTATTTTAAGTTTAATCATCATCAGTTGTAGTAGTGATAATGAAGAACCAGACACAGAAAAGCCAACAATTACGGTTAATTATAATGGCGGTTTTCCACAATCATGTGACGTATTAAAAAAAGGAGAAACATATCAGATTAAAGTAAAAGTATCTGATAATATTGCTTTAGCTTCTTATGCTATAGATATTCATCATAATTTTGATCATCATACTCATGATGACCAAGGAACAAAATGCGATTTAGATCCGCTTAAAACTCCTATTACCCCTCTTATTTTTATGGAAAATCATACACTTAAAAATCAGTTAAAGGAATATGAAATCTCACATTCTATCTCTATTCCGAAAAATATAGATTCTGGCGATTATCACTGTCAAATTTCAGTAATTGATGTTACAGGTTGGCAAAGTAGAACGTCTATTGATATAAAAATTCAATAATAAAAAAACACCTTCAAAATTGAAGGTGTTTTTTTTATTACTTCTGTTCTTTACTACTACATTTACAATATTTTTTATTGTAATAATGAACAACTATTAAAACTAACGAGGGTACATAAATAATTTCTTCTGCAATTTCCACTACATGAAATTGTTCATTTAAAATAATTAGCAATAATAGTATCCAAGCGCCTAACAAAAATACTTTTACCCATTTATGATCTGTGTTTTTAATAGTAAAATAAATAGCAAAAAATGATATTAGTAAAAAAACAACATCTAAAGATTTCCACCAAGTTGGTATTAAATGACTACTTGAATGCAGTAAAAATAAAAAAGGGGTAGCTATACAATGAATAAAACAAAGTGTAGAACTGGCAATACCCAAGTTATCTGAATTGAAATTAAGTTTGGTTATCATACGAATCAAATAAAAGCAACTAAGTTGCAAATATAATAACTATTTTTAATTTACTTTTTATTTTTTTCTTCAATCCATTTACTCATATATTTTGTTGCCTGTAATGTTTTATAATGTAATAAACTTCCTATAAAATTTTGGTTTCTGTGCTCTTTTAACCGGTTTAATAAATTTTCAATAGCATGATGTATAAAAGTTTCTTCTAGCTTATTTTTATTATAAATTTCATTAATAATTCTAATTCCATTTTTTTGAGATTCTTGCCATAACTGTTCATTGGTATATAATGCTACAGCTAATTCAGAAAATCTTGCTACATCATCTTCTATACTACCACTCCAAGGTAAGTCATCATGCATTCCTTCTGCTCCAATAGTAGTAGTTACACTTGGAGTACCACATAACATTGCCTCTGTTAACTTTCCTTTTATTCCTGCTCCAAATCGTAAAGGTGCCAATACTACTTTTGAAGCAATAATTACATCCATAGCATCAGGAGCAAATCCTTTTATACAAAAGCCTTCCTGAGGTTTATGTAATTGTTGAATTTGTTGATTAACATAAGCTCCATAAACATGAAGTTCGGCTTTTGGTAATTGCTTTCTAATTTCCGGCCAAATACTTTTTTTTAGATATACTACAGCATCTACATTAGGTGCATGAAAAAAATTTCCTATAAAAGCAAAATGTTTTCTTTCTGAAAATGAGCTCCATTGTTGTGTTATCGAAGTATCAATTGGATTTAATAAAAAAGGTAAGTGATATATTAATGTTTCATCAACTTTGAAAACCTCTTTCAGCAACTTACTTTCAAAAGTGGATATAATTAATGTCATATCACATCTTAAAACAGAAGCAATTTCTCGTTTAGCTTCCTCAGAAAGTAATAAAGCTTCAATTGAAAATTCTTTCTCTTCTTTTAACAACTGATGTCTTACTTTTCTTAAAAAATGTAAATCTTCAGTATCAAGTATACGCAAGGCATTAGGACAATTTTCTGCTACTCTCCAACCAAATTGCTCCTCCATCATAAAACGATCAAACATCACAATTGTTGGATTACATTCAGAAATAAAATCATCAAAAGAAGATGAGTTTAATTCAATTTCTTTTTCTTCTACTCCTAAAGAACCTAAATCAACGGCCTTGTCTGACTTTTGAGCAGGAGAAGCATACGTTACTTTAAAATTATGTTTTAAAAACAAGGTTATTAGTTGTAACATTCTGCTTCCCGCAGCTGATGAGTTAGGCTCCACCCAAACATATCCTATAATTAAAATATGTTGCTTCAATTACTCCTTACCTAATTGTTGTTTATATTCTGCTTGTGCTTGTTTTCCCCAATCAACAATAAGTTTGATTTCCTCATCCGTTAATTTAGCATCACCATGTGTAATGGTATAAGAAGTTATTGGCATATGCTTTTCTTCAACTTCTTCATGCACTTCATCCATTTTATGCTCTTTTCTTTTTAAAGAATAATTGCTCCAATCAGAAAAGTTTAAGTGCTTTTTACCATCTTTAACATGACTTGCCATCCAATAATTAACAGGTGTTATTTTGCTGTACCAAGGATAATTAGTTGAGTTACTGTGACAATCAAAACACGCTTTCTTTAAAACTGTCTCTATTTCCGGAGCGGCCTTAGTTTCAGCTAAAAACCCTGCTACTGTTTCATAGCTTCCAAGATTTTGCTCCGGTTGAAAAAACTGAGCAACTAATAATCCTCCCAAGATAATTATACCTATTTTTTTTGTTGTTTTCATTACGTTTGATTTTGAGGTTCTAAAAATAGTAATTCTTTAGTATTAAGGTATAATATCACAAATAATTGTACATTTGCACTCCTAGAATGGAACAAAATAATTAAGCAGAACGCTTTAAAAAATAACTTAAAATGAAATACGATGTAATCGTTATTGGTTCTGGTCCTGGTGGATATATTTCTGCTATCAGAGCTGCACAATTAGGGTCTAAAGTTGCTATTATAGAAAAATATTCAACTTTAGGAGGAACTTGTTTAAATGTAGGATGTATTCCTTCAAAAGCTTTATTAGATTCTTCTCATCATTATTACGATGCTGTACACCATTTTGAAGAGCATGGAATTTCTGTTGAAAAACCAACATTTGATTTCGGTAAAATGGTAAATCGTAAAGCCTCTGTAGTTGAACAAACTACCGGAGGAATTAAATATCTTATGGATAAAAACAATATTGATGTTTTTGAAGGTATTGGTTCTTTTGAAGATTCAACTCATGTAAAAGTTACAAAAAATGATGGTTCAGAAGAAGTTATTGAAGGAACTAATATTGTTATAGCTACAGGTTCTAAACCTTCAACATTACCTTTTATTACTCTTGACAAAGAGCGTGTTATTACTTCTACTGAGGCTTTAAAGTTAAAAGAAGTTCCTAAGCACTTGTTAGTAATTGGTGGTGGAGTTATTGGATTAGAATTAGGTTCTGTTTACAAACGTTTAGGAGCAGAAGTAACAGTTATTGAATATGCACCAAGCATTACTCCAACTATGGATAGTGATGTTTCTAAAGAACTTACCAAAGTTTTAAAGAAACAAGGTATGAAAATTAATACTAGTCATGGTGTTACTTCAGTTGAAAGAAAAGGAAATGACGTAGTTGTTAAAGCAGCCAACAAAAAAGGAGAAGAAGTTGAATTTGTAGGAGATTATTGTTTAGTTGCCGTAGGACGTCGCCCATATACTGATGGTTTAGCTTTAGAAAAAGCAGGTGTTAAAGTAACTGAAAGAGGACAAATAGAGGTTAACGATCACTTACAAACTAATGTTAGTAATATTTACGCTATTGGTGATGTGGTTCGTGGTGCTATGTTAGCACATAAAGCTGAAGAAGAAGGAGTAGTTGTTGCTGAATATTTAGCAGGGCAAAAGCCTCATATAGATTATAATTTAATTCCTGGAATTGTTTATACTTGGCCGGAAGTTGCAGCGGTTGGTAAAACTGAACAAGAATTAAAAGATGCTAAAGTGGATTATAAAGCCGGAAAATTCTCTATGCGTGCACTAGGTAGATCTCGTGCCAGTGGTGATTTAGATGGTTTTGTTAAGGTTTTAGCTGATAAAAATACTGACGAAGTATTAGGGGTACATATAGTGGGGGCTCGTGCTGCCGACTTAATTATGGAAATGGCTGTAGCTATGGAATTTAGAGCATCTGCTGAAGATATTGCTCGTGTATGTCATGGACATCCAACTTATTCTGAAGCGATAAAAGAAGCTGCTAAAGCAGCTTGGGATGGTCAGCCATTAAACGCTTAATTATTAAAAAATATATTTTAAAAAGAGCAACTCTATGAGTTGCTCTTTTGTTTTTATCAAAAAAATAAAAACGTATATCATTAATTTTTAAAAAACTCCCGTTATTTTTTTATATATTTTAATTTCATAACAAAAACCCTTCTAAAATGAAATTAAAATTATTAAAAACCTTATGCTTACTCTTTACATCTTTTACTCTATTATCTCAGAGTTTTATTGAACAACAACTTCCAACTCCGCAAAATTTGAGCTCACTTTTTATTGGTCCTCTTATTCATTCAACCATTCATTATGGAGCCAAACCACCTAATTATAACGGAAAAGTTATTTTGTTCAATCATGGTTATATAGATCTAAATCAGCTTTTCTTTACGAATAATACATTTTATCAAGAGGCTTATAATGCCGGGTATCAAGTTGCTTTTGTAGCTACAACAAGAGGAGAAGGCTTATGGGTAAATGGAAAACTACTAGCAGAAGCTATTGATATAGTATGTGAAAAATATGCTGTACAAAATCTTACAATTGTTGCACACAGTAATGGTGGTAAAGCTTCAGAAGTTGCTATGTATGTACATCATAAATATGATAAAGTTAAACGTGTATTTGCTTTAGGAACTCCTTACTGGGGAACTTATTTAGCTGATATTTCGCAACAATGGTGGTTTAATTGGTTGTGGAAATATACCGGTTTGAACGAAGGTAGCGCTACTTCTACAACGTATTATTGCAAAGAGGTGGTTCGCCCATACTTTGATGCTCATGTAAATAATGAACCTGAAAAATTTGTTATCATAGGAGGTTCTGGTTTTGCTAATGGTCATACCCTATTAGCTCCTCTAATGTTTACCAGCGGGGCTATTTTATACACACATCAAGGAACCAACGATGGTGTAGCTCCTTATAACAGCACTTTACGCCCGGGGGCCAATTCCATTTTTAGTAAAGGAGAAGCTAAACTTGATCATATAGATGTTGCTCTCGGGCAATATGTTTGGAAATACATTAAACCTTTATTAGATATCAGTTTTCCTAAGACAACGTCTAATAAATATTCAATAAGCAAACACTCTTTACAACAAGTAAAAAGTAATTATCAAATTATCAATTCAGAAAATAAATACGAAGCTATTAATTTAGATAAAGGTAATTCTAAAGGTGTTTTAACCGTATACCATCCTAAAAATGCAGCCCTATTTGAACTTAAAAGTACAAAAGCTACTCTTAGTCGTATTAAAAAAGAAACTCCTTCCAATATATCTTTACATACTCACATTTCAGAGTATAATGTAACCTCAGAATCACAATCAATCAATCTTAATAGTAACGATAATTTTGTAGCTTTTCTTAAGCAACCCAACGGCATAGAAATGATATTTGAATCTTTTAAAGAGACTAATTTATTAAAAGTTCATTTTTCAGATACTGAGATAAACCCAACTCAAACGCAAGTAAATGCAGTAATAACAAAAACAGCAGATATTTATGGAAATCCGGTTAGTAATGATAATATCTCTGTTCATTCTTTTACTACTGAACGAAATTCGACTGTTTTTGTGTTAGATACTTCTGAATTTGATGAAGGTATGTATAGTATTCACATTACAGGAAAACATCCTCACTTTGTCAGGTCTTTAATTTCCGGTTTTACAAAAGGCTCTTTAACTCATAAAAATATATTACAACAAGAACTCAAAAACAGCAACCTTTTAAATATAACTCTTAAGAATCCCGTTGTATCGAATTCAATTGAGTTTACTTTAAATTCTTCAACTATTTCCATTAAAAACCCTGAATTTTCTGTTTATACTATTAATGGACAATGCTTACTTAAAAAATCATTTGACACTCAAAACACTACTTATATGGTTGACATTTCGAATTTACCTCCCGGATATTATATTGTTACAGCTAGTTTAAACGAGATAACAAAAAGCTTTAAGGTTATAAAAAAATAAGGCAAAAAAAAGACCGAGAATATTCTCGGTCTTATCTATTATTATTGTGAATTGTTATTCTTGAATTCCGTAAAAATTGCTAACGTTATCCTCAATTTTTGAAGCTTTCTTTACTGCTTCATACATTTGGAATGTTTTATTTTTTCTGTCGTTAGCTATTCTCTTTCTGTAAGTATCATAGTTAGGTAATGCTGTTGGTAACTCTTTCTTTTCAACCGTAAAAGCATACACTCCTCTGTCACCTATTACATTATTAAATACTTTGTTTTCAGGAGCTGTTAACATAGCACCAATAACTTTTGGCTCATATCCTACTCCAGAAAGTGTTGGTGATTGTAAATTTACATCCGTAGCCGTTCTAACCATTTCTCCTGAAGATTTAGCTATTTCATCTAAGGTAGCACCTTTCATTTTAGCTTCAATCATCTTAGCTTTCTTTTCGTTAACTAAAATTGGTCTAACAGAAGCAATAGCTTTATCAACAGGCATTAAACCTTTAGCTGTTTTAGCTGTTAACATTGCCACCACATAACCACCTTCAATATCAAAACGTTTAAAATCTCCAACTTTATTATCTTTATCAAAAGACCAAGTTATAACTTCTCTTACGTTTCCTAACCCAGGTACATTTTCATCTAACGCTTTTAAACCTACAGCAGGAGTTGATACTAAATTCTTTTCTTTAACTAACTCATCATAATTCTTACCGTTAGTTAAATCCTGAGAAAATGTTTCAGCGTTTTGGAAAACAGCATTTTCAGTTGCTTCAGATGCTACAATGTTACGTCCGTAAGTAACTAATTTAACAGCTGGTTGGAAATTCTTTAATTCTTCAATTTTGATAACATGGAATCCGAATACTGTTCTTACAACTCCAACATCTCCTTTTTTACCTTCAAATACGAAGTCTCTGAACTCAGGAACCATTCTATTATATCCAAACCAATCATAAAAACCTCCTTTATCTGAAGATCCTTTATCAGAAGATAATTCTTTAGCTAAGTCTTCAAATTTTGATGGACTTTCTTTTACTACAGTTTGTAAGCTATCAGCCATTTTCTTAGCCTCTTCTTCTGTTCTTATTACAGACGGATCTGCACTTGAAGCTCCAATAAAAGGAATTAAAATATGTCTTGCTTGAGCTGAATCCGGTAACTGAGTTACTTTAGTAATTTTTGATAATTTAAATAAACCGGCGTCTTTATAAGGTCCAAAAACATCTCCTTCTTTTCCTTCGAAAACCTGATCTGCAATTACCTGAGGGACTTGAACTTTAAATTTATAGCTTTGATCTAAAGCTATGTCAGACTTATTTTCTTCAAAAAAGTCAGCATAATCCGTTGTATTTTTAAATCCTTTAACAGGAGTTCCGTTAATTACAGAATCTTCTATTAAACCGGCAACTTCATTTTTAATTGCTTCTTCATCTTCAGCTGTTGGTTGAATATCAAATTTCACAAACTTCACATCTCTTGAAGCCTCAACTTGATAATCTGCTGCGTGTGCATCAATATAACTTTTAATGTCACCTCTCTTGATTTCAACTAAACTATCTATAACAGAAGTATAAGGTACATACACATATTTAGCAGAAACTTTTGTATTTTCAGTTAAATATTTTTGTTCACCTTCTTTTAAAGAAGCTCCTAATCCTGATGCTACTAAATTATCATAAGTAGTTTTCTCAATATTATCTCTTAAAGAAGCCATATATCCTTGCCAAGCTTTCCACTCATCTCCATTTGCTGCTTTAATATTAGCTAAGAACTCTCTTAATTTACTCTTATCAAAAATTCCGTTTGTTTGAAATCTGTCTTGATTTTGCACTCCAGGAGATTCAAAAAGGGCATTCATAATGTCTGCCTCTCCAACAGTAATTCCGGCATTTTCTAACTGAGCTTTGTAAATTTTTTGACGTAATAAGTTATTCCAAACAGTCTTTGCTGCTTGCATTTCAGAAATTCTATTACCAGTTTGTTGCTTGTAGTTTTCTAAAGCATCGGCAAATTCTTGGCGAGATATTACTTCACCGTTTACCTCTCCAATTTCATTAACTTTTGTTGAATTGAAAAAATCTGATATAGTAGAAGGGTCTAACACAAAAGCAAAAAGCGCTAAACCAACAACAAGAATCAAGAACATTGAACGTTCTCTAATTTTCGATAAAATTGCCATACGTCATTTTATTTTATTAACAGTGTGCGAAAATACAATTTCACATTTAATAATGCAACGTTTTTTTGGCTGTTTTAGAGGAAGTTTGCAACGAATGAGTTCTTATTCTTCTTTTAGGACTTTAAAATGTATGGTATCAATTTTAGCAGCACTTACCTTTAATATTTTAATTTGAAACTTATCTATTTGTAAAATTTCATCTTGTTGCGGAATATTTTCAGTATGATTTATAATAAAACCTCCCAGTGTTTCATAGGCATCTTCTTCCGGAATATTCAAATCATATTCTTCATTTAAGTAATCAACTTCTAACCGTGCAGAAAAATTAAATTCGTTTTCGCTAATTCTTTCTTCTAACAATTCTTGCGTATCATGTTCATCTTCAATTTCACCAAACAGTTCTTCTACAATATCTTCAACGGTTATTATTCCTGAAGTTCCTCCATATTCATCAACAACGACTGCTATACTTTTTCTTTTTTTCATTAATGAGTTAAGTACATCATTAATAATCATTGATTCCGGAACAAACTCAACAGGTAATAATATAGCCTTAATAGTTTTTGGTTTTTTAAATAGCTCAAAGGCGTTTACATATCCTAAAATTTCGTCTAATGATTCTTTATAAACCAATATCTTAGACAATCCCGTTTCAATAAAAAGTGCTTTTAACTTGCTTACCGTTTCATGAATATCAACTGCCATGATTTCTGTACGAGGCACCATAATTTCTCTGGCTTTCACTTTGTGAAACTCTAACGCATTCTGAAAAATATGTATTTCTGTATCCAATTCTTCTTGGTCAGTACCTCCATCAAGCTGTTCAGAAATATAATTACCTAACTCTTCTTTACTAAACTCTCTTTGAATCTCATCTTCTTTTGTTTTAAATAAAACGTGTAGGAAAAAATCTGAAATTTTAGTGGTAATCCATGTAACGATATAAAATATCAAATAAAACACATAAGCAGGTATTGCAAATAGCTTAAGCATTTCATTAGCGTAAATTCTAAAAATAGCTTTAGGTAAAAATTCAGCAGTTACCAAAATGACTACTGTTGAAATTACAGTTTGAGTTAATAAACTAATATCTGATAAAACATAGTTTACTAACGTATATTTAGAAGGTAAAAAAGTTTGAAACCATCCCATCAATAAATCCCCCATAAAGTAACTATATACTACAAGAGCTACATTGTTACCAACTAACATAGTGGTAATAAATTTTGATGATTTTTCAGTAAGTCTGGTTAATACTTTAGGTAAAAAACCTTCTCTTTTTTTCTCTAATTCAATATGTAATTTATTTGCCGAA
The DNA here is from genome assembly GCF_050606265.1 of Tenacibaculum sp. TC6. Taxonomy (NCBI): domain Bacteria; kingdom Pseudomonadati; phylum Bacteroidota; class Flavobacteriia; order Flavobacteriales; family Flavobacteriaceae; genus Tenacibaculum; species Tenacibaculum sp. TC6. The sequence goes on along the minus strand of NZ_JBOCUK010000004.1, from coordinate 45,787 downwards.
ACAAATGCTATTTCCATACCTGAGAAAAAAGCTGACAATAAAATCGAGATGAAAATTATAATAATTTCAAACTGCATTTACACGTTTTTTAGTTTTGCTTATTTCTTGCTTCAATTTTTCTTCTAAAACGGCGTTTAAACAAAAAAATCAATGTTATAAAGATAGCAAATCCAAACATTATTAAAGCTTGTTGTATATCTGAATTTAATTTTAAAATTCCTTCAACTAAAAAAATAACAGCCACTACTAAATAGCCGTATTGTAAGTATTTCCAAAGTGTATTCATTATAAACTTTCTTCTTTAGTTTCTATTTTACCTGTAATATCTTTTGCAATCCATTTAGAAAGGTCTTGTTTAGACTCGAATCCAAAACCATTAATTGTATCTGTTGGATTTGTTAACCTGAACCCGTCTTCAGTAAAGAAATATTTTTCTTTTTGATCCCAGTACAATTGATTTGTTTCTAATCTTGAGTGTTGGCTGTGGTTAATAATTACCACATTATCTCTAATTTCTGATATTTTGGTTTTATTATAGGTTAGAGCATAATTTCCTGTAATAGTTGTAGAGTCTTTTCCATTGTTTTCATAGGTAATAATTTTTATACCTTTTGGAAACTCATTATACGGATGCTCTTTTCTATTTGTAAAATCATTAAGTAACGGTGTAATTAATTTTGATGTTACTTTTCCGGAATCTTTATAAACATGATAAATATTTTTACCTACGGCTATGGGTAAGTTTTTATCTGCTAAAAAATCCTGTACTTCTTTTTTACTATTGGTACATGAAAAAAACATTGCTACCAAACTAATGATAGCAATGCTTTTAAACATTATATATGTTATATTTTTCATCTTGTATTAAGGTACACGTACAGTCTCACCAATCCAACAACCTACTTTATATGATGATCCTGAAGCTAATCCTTTTTGGAACACTAATTTCTTAGAAGGAATAAGACCTTGGTAGCTAGAAATATATCTTCCTGCACCACATCCCGGATCTACTCTTTGCGCTTTTTGAGCTTTTTCTAAAGCAGCAACGTACACCATTCTTTTTTCAAACTCGTCGCTTCCACATGAGTTAGCACTTTTTTGGTATAAACTTGCAATAAATAAGTAAGCTTTACCATAGTTTGGATTGTACTTTAAAGCTTCATAAGCTAATCCTCTAGCACGTGCTCCAGATGCTCCTTGAGCCTCTCTTAATTTCATTTTAGCTTTCTTTACAGGATCTGTTTCTAAATCGAAAGCCTTTTTTCTCATTTGAGCAGCACCTTTGCTATCTCCATTCTTTTCTAAAATTCCTGCTATAAAGATGGTAGCATCAGCCGACTGTGTTACATCTGCATAAGCTTTTGCTATTTTCTCAAATAAAGGATCTTCTTGACATTCTTTGTTATACAAACGAGATACCGCTCTTTTTAACCAAACACCATCTGTTTTCTTTTCATCAAATTCTTTACCATAAATAGTTATCAATCTTTCACAAGTTGCTATTTCAGAAATAGTAGCATCTAATCCTCCTTCAACCATACCTAGTGAAGTTGAATTAATTGTATATGCTTTTAAGTTTCTAGTTCCCTTTGAATCTAAAGTACCTGCTTCTTCTTTAGCTTGTAAATCAGCTATTTTTTTGTTGTAATCATCTAACTTTTCATCTACTGACTCCATTACATCATCATACGTATCAAATACTTTTTGCGGATCAGTATCTTTATATCTATCAGTTACTGCTTGGAAATATCTAAAGATGTTTTTTACTCCCATATCTTTAGCTCCTGCTTTATAACCTTTTTCTAAAATATTAAAGATCTCTTCGTCTGATGCTAATTTGTTTTCAATTAAATAATCAGCATAATCACTATGTGCCTTAGCCGGATCAACATCAGGATAGTTAGCTAATCTAGCTTCATAAACTTTTTTTACTAAAGCATGATCTTTAGTGCTTTCTGCAACTTTAGCACCGTACTTATAAATATTAACCGATAATGTTGGACAATTAGCAAGTAAATATTCTAAATTGGGTTTGGCTGCCTCGTATTTTTTATTAACGGCATCACCTTTAAATAAGTTGTACTTTACGCTACACTCTTGACTTGCTTGTGCTTTAACTACATTTACGGCTACAAACAAAAATACTCCTGTTAGTAAATACGTAATTTTTTTCATCATTTATCAGTTTTTATTAATCTATTTTTCTTTTTAGGAACCACTCTGAACTATTAAGAGATAAACTTAGTTTTACATTAAAATAATTCTCTTTTACTAAATTGTTTTTTATGGTTCCCCTTTGCCCGTATTCAAATCCTAGGTTAACATTAGATATTTGCTTTGGCAACGGTAATCCGAATCCAAGATTTATGCCAAAGTCATTTATTGATGTTAAATTTTGACCTGTTCCGCTTCCGTCAACTAGAATACCCAATTTTTCAACGCGTAAACCTGCCCTATAAGTAACTCTATCCCAATAACTTGAAATTGAGTTTATTTTTGGTATATAATAACCTCCTAAAGAAAATCTACTTCCTCTTTCATATTTAAAACCTTGAGAAATAGAATTTATTTCATCTGTAACTGAAATTGCTTCTTTATATTCTTGGTCAATACCTACATACCATTTATTATATTTTCCTAATCCTACTCCAAAAACAGTTTTTAGAGGCATATTTATATCTCCACTAATTCCTTTATTATACAGTACATCTCTTATTTGTTCTGCACCTGCCCCACTAAATGATAATGTGTATAATTGCTCTGTTCCTTTTACAGACAAATCACTTCCAAACGTTACAGCAGCACCGGCATTAAATTCCAGTTTATTTTTTAACTGCGTACCATATTGCATTCCAAGTTTAAATTGACTTCCTCTTAAGTTTATTTTTTCTTGTTGTTTGGTTGCCAACGGTACTCCGGATTTTTGGTTTAAAACATTATTCTCAATGTTTCCAAAAATAAAACTAGCTTCTGCACCTATAGAAAAACCGTCAAATAAATACGTTCCAAATCCGGCATATAATCTGTTAGTACCTCCAGCTCCGGTAAATCTGGTTATTTCAGCTATTTCGTTTCCGTTATATTGGCTATTTAAAAGTGCATATCCTACGGATGAAAAAGGTTGTAACCCTAAAGAGAATCCCATTCTTTTTCCTACAGGAAACCCTAAAGATATGTATCTTAAGTTTGTTGAGTTCCCAGATTGAGAACTATTGGCTTCCTTTAATGTTAAAAACGTTAAACTTCCACCGATAGCATATGTTGCATACTTCAAATCAGCATTGGCCGCCGGGTTTGTAAAGTTTAAATGATAGGTATCTCTAAAAGCTGCTCCTATATCCCCCATTGAAGATTGCTCTACTGTTACCGGGTCAAAATTTTCTCCTATTCCAAAATAAGAGTATGGTGATGCACTATTACGTTGTGCTACGATTGTTGTTGTTCCTAATGTTAAAACTCCTACTATAAACCTCTTAATCATTCGCTAAATTATATATCAAAATAGAGTGTAATCCTTCCAAAATAAAATTCGGTTGGGCAAATATGACACTTTTTAATTGTTCTTCCAAGAATTTTGTATCACCTCCTGTTAAAACTACTGTTAAATCTTGAAATTTTCTTGTATATTGATTAATAAGACCTTTTATTTCATTACATACTCCATTAACAATTCCTGAATGAATTGACGTATTTGTATCTATTCCTATAAAATCAGTTACAGGTGCCGGGTTTAATAACGGTAATTTAGATGTAAACGTATTTAATGCTTTGTATCTCATTTTTATTCCCGGTGAAATAGCTCCTCCTAAATACTCTCCTTCTTGAGTAATAAACTCATAGGTAATACAGGTACCGGCATCAATTACCAACGTATTTTTATGTGGATATTTTTTTATAGCCGCTGCGGCTAAAGCTATTCTATCTACTCCTAATGTTTTAGGTGTTCCGTATAAATTGGTAAACGGAACTTTTGTTGTTGAATCTAAAAATATAGGATGTATCAATTGAGTTATTTTTTCTACTTCTTGTTTAGTAAAAGAGGCTACTGAAGAAATTATACTGTTAGAAATTGAAAAATTTGAAATAATTTTCTGTAATTTCCCTATGAGTTCATCCTTCAGAAAAACAAAATCGGCAACAATTATATCATTCTCAAAAACAGCTACTTTAACTCTTGTGTTACCAACATCAACTATTAAATACATCATTTAAATTTTATAAAACCGCAAAATTACTACACTTTTTTTATTTCTTTTCTTTTGGTAAATTAAAAAACGATTGTATATTTGCATCCGCTTAGCGAAAGTAGCTAACTGGTGCCTTAGCTCAGTTGGTAGAGCAAAGGACTGAAAATCCTTGTGTCCCTGGTTCGATTCCTGGAGGCACCACAAAATAAAACTCGCAGCAATTGCGAGTTTTATTTACCAAAGCTACTTAAGTGATGCAACTGGTGCCTTAGCTCAGTTGGTAGAGCAAAGGACTGAAAATCCTTGTGTCCCTGGTTCGATTCCTGGAGGCACCACGTAAAAAACCCGAACATATGTTCGGGTTTTTTGTTTTAAAGAAAACTAAAAGCTATACTGCTTTTATTGTTGTAATTATACTAAAAATTCAAATAAATTAGGCTTATCATTTAAATATTCTCCAAAAAAATTTCGCTCTTTCATTCGAGTAATCAAAGGTAACAGGTCTTCATTTTTTTCTATCTCAACCCCCACAACAGCCGGACCGTTTTCTCTATTGGTTTTTTTAGAATATTCAAAAAAAGTGATATCGTCATTTTTTCCTAAAACATCCATCACAAACTCTTTTAACGCTCCTGCTCTTTGTGGAAAACGAACAATGAAATAATGTTTTAAACCGTTAAATAGTAACGCTCTTTCTTTTATTTCTTCAGTTCTTGTAATATCATTATTACTCCCACTAACTACACATACTACATTTTTTCCTTTAATTTCATCTCCATATAAATCTAAAGCAGATAATGTTAAAGCTCCAGCAGGCTCAACTACAATAGCATCTTTATTGTACATATCTAAAATGGTTTGACATACTTTTCCTTCAGGAACCGTTACCATACCATCTAAATTTTCTCTACAAATTTTATAGGTTAAATCGCCTACTTGTTGCACAGCGGCTCCATCTACAAACTTATCAATAGCTTCCAGCTTTATATTCTTATTATGCGCTAACGCTGTTTTCATAGAAGGTGCTCCTTCCGGTTCTACCCCTATAATCTTAGTATTAGGTGATAACGTTTTAAAAACAGCTGATACACCGGATGCTAATCCACCTCCACCCACAGGTACAAAAACATAATCAATTGCATCATTAAATTGCTCTATAATTTCCAGCGCAACTGTACCTTGACCTTCTATAATTTTTGCATCATCAAAAGGATGAACAAAGGTTTTCCCTAAGCTATCCGCTACGTATTTTGCGGCATTGTAAGCATCGTCAAACGTATCACCGGTCAACTGAATATCTACATACTTTCCTCCAAACATTTTTACCTGCTCTACTTTTTGCTTGGGTGTTGGAGCAGGCATAAATATAGTTCCGAAAATTTGCTTTTTACTACAAGCTAAAGCCACTCCTTGTGCATGATTACCTGCACTTGCACATACAATACCGTTAGCTAACTCTTCTGCTGATAATGAGCTAATTTTATTATAAGCTCCTCTAATTTTATACGAACGTACCTGCTGTAAATCTTCTCTTTTTAAAAGAATATTTGCTTGGTATTTTTTAGAGTAGGTATAATTAGACAATAAAGGTGTTACCGTTACCACTTCTTTTAAAGTAGTTGCCGCCTCTTGGATATCTGTTAACTTCGGATAGTAGGTTTGTGTTCTTAGTTCCACACGAAAAAAAATTTAGTTTACATACAAATCATTATTCTTTTAATGATTCATATCTATTTAAAAAAGGAGGTAATTGTTCAACAAAACTAACTACCTCCAGAAAGGTTTTCTTATACTAAAACAGGTTCTTCTGTTACTGTTTTTATTGATTTCATTGCTGTCATAGCTGAACGCAATACTCTACCGGTTTGCTCTACCGGATGATTTCTTAAGGCACTATTTACTGCAATTAGTTGTTGGTTATCTACTTTATTAGAATTTGCATACAGCTTTCCGATAACGTTGGTAGAAACTGTTTTCATAAAATCAGTTAACAACGGTCTGCATGCATGATCAAATAAATAACATCCGTACTCTGCCGTATCTGAAATAATTCTGTTCATTTCAAACAACTTCTTACGCGCAATAGTATTGGCAATTAACGGTGTTTCATGTAAGGATTCATAGTAAGCAGACTCCTCAATAATACCAGCTTCGGTCATGGTTTCAAAAGCTAACTCAACTCCTGCTCTTACAAAAGCAACTAACAATGTACCGTGATCAAAGTATTCTTGCTCATCAACTTCTTGAGTTGTTGCTGCTGTTTTTTCAAATGCTGTTTCACCGGTAGCTGCACGCCACTTTAATAAGTTAGCATCATCATTTGCCCAGTCTTCCATCATAGTTTTTGAAAAATACCCCGACATAATATCATCCATATGCTTTTGGAAAAGCGGACGCATAATTCCTTTTAACTCTTCTGATAATTCAAAAGCTTTTAATTTAGCAGGATTTGACAAACGATCCATCATATTCGTAATTCCTCCATGCTTCAATGCTTCCGTGATAGTTTCCCATCCATATTGAATTAACTTAGAAGCATAGGCTGGCTCTACTCCTTCTTCTACCATTTTATTGAAAGACAAAATAGATCCTGTTTGTAAAACTCCACATAAAATAGTTTGCTCTCCCATCAAATCAGATTTTACCTCAGCTACAAATGAAGATTCTAAAACTCCTGCCCTATGCCCTCCGGTAGCAAACGCATACGCTTTTGCTTCTGCTAATCCTTTTCCTTCTGGATCATTTTCAGGGTGTACTGCTATTAATGTAGGCACACCAAAACCTCTTTTATATTCTTCTCTAACTTCAGAACCCGGACATTTAGGTGCTACCATTATAACCGTTAAATCTTTACGAACCTGCATACCTTCTTCAACAATATTAAACCCGTGAGAATACGACAAGGTTGCTCCTTCTTTCATCAATGGCATTACTGCATTCACTACTTGTGTATGTTGCTTGTCCGGTGTTAAATTACACACTAAATCAGCAGTTGGGATTAACGCTTCATACGTTCCTACTTCAAAACCATTTTCTGCAGCGTTTTTATAGGATTGTCGTTGTTCTTGAATAGCTGCCGCTCGTAAAGCATACGAAACATCTAAGCCCGAATCACGCATATTCAATCCTTGATTTAACCCTTGTGCTCCACATCCTACTATCACTACTTTTTTTCCTTCTAAAGCTCGAATACCTTCTTCAAACTCGTTAGCTTCCATGAATCTACATTTTCCTAATTGAGCTAATTGTTCTCTTAGTGATAGTTGATTAAAATAATTTTTCATCTTTTCTATTATAAGTTTATGTTGTTTATTTTTTATTGCCAAGCTTTCAGTAATTCTGAAACTCTCATTTGCGGTTTTGTTATAGCAATTCTACCTGATCGTACAAATTGCATAATACCATGCTTATCTAAAATATGATACAGTTCTTCTACCTCTTCTTTTGAACCTGATTTTTCAAGCACAAAAAAGTCTTTATTTATGTTAATAACTCTTGATTTACTACTGTTAATAACTCGCTGTATTTCATCATTATCAATTAATAAATCAGTACTCAACTTAAACAAGCAAGACTCTTGGTAAATGGTTTCATCATCTTTATGATAAAATGCTTTAATAACCTCTACCTGCTTTTCTATTTGCCCCATTATTTTTTGTACCTGCTCTTCTGTTAACTTTACTAAAAGGGTAAATCTGGATACACTTTTAATTTCTGATTTCGATACGTTGACACTTTCAATATTTATATGTCTTCTTTGAAATATTGACGAAATTCTGTTTAACAACCCTACGTTGTTTTCTGTATATATCGAAATGGTAAATGTTTGTTTATCTTCCATAATTATTCTAATCTTATATCTGAAACTGATGATCCTGTTGGCACCATTGGAAATACATTGTCTTCTTTTTCTACACATACTTCTAAAAAGTAAGCGCTTTCAGACTGCATCATTTCCTGTACTGCATTCGCTAAGTCTTCTCTTTTAGTTACTCTGGTAGCATCGATATGATACCCCTTGGCTATGGTTACAAAATCCGGGTTTACCATTTCTGTAGAAGCATATCGCTTATCAAAAAATAGTTGTTGCCACTGACGCACCATTCCTAAAAACTCGTTATTTAATACCACTATTTTTACTGCTGCTCCGGTTTGTAAAATAGTTCCTAATTCTTGTATCGTCATTTGGTAACCACCGTCACCAATTACCGCCACTACTTGTCTTTCCGGCACTCCCATTTTGGCTCCGATAGCTGCCGGTAAAGCAAACCCCATTGTTCCTAATCCTCCGGAAGTTATATTACTCTTGGTTTGTTTAAATTCTGCATAACGACAGGCAAACATTTGGTGTTGTCCAACATCAGAAACGATTACTGCATTTCCACCAGAAGCTTTATTAATTTCTTTCATTACCTCACCCATGGTTAATCCTTCTTTTTCCGGATACAACACATCTTTGATTACTTTATCAAACTCAACAGCATCTAATCTTCTAAATTCTGCTAACCATTCTTCATGATTGTTTTCATTTATATATGGAAGAATTGCCGCTAAACTTTCTTTTGCATCACCTAACACTGCTACATCTGTAGGTACATTTTTATCAATCTCTGCAGGATCTATTTCAAAATGAACCACTTTTGCCTGCTTTGCATACCTACTTAAATCTCCGGTAACACGATCGTCAAAACGCATTCCTATAGCAATTAACACATCACACTCGTTAGTTAATTTATTAGGACCGTAATTACCGTGCATCCCCACCATTCCTACATTCAACAGATGCGAAGTTGGCAATGCCGACAACCCTAAAATAGTCCAAGCAGATGGCAATCCTGCTTTTTCTATAAAGGCTTTAAACTCTGCTTCTGCTTCTCCAAGAATTACTCCTTGGCCAAAAATCACCATTGGTTTTTTAGCTGCATTAATTACACTTGCCGCCTCACGTAATTTGGTTTCATCTACTTTGGTTTTTGGTGTATAACTTCTTACAGAAGTACATTTTTTATACTCAAAATCAAATTCTTCAAATTGGGCATTTTTGGTAATATCTATTAACACCGGTCCCGGACGCCCTGACTTTGCTATATAGAAAGCCTTTGCCATTATCTCCGGTATTTCACTTGCTTTGGTTATTTGGTAATTCCATTTGGTTACCGGTGTTGAGATCCCAACAATATCTGTTTCCTGAAAAGCATCCGTTCCTAACAAATGTTCTGCTACCTGCCCGGTAATACATACCATTGGAGTAGAATCTATTTGCGCATCAGCTATTCCGGTAATTAAATTGGTAGCTCCAGGTCCGGAAGTAGCAATCGCTACACCTACTTTTCCGGTAACTCGTGCATACCCTTGAGCAGCATGAGTAGCTCCTTGTTCATGCCTGGTTAATACATGATGAATTTTATCTTGATATTTATAAAATTCATCATAAACAGGCATGATAGCTCCTCCGGGATATCCATATAATACATCTACCCCTTCTGCCAACAAACATTTTATAACTGCTTCTGCTCCTGAGATTCTTTCGGTAAGCGTTGCTGTTTCCTGTGTTTTTTCTTGTGTTTTTGTTGCCATTTGATTTGTGATTTTATATCTAGCTTTTGGCTGAAAGCTTTTTGTTTTTTTATCTATTTACTTCTTAAAACTCATCAGTTACACATCCGTTAGATGCTGATGATACTGTTCTTGCATATTTATACAACACGCCTCTTTCTACTTTTAAAGCCGGAGCTATCCAAGCTGCTTTTCTTTTTTGAAGTTCCTCCTCTGAAACTTCTAGGGTTATAGTATTGGTTTCGGCATTTAAGGAAATCATATCACCATCTTTTACTAAGGCAATGGCTCCTCCATCTTGTGCTTCGGGAGTAATATGCCCTACTACAAATCCGTGAGTACCTCCCGAAAAACGACCGTCAGTAATTAAGGCTACATCTTTTCCTAAACCAGCCCCCATAATGGCAGCAGTAGGCTTTAACATTTCCGGCATTCCAGGTCCACCTTTTGGTCCTTCATAACGAATTACCACCACATCTCCTTTTTCTACCTTTCCGTCACGTATGCCATCATTAGCCTCATATTCCCCTTCAAAAACCTTGGCTTTTCCTCTAAAATGCAAACCTTCTTTTCCTGTAATTTTTGCTACGGAACCTTCTTCTGCCAAGTTTCCGTATAACATTCGTAAATGCCCGGTAGCTTTAATAGGCGTCTCTAAAGGTTTTACCACATCTTGACCTTCTGTTAAGCTAGGTACTTCAATTAAGTTTTCTGCTAATGTTTTTCCGGTAACCGTTAAACAATCGCCATGCAACAAGCCTTTTTCTAATAAATATTTTAATACTGCCGGAATTCCTCCTACTCTATGAATGTCTTCCATTAAGTATTTACCACTTGGTTTTAAATCGGCTAAGAAGGGTGTTTCATCTGAAATGCGTTGAAAATCTTGTAAGGTAAATTCCACTTTAGCCGCTTTAGCAATGGCTAAAAAGTGTATAACTGCGTTGGTAGAACCTCCCATTACAGTGACCAATCGAATCGCATTTTCTAAGGATTTTTTAGTAACGATATCTGTTGGTTTAATATCTTTTTCAATAAGTAATCTTACGGCTTCACCCGCTCTAACAGACTCTTCTTCTTTCTCATTACTTATTGCAGGATTCGAAGAATTGTAAGGTAAACTCATCCCTAATGCTTCTATGGCAGATGCCATGGTATTGGCTGTGTACATACCTCCACAAGCTCCTGCTCCCGGACATGCTTTTTCTATTACATTTTGATATTCTTTTTGCGTAATGGTTCCTGCTACTTTCTCTCCCCAAGCTTCAAAGGCAGACACCACGTCTAACTTTTTTCCTTCATGGCATCCTGAAGCAATCGTTCCTCCGTATACTAAAACTGATGGACGGTTTAAACGCAACATAGCCATTAAAGCTCCGGGCATATTTTTATCACACCCTACCACAGTTACCAATCCGTCATACGACATTGCCTGTACTACGGTTTCCATAGAATCGGCAATTACGTCACGAGATGGTAAAGAGAAACGCATTCCCGGTGTTCCCATAGAGATTCCGTCAGAAACCCCAATAGTATTGAATATCAATCCTACTAAATCTGCATTCTGAGTTCCTTGCTTTACTAATTTTGCCAAATCGTTCAAATGCATATTACACGGATTTCCTTCATATCCGGTACTTGCTATACCTACAAAAGGTTTTTTCAAATCCTCATTCGTTAACCCTAAAGCATGTAACATAGCTTGTGCAGCCGGTTGGGTATCGTCTTGAGTTACTCGTTTACTATATTTATTTAACTCCATTTGTTAGTTTGTTAAACAGTGTTTACGAAGCCCTAAAACTTCTTCTTTATATACTTTCATTAATTTACTTCCGTGTGATTGCTCCCATGCTTGTGGAAATTGATACTCGTCTATTGATTGTAAACCAACAACTTCAGCAGCAGTTCCGGTAAAAAAGGCACTATCTGCCTGTTTTAATTCATCAATAGTAAAATGTTTTTCTTCTACCGGGATTCCTTCTTCTTGACATAATTCAATTACCGTAGCTCTGGTAATTCCTGCCATAATATGACCGCGAGGAGGTGTATACAACACCCCTTCTTTCTCCATAAACACATTAGCTCCGGAACATTCTGCCACGTTATTATTCATATCCAATAACAAAGCTTCATCATATCCTGCCTTTTTCACTTCATTACTAGCTAAGATAGAATTGATGTAATGCCCGGTTACTTTGGCTTCTACAAAACAAGATTTTGGATTAGGACGTTGGAAACGTGATGTTTTCACCTTCAACAATTTATCTCCCATCAATTTACCCCATTCCCAACATTGTATGATTAATTCTGAACCTTTAGCTGAAAACACGCCCATATTCTCTCCTGTAACTACTATAGGTCTGATATATGCATCTGCTAAATTGTTTCTTTCTAACAGTTCATAAGTAAGTTCTGTTAACTCTTCTACTGAGTACTTAAATTCTATATCCATTACTTCTGCTCCAAACTTTAAGCGCTCATAATGTTCTTTAGCTTTAAAAATTTTAGTTCCTTCAGAAGTTTTATACGAACGGATTCCTTCAAAAACACCATTCCCATAGTGTAAAGTTTGTCCATAAACACTGGTTGAAGCGTCTTTTGCCTTTACGAATTGTCCGTTGTAAAAAATTAAGGTTTCATCATTATAATACATCTTCTTAGTTGTTTTGTTTTTCGAAATTATTTTAATGTTTTGTTGTTTTTCTTGTATTTATTCTTCTAAAATGATTCTCAGTTTTTATTTTTTTAACATAAACAACTGTTTTTCAGTAATTTATTTTTTACTCATGAATGACAGTCACTTAGCAAAAAAAAGCCTGCATCAAAACATTGATACAGGCTTTTCTTTATACACAATAGCTATCTGCATCAACTCGGTGGTGAGCTAATAATGACAATAATGATGATAACTACGATGTTTAAAAATTGATTCATTTTACGTTTAAATAAAAAAGGCTTCCCGTTTTGGGAAGCCTTTTAAAATTATATATGTTAATTTATAAATATTACTTCCCCTATCCTTGTGAGTAAATCACAACGACAATAATAATAGAAATAATATTTAATACTTGTTTTTTCATTTGACTGCAAATATTTAATTTTTTTTTTATTCTCCAAAATTATTTTTAAAAAAAATATAACGAACACTTCCTTCAAACACTACGTAACCCTCTATATATCTATAAATTATAAAATTATTTTTCTTTTTATGGATATTATTAAAAATTAATTTATAGATTTGCGCCGTCATGCAAACAAGTAAAATATACACTCATATACCCAGTTTGTTAGTGCGGTAATTCTTACCGGCGCTAGCTCTTTCCTTTTTGTAAACTGAGTAATTGTATAATTTTATTTTTTACGTTTTGATTTCAATCATTTATTTTTTTATCGTTTGTAGTTATCATGTTATTATAAATAACACGCAATCTGTATTGTGCCATAACATAATTCGACCTCGCCCGTAAGGGTGTCATTTTTATTTGGAACTCAGGTGTGTCCGGTTCCTACTTCGGAATGTATCGTATAAATTACAAGTAATCATAATATTTCACTTATTTAATAGTAGACAACAATGAAAATTGTTATTGCCAACACATCACATAGCTCTTATGCGCAAATTATATGCAGCACTATTGAAGAAGCAGCTAAAAAGAGAGGTACCGGTATTGCTAAACGCGACCCTAACTACGTTATTTCAAAAATGCAACAAGGTAATGCTGTTATTGCTTTAGATGGCGATAAATTTGCCGGCTTTTGTTATATCGAATCTTGGGAACACGGAAAATTTGTGGCTAACTCAGGACTTATTGTACATCCTGATTACCAAGGAATGGGACTTGCTAAAAAAATAAAAGAGCACATCTTTAACTTATCAAGAACTAAGTTTCCTGATGCTAAAATTTTTAGTATTACTACCGGTTTAGCCGTTATTAAAATGAATAGTAACCTTGGGTATAAACCGGTTACTTTTTCTGAATTAACCGAAGATCCTTCTTTTTGGAAAGGCTGCCAGACCTGTATAAACTATGATATTTTACAAAGAACACAACAAAAAATGTGTTTGTGTACCGGTATGCTATACGATCCGAAAGCAAAGACAGAAAAGGTAAAGGTTAAAGAGAAAGTTTTTCAACGATTAAAAAGAATTAAAGAAAGTATCTATTTAAAAAAAGAGAAACCTTCTACTGATGGATTTAACAAGCCAAAATTGGCTCCTTAGTAATAAAGGAAATCCACAACAAACCTAATTAATTCACTAAAAAAGAAACTCAACATGAAAAAACTGGTAATTGCTTATAGTGGCGGATTAGATACTTCGTATTGCGCGGTAAGCTTATCAAAACAAGGATATGAAGTTCATGCGGTTAGTGTAAACACCGGCGGATTTTCTTCCGAAGAAATTAAAAGAATTGAACACAATGCATACACCATGGGTGTGGCTACCTATAAAAACATCAATGCAGTAACTGATTATTACAACAAAGTAATTAAGTACTTAATTTTTGGTAACGTGTTAAAAAACAACACCTATCCGCTTTCAGTAAGTGCTGAAAGAATTATACAGGCCATTGAGATAGTAAACTACGCTAAAAGCATAGGTGCTAGCTATATAGCTCATGGTAGTACAGGTGCCGGGAACGATCAGGTGCGATTTGATATGATTTTTCAAACGATTGCTCCTGAAATTGAAATCATAACGCCTATTAGAGATTTACAACTTTCAAGACAGGAAGAAATTGAATACTTAAAAAGTAACGGAATTGATTTGTCTTGGGAAAAAGCTAAATATTCTGTCAACAAAGGCTTATGGGGAACCAGTGTGGGAGGTGAAGAAACTTTAACTTCAGAACATCCGTTACCGGAACACGCCTATCCTTCGCAAGTAACTAAAACGGCTCCGGAACAAGTAAAACTTTCTTTTCTTAAGGGAGAATTAATCGCTGTTAATGACGATGAAAAAGCTCCTGAACAAAATATTGAGCAACTGAATGCCTTAGCTTCTAAATTCGGAATTGGTAGAGATATTCACGTAGGCGACACTATTGTAGGTATTAAAGGAAGAGTTGGCTTTGAGGCGGCAGCGGCGTTAATCACAATTAAAGCGCACCATTTGTTAGAGAAACACACCTTAACTAAATGGCAATTGCAACACAAAGAGTATTTGGCTAGTTTTTACGGGATGCATTTGCATGAAGGTCAATATTTAGATCCTGTGATGAGAGATATGGAAGCTTTCTTTGCTAATAGCCAAGCAAAGGTAACCGGCGATGTATTTGTAACGCTAAAACCATATCACTTTACTTTAGACGGAATTGATTCTCCTCACGATTTAATGAATGCCAAATTTGGTAGTTACGGTGAAATGAACAAAGGATGGACCGCTGAAGATGCTAAAGGGTTTATTAAGTTATTAGGAAATCAGAATAAGATATATCAACAGGTGAATCAGTAGACAGTGAGCAGTGAACAGTAAAAAATGAACAGATTGCCACGTTTCACTCGCAATGACGTGCCATAACGAGGAGCAGTCATTGAGCCTTTCAGCTTCGCTCAAGGTAAACTCAAAAGTCGAAATGAGCGACGTGGTTATCTCATAAAAAGAAATACTATTCTTAGCAGATTGCTTCACTTTGGCTCGCAATGACAACACATAATATAATGGATATAGAATTTTGTTAGTCTAAATACTAAATATAAATAACCAAAAAACAGGTTGCCACGTTTCACTCGCAATGACGTGTCATAACGAGGAGCGATAGCAACGTGGTTATCCTGAAAAACGGATAACAAAACAAACAACAAACAAATCTCACTTAGTGAGCAAACAACAAACAATATGATACAAGTAGGAATCATTGGAGGGGCGGGATATACCGCAGGAGAATTAATCAGACTTTTATTACAACATCCAAAAGCGGCTATTAATTTTGTGTACAGCACTTCTAATGCAGGTAACAAAATAGCGAATGTGCATCAGGATTTAGTGGGGAGTACCGATTTAACCTTTACCAATGAAATCAACACTTCTGTAGATGTTTTATTCTTATGCTTAGGACACGGACATTCTAAACAGTTTTTAGAAACACATACCTTTTCAAATCATACAAAAATTATTGATTTAGGGAATGATTTTAGACTGGAAGCAGACAGCACTTTTCAAGGGAAAGAGTTTGTATATGGGTTACCGGAATTCCAAAAAGAAGCCATTCAACAGGCATCTTATATTGCCAATCCGGGATGTTTTGCTACCGCTATCCAATTAGCTTTATTACCGTTAGCTAACGCGGGCTTGTTACAAGAGGATGTGCATATCAATGCAGTAACCGGAGCTACCGGAGCGGGAACTTCGTTATCGGCTACCACGCATTATACATGGAGAGATAACAATTTTTCGTACTATAAACCTTTTACGCATCAGCATTTAGGAGAAATCAATCAAACTTTGCATACTCTTCAAAACAGTTTTGACAATGATGTGTGGTTTATGCCTAACAGAGGAAATTTTTCCAGAGGTATTTATGCTACGTTGTACACCCATTTTGAAGGAACTTTAGAAGAAGCCACACAACTCTATACTGAGTATTACAAAGAGGCTGTTTTTACGCATGTAACAGACCAAGAGTTGCATTTAAAACAAGTAGTTAATACCAATAAGTGTTTACTTCATGTACACAAACACGGTAATAAATTACTTATTACCAGTGTAATTGACAATTTATTAAAAGGAGCTTCCGGACAGGCGATTCAGAATATGAACCTGATGTTTGGCTTTCAGGAAGATACTGGATTGCAACTAAAAGCAACCTATTTCTAATAGTTACAAAGAGATTAACGAGCAACAACACAACATACAATCAAAGCTTTCCAGATGAACATAGCAATTATAGGAACAGGAAATTTAGGTAAATCCATTGCAAAAGGATTGATACAGCACAACTCGTTTACACAACTTTTCTTAACGAAAAGAAATACGGATGAACTCAATGAGTTTAAAAGTCTCTCAAATGTTTTCATCAGTACCAACAACGAGGAAGCCATTGCGCAATCAGACATCATTATTTTTGCGGTGCAACCCAGACACTTTGAGGGAGTTTTAAAAGAAACCGCCTCGGTACTTACGGAAAAGCATATCTTAATTTCTACCATTACCGGATTTTCCATAGACAAAATAGAAAACCTTATTGGAGCTGACGCTATTATTATGAGAGCGATGCCGAATACGGCTATTGCTGTGGGCAAATCTATGACCTGTATTTGCAGCAATGCTCAAGGAAAAGCGCACCTGCAAACCGCAACCACTATTTTCAATCAATTAGGTACTTCTATGGTGATTCCTGAAAGCCAAATGCAGGCAGCTACCGTAGTATGTGCAAGCGGTATTGCCTTTTGGATGCGTCTGATACGTGCCACTACACAGGCGGCGATTCAGCTAGGTTTTGATGCTAAAGAAGCACAAGAACTAGCCATGCACACCAGTGAAGGCGCTGCCAATTTATTAATTGCCACAGGAAATCATCCTGAAGAAGAAATAGACAAAGTAACCACTCCTAAAGGCTGTACTATTGAAGGTTTGAATGAAATGGAACACAAAGGTTTAAGTGCCGCTTTAATACAGGGAATGGTTGCTTCATTCAACAAAATTAACACCATAAAAAAAGAAAACTAATGAGTTTATTTGACGTATATCCTCTATATGATATTACACCGGTAACTGCCAACGACGTATATGTTTATGACGATAAAGGCACGCAATATTTAGATTTATATGGCGGACACGCTGTAATCTCTATCGGGCACTCACACCCTACGTATGTAAAAAATGTGAGCGAGCAAGTAAGTAAGCTAGGTTTTTACAGCAATGCCATTCAAAATCCGTTACAGGTAGCATTGGCTGACCAACTAGAAAAACTATCGGGTTGTAAAGACTATCAGTTATTCTTATGTAATTCGGGAGCTGAGGCTAATGAGAATGCTTTAAAACTAGCTTCTTTTCACACGGGCAAACAAAAAGTAATCGCTTTTAAAAACTCGTTTCACGGGCGTACTTCTGCGGCAGTAGCAGCTACTGATAATCCTAAAATCATAGCTCCTATCAATGCACAACAAGAAGTTATCTTTTTAGAGTTTGAAGACTTAGAAGGTGTTGAAAAGGCTCTTCAAAATAATGATGTTTGCGCTATTATTATTGAAACCATTCAGGGTATTGGTGGCTTAGACGAAGCATCTACCGCTTTTTATAAAGGATTGGAAACCTTGTGCCAACAATACAACACTGTACTGATTGCAGATGAAATTCAGTGCGGATTTGGTAGAACGGGTGATTTCTTTGCTTTTCAAAAACATGGCATTACGCCACATATTATTTCTATGGCTAAAGGAATGGGGAACGGGTTTCCTATTGGCGGTATTTTAATTCACCCAAGCATTCAAGCTTCTCACGGATTGTTGGGTACTACCTTTGGTGGTAACCATTTAGCCTGTGCGGCATCTTTAGCGGTACTTGATACCATAGAAAAAGAACAGTTGATGAAGAATGTACAAGAGGTTTCTGCTTACTTTATTGAGCAAGTTTCCACCATTCCGCAACTAAAAGCTATAAAAGGTAGAGGCTTAATGTTAGGCTTAGAATTTGATTTTCCTATTGCCAACTTAAGAAAATCATTATTATTCAACGAGCATGTATTTACAGGAAGTGCTAAAAGTCCTAACCTATTGAGAATTTTGCCGTCGTTAACCTTACAAAAGGAGCATGTAGATGCTTTTATCATCGCACTAAAAAAAGAACTTAAAAATTAATTCATGCTGAATAGTTCGTTTTTATAAGATAACCACGTCGCTATCGCTCCTCGTTATGACGATAGTGCGAGTCTTTCAACTGTAGTTCAAGATAGACTTAAGCCTGGCATCTAATAAGTAACAACTCAAAACAAACAACCTATGCAACACCATCAAGTTAAACTAAAATCGCGGAAAAACGCATTCTATATAACACCTCCACAAATACAAATGAAACATATAAACAACCTTATTACCAATCCCGAATCATCTGGGTGACGTAATACCAAAATATAGATTGCTAAAGAGGCAATCATCCATACAAAACCATGAAAAAATATACCGCTATCAACGATATTGAGAATCTTTCAGATACCATACAAAAGGCAATTCAGTTAAAAAAGAACCCGTATCAATGTACGCATATAGGGCAACACAAAACCTTAGTTATGCTGTTCTTTAACGCTAGTTTGCGTACCAGATTAAGTACTGAAAAAGCTGCGAAAAACCTAGGAATGCAAGTAAGTGTATTAAACGTTACCAATGCTTGGAACATGGAGTTTGAAGATGGTGCTGTGATGAACTTAAACACTTCTGAACACATTAAAGAAGCAGCCAAAGTAATTTCTCAATATGCCGATATTATTGCGGTAAGGGCATTCCCTACCCTAGAGGACAAAGAAAAAGACAGAGCCGAAACCGTGCTGAACAGTTTTGTAAAATACGCCACCGTGCCTATTGTAAATATGGAAAGTGCTACCGACCATCCGCTACAAGCGTTGGCAGATGCCATTACCATTACAGAAACTAAAACGGTAGCCAAACCTAAGGTAGTGCTGTCATGGGCACCGCACCCGAAGGCATTGCCGCACTCGGTAGCCAATGCTTTTATACACTTAATGCACAGAATGGAGGTAGATTTTGTCATTACTCATCCAAAAGGATATGAGCTAGATCCGGAAATCACGAAACAGTTCCCTATTGAATATGACCAACAGAAAGCTTTTGAAAATGCCGATTTCATCTATGCTAAAAACTGGAGTTCTTTTAATGACTATGGTAACATATTGAACGAAGACCCTAACTGGATGATTACGCAAGAAAAAATAGGTGCTGCTAAATTTATGCACTGCCTGCCCATCAGAAGAAATGTAGTAGCAGAAGATGCGGTTTTAGATGGCGATAATGCATTGGTGATAGAACAAGCCAATAACAGAACTTTTGCAGCTCAGATAGTATTGCAGGAGATATTAACACATTTGTAATATAACAATGTAGCAATGGAACAATAATCTTATTATTTAATTAATTGATAATAACTGTTGAATACAAAAAACCAATTATAGCAATGAAAACCGTCTATACTAAGAAATAACGAATGAAAAAGCGGAAGTGCTAAGCGTAGCTTTAAGCATGAAGCTTTGAAAATGAGTGGTGCGTAGCAATTTCCTATGTATAGACTTGATTTTTTGGTTCGTTTTTTATCAAGAAAAAATGAACAAGCTATTATAAGTAACAATAATTAACAAGATGGTAACAAGTAACCTTTATGAGATAACCACGTCGCTATCGCTCCTCGTTATGACGACATTGCGAGCAAAGCGCAGCAATCTCTTAAAACACACACTAACAACCAACAACGAATAACCAGCAACCAATAAATGAAAACCATAAAGATTGTTAAAATAGGCGGAAACATTATTAACAACGAAAAAGCGTTGAACAGTTTCTTGGCAGACTTCGCTCAGCTAGAAGGACCGAAGGTATTGGTTCATGGTGGAGGGAAATTAGCTTCTGAATTGGCCAGCCAACTCAACATTCCGGTAACCATGATTGAGGGCAGACGTGTAACGGATACACAAACCTTAGACGTAATTACTATGGTATATGCCGGAAAAATCAACAAACAAATTGTTGCTCAGTTACAAGCCTACAATGCCAATGCCATAGGCTTTACCGGAGCAGACGGAAACACCATTGTATCAGTAAAACGTCCTGCAAAACCTATTGATTACGGATTTGCCGGAGATGTAGTAAAGGTAAACCCTGAGCTTCCTGCCCTATTAATCAATCATGGGGTAACCCCTGTATTTTGTGCAATTACGCATGATGCAAACGGACAATTACTCAATACCAATGCCGATACCATAGCCTCGGAAATTGCCATCGGTTTATCGGCACACTTTAGTACTGAGCTCTATTACTGCTTTGAAAAACCGGGCGTGTTAACCGACGTTAACAACGATGATTCGGTACTAGAGCACATTAATACCCAAACCTATACAGAATTAAAAGCAAACGGTGTTATTTTTGAAGGAATGATTCCTAAATTAGACAACTGTTTTCATGCCTTACAACACCACGTACACAAAGTACATATAGGCAATACAGACATGGTATTCAACCCAACAAACAAACACACCTCATTAGCCTTATGATGATACAAGAACTTACCATAAAAGCCATTACCTTACTAAAAAACCTGATAGAAACGCCTTCTTTTTCTTCGGAAGAAGACCTTACGGCGCAACTGTTAGAAAACTGGTTTCAGGAATACAACATACCCTATACCCGAACACAAAACAATGTATGGTCTATCAATCAATATTTTGATGATAGCAAACCTACATTGTTACTCAACTCACATCACGATACCGTAAAACCGAACAACGGATATACCAAAGATCCGTTTAAAGCTATGGTAGAAGATGGAAAACTCTACGGATTGGGAAGTAACGATGCCGGAGGCTGTTTGGTTTCGTTATTAGCAACCTACACCTATTTTTATGCACAAGAAAACCTACAATACAACTTGGTATTTGCAGGAACTGCAGAAGAAGAAAGTAGCGGCCCTAACGGGTTAAACGGATTGCTAAAAACCTTACCCAAGATTGACGTGGCTATTGTAGGAGAGCCTACGTTAATGAATTTAGCCATTGCCGAAAAAGGCTTGGTAGTATTTGATGCCGAAGTAAGCGGAACTCCTAGCCATGCTGCACACCCGAATCACGATAACGCAATTTATAATACGATTGAAGTATTGCAATGGTTTAAAGATATTACGTTTGAAAAAACGTCGGAAACCTTAGGAGACGTCAAACTCACCGTAACACAAATCAATGCCGGAAAGCAGCACAATGCCATACCCGCAGAAGTAAAATTAGTAGTAGATGTTCGTGTAAACGACCAATATACCAATCAGGAAGTAAGCGACTTTTTACAGGAACACGCTCCATGTAAAATTGAGCCAAGAGGGTTACATTTAAACTCCTCTTCTATTCCGGTAACCCATCCGCTGGTACAAGCAGGCATTGCCTTAGGAAGAGAAACCTATGGTTCTCCTACCCTATCCGACCAAGCCGTGTTGAGTTGTCCGTCGTTAAAACTAGGTCCCGGAGACAGTACCCGCTCCCATACCGCTGATGAGTTTATTTATCTGCAAGAAATTGAAGAAGGGATTGCGTTGTATATAGCGTTGTTGGAGAAGGTATTAAAAGGAGTTAGGAATTAGTAAACCGTCATAACGAGGAGCGAAAGCGACGTGGTTATCTTATAAAGGAATTAGGGATTAGGAATCAAGAATTGGTAAACCGTCATTCCGAACGATAGAGAGGAATCTCAATAAAAATGAGTAACAAGCATTCTTTAGACCTCTCACATAGGTTCGAGGTGACGTAGCAAACCGTCATAACGAGGAGCGAGAGCGACGTGGTTATCTCATGAAGAGAAGCACTAACCTCAAACAGATTGCCACGCTTCGCTCGCAATGACGACATATAATAGATTTAGAATTTTGTTAGCTTATGTATTACAAACTTAATGAGAACAAAGAAACAAGAAAAGAGAAACAAGGCATCTTTACTCTAACAGCAAAGCGGTCTATTCTCTTGACTCTAAAATTACCGTCATAACGAGGAGCCATAGCGACGTGGTTATCTCATGAAGAAAAGCACTAACCTCAAACAGATTGCCACGCTTCGCTCGCAATGACGACATATAATAGATTTAGAATTTTGTTAGCTTA
>NZ_JBOCUK010000004.1:0-23142 GCF_050606265.1 Tenacibaculum sp. TC6 | reverse complement strand
TGTATTACAAACTTAATGAGAACAAAGAAACAAGAAAAGAGAAACAAGGCATCTTTGCTCTAACAGCGAAGCGGTCTATTTTCTTGGCTCTAAAATTACCGTCATAACGAGGAGCCATAGCGACGTGGTTATCTCATAAAGAGAAGCACTAACCGCAAACAGATTGCCACGCTTCGCTCGCAATGACGGCGTATAATAGATTTAGAATTTTGTTAGTTCACTTGTTGTAGACTAAATCTCAACAGAATGAGTTACAAACAACTTAGAGACCTCTCACATAGGTTCGAGGTGACATAATAAAAACATATAAAAATGAAACTTTGGGACAAAGGATTATCCATAGATAAAAAAATAGAGCATTTCACGGTTGGGAATGATAGAGAAATAGACCTGCATATTGCTCCGTACGATTTGCAGGCCTCGTTAGCACATGCTAAAATGTTGGCATCTATAGGCATTATTACTGCTGAAGAACTGGCATTGGTAACCACAGGCATCCAAACTTTACAGCAACAGGTAACCGACGGTACGTTTGTAATTGAGTCGCAGTTTGAAGATGTACATTCTAAAATTGAGTTTGAATTAACCCAGCAATATGGTGAGGTAGGTAAGAAAATACATACCGCACGTTCCAGAAACGATCAGGTGTTAGTGGCTTTGCAGTTGTATTATAAAGAGAGCTTACAAGATATTTTAGAAAAGACACATACGCTTTTTAATACCTTATTGCAGTTAGCAGAACAGCATAAAACCAACTTGTTACCGGGGTACACCCACTTACAAGTTGCCATGCCTTCCTCTTTCGGGTTGTGGTTTTCTGCCTATGCCGAGTTGTTAATTGACGATGTACATTTGTTACAGGCTGCTTTAAAAACAGTAGACCAAAATCCGTTAGGCTCCGCAGCAGGTTATGGTAGCTCTTTTCCTATTGACAGAGAACTAACCACCAAAGAACTAAACTTTGCTACGTTAAAATACAATGTGGTAGCCGCACAAATGAGCAGAGGTAAAAGCGAGCGTACCCTTACCCTAGCATTGGGAAGTGTAAGCAATACCTTAGCGCGTTTTGCCATGGACATCTGCCTGTATATGAGTCAGAATTTTGATTTTATCTCATTCCCTGATGAATTAACTACGGGTAGTAGCATTATGCCGCATAAAAAGAATCCTGATGTGTTTGAGTTGATTAGAGGGAAGTGTAATAAAATTCAGGCTGCTTATACCGAAACCTTGTTACTCACCAACAATTTACCTAGTGGTTACCATAGAGATTATCAGTTATTAAAAGAAAACGTGATTCATGCCGTGGAGAGCTTAAAAGAGGTATTGGATATTTTTGACTATGCCATTCAGCAAATCATTGTTAAAGATATCGACCTACACGATGAAAAATACAAGTATCTGTTTACGGTAGATAACATCAATACGCTCGTAGAAAATGGGATGAGCTTTAGAGAGGCCTATCAGAAAATTGGCGGAGAAGTTACCAACGGCACCTATACTCCTGACACCTCTAAAAAGCATACACACGTAGGTAGTATTGATAATTTATGCTTGGAGCATATTCGAAAGAAGTTTAATCAGTAAGCAGTTGGTTGTTGGCTCTTAGCACCAAACAATAAATTAAACCGTCATAACGAGGAGTGATAACGACGTGATTATCTTATAAAGGAATTAGGAATCAAGAATTGGTAAACCGTCATTCCGAACGATAGAGAGAAACCGTGAGGTTCAGCGTAGCTAAATCTCTTTAAAATAAGTAACAAGCATTCTTTAGACCTCTCACATAGGTTCGAGGTGACATAATAAGACGTCATAACGAGGAGCCATAGCGACGTGGTTATCTCATGAAGATTAGCTGTTAGCCATTGGCTCTTAGTACCAAACAATAAATTAAACTGTCATAACGAGGAGTGGTAACGACGTGGTTATCTTATCACTGTTAACCAACATCTTATAAATATACAATACTTAACTTTAGTACCCTTTTACAAAGCAAGATTCTTATAGGTCTTGCTTTTTTTATAAGTAACATTATTGATAAATAATAAAAACATACATCCAAAAAGTATAATCTAATCAAACAGTACTATGTATTTATTGATTACCTTTAAATCTAAATAATTATTTTAGTCTCAAAAATTTTGTTTAAACTATTACCTTTGAATAAAATTTAGAGCAAAGTCTTAATCATATGCTTAATAATGTAAAAATAGAAGGTTTTAAATCTATTAGGGAGTTAGATTTGAATTTGAATCCAATTAATATACTTATTGGATCAAATGGTGTAGGAAAATCAAACTTTATTTCCTTTTTTAAACTCGTCAATAATATTTATGAACAACGACTTCAACAATATTCCTTAAAAAGTGGACAAGATAATTTATTATATTATGGGCGTAAACAAACAAGTTACATAAAAGGTTATTTAGGTTTTGGAGATAATGCTTATTCTTTTGAACTAGAACCAAATGAAAGTGGAAGTTTATTTATTACGGAAGAAAGAAGCATTTATTATCCAGCTCGTAATAATACTTATTTTTGGAATTCAAATATTCAAGAAAGCTTAATTAAAACTTCTAAAACAAACAGAGACTATTATTTAAGAGATTATTTAGAAAGTTATAAAATTTATCATTTCCATGATACCGGTAATACAGCGCCATTAAGAACCCCGTCTAATATAAATGACAATAGAATTTTAAAAGAAGATGGAGATAACTTAGCTGCCTACCTATACTTTATGCAAGAAAAACATCCTAAAGCTTTTAAAAGAATTGAAAAAACAGTTCAATCAATTGCTCCATTTTTTGAACGTTTTAACTTGCAACCAGATAGGCTTAATGAATCTAGAATTAAATTAGTTTGGAACGAAGTACAACATCCTGACACTTATTTTGATGCGAGCCATCTTTCAGATGGTAGTTTAAGATTTATTGCTCTTACAACTTTGTTATTACAACCAAAATTACCTAAGGTAATTATAATTGATGAGCCAGAATTAGGGTTACATCCAGTTGCTATAAACAAACTAGCGGGACTTATTAAATCAGCTTCAGAAAAAGAATGTCAAATTATTGTCTCAACACAATCTGTTAATCTATTAAACAATTTTAAACCTGAAGATATTATTACAGTTGATAAGGTTGATAATCAATCAAGTTTTACTCGTTTAAATATTGAAAGTTTAAACGAATGGTTAAAAGACTACTCGATAGGAGAATTATGGACTAAAAGTATTATTAAGGGACAACCAGTATGAATAGATTAATTATAATTGTTGAAGGAGATACAGAAAAGGAGTTTGTTAATACAATTTTATTACCTTATTTTAATAGTAAAAAGTTTTATAATATTGATTGCTTTAAAATTAAACACTCAAAGGGAGGTTTAACCAAATATGAACATGTCAAAAAAGATATTATAAATACTATTTTTGAAACAGGTGCAATTGTAACAACTTTAATTGACTTTTACGCTCTACCTAAAGATTTTCCCCAATTCAGTGAATCTCTTAGATTTTCAAATAAAGATGAACAACTCTCTTTTTTGGAAAATGCTATAAAAGAAGATATAGAATCTACTAAAGGTAAAACATTTGATAATTTACTACCCTATATTCAACTTCACGAATTTGAAGCTCTTGTTTTCTCTTGTATAAGTGGAATAGAATCTTTATTTGATGATAATGAGGCTGATTTTATTGGAATTAAAAAATTAATTACAGAATTTCCAAATCCAGAATATATAAATAATGGTTTAGAAACTGCTCCATCAAAAAGGTTAATAAAATTAATAAAAGGATATAATAAAATTGTAGATGGAGTTTTAATATTACAGGAAATAGGCCTACCTACAATACGAAAGAAATGCTTACGATTCAACAACTGGTTAAATAACTTAGAGCAAAAACTAAATATTAATTAACTTTTTTATATTCTATATTTTATAAAACGAGTCTCTAATATACAAGAAAGCTCTCCCCCAGCCCAAAACGTTAAAAAACTCACAAAGTCAAACACTTAACTACAAAAACTTTTATATTCGTATCAGCTATAAAAAGAAATTGTTTGTAAAAGAAAATTGCTGCATTCTACTTCTTTACCCCACAACATACAATTATACACTTTTAGTAGCTAAACTCCCATTATAGATGATAATAGGGAACTAGGAAAAAGTATATTAATCTAAAAACCAATATGATGAAGTATTATTTAGTAGACAACAAATTGACAGAAGAAGACAATTACTCGGCACGTATTTTAACAGAGCGCACCGTAAACCAAGAAGCATTGATAGAAAAAATGCTTAGCAAACGTAACTTAGTGAGTAAAACCGATATTGTAGCAGTACTGAACTCTTACTACGAAGAAATTATACAATGTATTAAAGAGGGCGACAACCTTAACTTACCCCTTGTAAATATTGGTTACTCTATTTCGGGAGTGTTTGAAACCGAGGATGCCAATTTTAATGCAGATACACATAAACTGCATGTAAACCTTAATGGCGGAAAACTTATCAATGACATAAAAAATAACATTCCATTACAAAAAGTTCCTGCACCGGTTACCAATACCTTAATTAATAATGTAAAAGACCTTGCTACACAAACTACCAATACCAACCTAACACCTAACTCGCTATTTGAGGCAAATGGTGTCCGCCTAAAAATTGCGGGAGATCAACCCGAAGTAGGTTTGTATTTTGTAGCGGTAGATGGTACCGAAACTAAAGTAGATCTATTAGGTCAAAACAGTTATAAAAAGATTTTGGCGCAGGCTCCTGCCCTTGTTCCCGGTACCTACCGTATTCGAATTAAAACACAGGCAACAGGAAATTCGGAACGCTTCCTAAAAAATGTAATGGTAACCGACTCTTCATTTACTCTTACTGTTGCTTAATATACAACACTACTGTTGTCCACCACATAACACTACTGTTGCTTTCTTAACAACAGTAGTGTTTAAAGTTTCAAACAAAATATATTTTGATTTCAGTAGCGCTTGGAATGAAATGTAACTAATTTTGTACTTCGGCTACGCTCTGCAGAGCTATCGAGAAGTACTCGAATAGTTCTCGATACAATTTTTATTTCGTTACCACTCAATAAAAATCACTCGAACTGACAGTAACCGTTTGAGATAACCACGTCGCTATTACTCTTCGTTATGATGGTTTACTTTGTAATAGTAGAGCTATTTCCTAATTCCTAACCCCTAAATACTAGCATCTTTATCATATAAAAAAGGTTGAGTTATTGAATAAAAATAATGGCAAAAAACAACTATCACACACTTTTATTTTATAAATTTAGAGTGTTCTACATAGATAAACTTTATTACGTATATACGTTCTTATATCACATTTAAAACTAACATTTTAAGCTAAATGAAACTTCAAAATAAATATCTTCATAAAAAATTAACTAACTTAAATATTCAATTATGACCACAGAAACTACCACTACCAATAAACATTGGTGGGTAAACACGTTAAAAGGAATTTTATTTATAATTATCGGTTGCATTGCTTTATACCATCCGGGAGAGGCGCTGTATACAATAGGCTTATATATTGGCTATTTTATGCTTGTTTCCGGTATTTTTTACTTATTTGCCTTATTTTCTAAAAAGAACAACGATCGTTCTAAAAGCTGGTATTTAATAGAGGGACTGCTCGATGTTATTTTAGGGATATTAATTGTTACAAGTCCGGTATTAACAGTAACAGTTCTTCCTTATTTTATTGGTTTTTGGATTGTTTTCTTGGGCATTTCCCAACTGTCTTTTTCTTTTGGTTTAGATAAGGGCTTTTCAGGAATTAAAACTTGGTTTATTGTTTTGGGAATTATTTCCTTATTTTTTGGTTTTATGATTATCAATAGCCCTTTAATCTCCGGAATTCAGCTTACGGTACTACTCGGAATATTCTTTTTAGCCTACGGAATTGTTCAAACGTTTGCTTCTTTCAAATTAAAAAACACATCTCTTTAAAGGTCTCAACATAAGTTTTTAACCTCATCATATAAAAAGTATAAGCTCTTAGGCTTATACTTTTTTATTGAGATTCTTGCAGTGTTGTTTTTGGCTTGTTTAAAATGATGTTAATTATTTAACAAATCCTACATCATAGTAGCTAGTGCCTCTTCGAGTAAAATTATTGGAATGAAATGTAACTAATTTTGTACTTCGGCTACCCTCAGCAGGGCTATAGAGAAGTACTTGAATAGTTCTCTATACAATTTTTATTTCGTTATCACTCAATAAAAATCACTCGAACTGACAGTAACCGTTTGAGATAACCACATAGCAATAGCTCCTCGTTATGACAGTTTGCTTTGTAATAGTAGAAATTAAAAGTTAGATAGTAGAAGTGTTTCCTAATACCAAATTCCTAAATACTATTGCCTTTATAAGATAACCACGTCGCTATCGCTCCTCGTTATGACGGTTTATTGTGTCACCTCGAACCTATGTGAGAGGTCTCAAAGTTGTTCGTAACTCATTTTGTTGAGATTTAGCCTGCAACAAATGAACTAACAAAATTCTATATCATAGTACCTAATGTCACTTCGAGTAAAATTATTGGAATGAAATGGAAATAATTTATATCGAGAAGTACTCGAATAGTTCTCGATACAATTTTTATTTCATTACCACTCAATAAAAACCACTCGAACTGACAGTAACCGTTTGAGATAACCACGTCACTATCGCTCCTCGTTATGACGGTTTATTGTGTCACCTCGAACCTATGTGAGAGGTCTCAAAGTTGTTTGTATCTCATTTTGTTGAGATTTAGCCTGCAACAAATGAACTAACAAAATTCTAAATTTATTATATATAGTCATTGCGAGCGAAGCGTGGCAATCTGTTTGAGGTTAGTGCTTCTCTTCATGAGATAACCACGTCGCTATGGCTCCTCGTTATAACGGTTTATTGTGTCACCTCGAACCTATGTGAGAGGTCTCAAAGTTGTTTGTAACTTATTTTATTGAGATTCCTCTCTATCGTTCGGAATGACGGTTTACCAATTCTTGATTCCTAATACCTAATTCCTTCATAAGATAACCACATAGCAATAGTTCCTAGTTATGACAGTTTTATTTTTATTCTGTACTAAGACCAATAGCTAACTACTAAAAGCCAACCTTCAAAAAAAGTATCTCTTGCTTACAAAAAAATGGCTACTTTTACCGCTAATTCAACACTAAAACCAACTTGCTGTTATGCTTGAAAATTACCATGAAGAAATTGAATCGTACTACGATGAATCGTTAAGAGATTATGAAATTGTTTGGCAATTAAAGCATTCTATGGCTTTACACTATGGTTTTTGGGACAACGATACACACACCCATCGTCAAGCGCTTTGGAACATGAACTTTCAGGTAGCCAAGAATGCACAAATAACCAAAGATGATTTGGTTTTAGATGCCGGTTGTGGTGTGGGCGGAACGTCTTTTTTCTTAGCTAATAACATTGGTTGCCGCGTACACGGTATTTCTCTTTCTAAGGCGCATGTACACCGTGCTTTGGAATATCAGAAAGATAACGACCCAAAAAACTTAGTGGAGTTTTCTTGTCAGAACTTCTGTGAAACGTCTTTTCCTGATAATACGTTTGATGTTGTTTTTGGTATTGAGAGTATTGTACATGCTGATGATAAAGCGGCCTTTTTAAAAGAAGCTTTCAGAGTTTTAAAACCGGGAGGACGCTTATTAATTTCTGACTACTTTTTAAGACATCCGGAAAACCAAAAAGAAAAAGAGGTGTTAAGAAAGTGGGCTAACTCTTGGGCTATTGACGACTTTATTTATGAGGATGATTTTTTAGCAGAAGTAAAAAACGTTGGATTTAATCCTTATTTTTTAGAAGATATTTCTCAAAATGTATATCCGTCTGTAAAGTTAATGCACCGCTCATACTATCCGGGAGTGGTGATTAGTAAAGTGTCTAATTTCTTCGGACGCAGAACAGACAAGCAGTTAGAAAACAGTAAATCGGGTAAATACCAATATACCTCTCATCAGCAAGGGGTATGGAACTACAAACACTTTTTGGCCTTTAAAGATCCTGAGAAAGTATATGCTTCTTTAGACGAATTTATTACCAATGATAAGCCTTGTGAAGTGTATGTAGATACAGAGAGGTTTCAAGAGCGTTTTCCTATTCTTTCTAAAAAAGGATTCAAACCAAGAAACATTCTAAAAAGGGTCATGCATTTTTATCTTGAAAACGGTATTAAAAACCCTAACAAAACTTTTTAGTATAATTTATAAAACCATTGCTTCTGCTTTTACTTTACAACTTTACTTAGTAAAGGCAGAAGTTTTACTAATAGCGTATTGCTAAAACTCACCATAAGCACCTTTTATTTTAAATACGCAATTTTCACCAATTTATTCTTCCTTATAAAAACTAATCTTTACTTAAAAATTAGTACCTTTATATGGTAACTCACGGTTACCTAAAAACATTGCAACCTAATTAAAAGAATGCTTTCAGAACAAGCCAGATAATACTTCCTCGTAGTAAAAGGCATTTTTTATAAAGAGTACTAAAAAGTAAAAATCGGATGAATCAATCGAATCAAGGTGCTATCAAAAACCTATCCGTAAAAGAACAAATGACCGCTCTTCACACAAGTGCTTCCGGTCTAACCTCAACAGAAGCCAATAAACGTCTTAACTCGTATGGCCCAAACGCTTTAGAAGAACACAAAACCAATGTAGTTCTTAAATTTTTAAACTATTTCTGGGGTCCTATTCCCTGGATGATAGAAGCGGCAATCCTCCTTTCTGCTTTAGCAAAACATTGGTCAGACTTTTTCATCATTCTTACCCTACTCCTTGCTAATGCTTTTATCAGTTTTTTTGAAGAAAGGCAGGCTAGTAATGCCATCACTGCATTGAAAGCCAAATTAGCTACCAAAGCAGAGGTTTTAAGAGATGGTAATTGGATTACTATAGAAGCTACTCATTTAGTACCTGGTGATATTATTCACATTCGTTTAGGTGATATTGTTCCTGCTGATGTGATATTACTTGAAGGTGATGCTATTGAAGTAGATCAGGCAGCCTTAACCGGAGAATCACTTCCGGTAACGCATACAACTGAAGATGCTGTTTATTCAGGTTCAATTGTTCGTCAAGGTGAAATAGATGCTTTAGTTACTGCAACCGGTAGTAAAACTTATTTTGGTAAAACCGCCAATTTGGTAGCCGAAGCACACACAACCAGTCATTTTCAAAAAGCGGTTCTTAAAATTGGAAACTACTTAATTGTTTTGGCACTCATTTTAGTAACTATTATTAGTAGTGTTGCTTTGTATAGAGGAGACCCATTAATTACCACGTTACAATTTGTATTAGTGCTTACTATTGCCTCTATACCTGTGGCAATGCCTACAGTGCTCTCAGTTACTATGGCTGTAGGCGCAAAATTACTAGCTAAAATGCAAGCTATTGTTAGTAAACTTGTTGCTATTGAAGAATTGGCTGGTATGGATATTTTGTGTACAGACAAAACCGGAACGCTTACTCAAAACAAGCTAAGTTTAGGTACACCTTTTACCTTAAACAGCTACACATCAGACACCGCTATTTTATATGCTTCATTAGCTTCAAAAACCAATAACAATGATGTTATTGATATAGCTATTATTGAAGCGTTGCTTCATAAAGAAAGACTTAAAACCTACCAAGTTTCAGAATTTGTTCCGTTTGATCCTATACATAAACGAACGGAAGCTACTGTTTTAGACGATAAAGGAAATACCTTTAAAGTTACTAAGGGTGCTACACAAGTTATTTTAAAAATGACTGAGCTAAACAGTGCTGATAAACTCACCGTAGAAAAAGCTATAGAAGATTTTGCCGAAAAAGGATACAGAGCCCTTGGTGTTGCTAAATCAACAGAAGAAGATAAATGGGATTTTGTAGGAATACTTCCTTTATTTGATCCTCCTCGTGAAGATTCTAAAGAAACCATTGCTACAGCTCACAATATGGGGATAAAAGTAAAAATGGTAACAGGAGATGCTATTGCCATTGCTAAACAAACAGCTAAAGAAATGGGAATGGGAGGGCAATTTTTTGACGCCGGTGTTTTAGACGCCTCAAATGAGTCAGCCTCTAAAGAAAACTTTACTAAAATAGAGCAAGCCGATGGTTTTGCTCAAGTATTTCCGGAACATAAATTCAGATTGGTAAGCTTACTTCAACAACATGGCCATATTGTAGGAATGACCGGAGACGGGGTAAATGATGCTCCCGCCCTGAAAAAAGCAGATTGTGGTATTGCTGTATCCGGCGCCACTGACGCGGCTCGTGCTGCTGCATCAATAGTATTGTTAACTCCGGGACTATCTGTAATAATTAAAGCCATAGAGGAAAGTAGAAAAATATTTCAGCGTATGAATAGCTATGCTATTTATCGAATTACGGAAACTTTACGTGTGTTGTTTTTTATGACACTCTCTATTTTGGTTTTTAACTTTTATCCGGTTACCGCCATTATGATTGTACTACTTGCTTTGTTAAATGATGGTGCTATTCTTACCATTGCCTATGATAATGTAAAGTACAAAAACACTCCTGAGCAATGGAATATGCGTTCTATTCTTACTATTGCTACCATACTTGGTGTGGTTGGAGTTATGGCTAGTTTCGGATTATTTTATCTTGGTGAAAAAGTATTTCATCTTGATCGTAATACTATTCAAACTTTAATATATCTTAAACTATCCGTAGCCGGACAATTAACCATTTTTGTAACCCGTACACGTGGTGCATTTTGGTCTATTCGACCGGCAAAAATACTTTTAGGCACCACTTTAGCCACACAGTTAATAGCTACCTTAGTTGCTGTTTATGGCTTTTTAATGCATCCTATTGGATGGAAATGGGCCGGATTAGTATGGGGTTACGCCCTGCTTTGGTTTTTTATTTCAGATGTTGTAAAACAAATAGCCTATCGTATTATTGGTACTCAAAAATAATCTTTTAGTATGCACTCTTCTTTTGATATAACTACCTTATTCCCTACAGATTTTTACCGTTTTGTAGTGGTAACTGTTTTTTCTCTTTTATTAGGGCTTGAACAACGTATTAAACATTCTTCCAGCAATACCTCAACCATATTCGGAACCGATAGAACCTTTACATTTATTGGTATTTTAGGGTTTGTTTTATATATTATTCAACCGCAAACCTTGCTACCTTTTATGCTGGGTGCTCTTATATTAGGAGGGTTATTAATTACTTTTTATCTTAAAAAAATAAATACTGAAAATAACTATGGTATTACTACCATTGTACTTGCTTTTATTACCTATTGCCTGGCTCCGTTGGTATATACACAACCTCATTGGCTGGTTATTTTACTGGTTGTTGTTTTATTAGTGTTGGAAGAATTGAAAAAGCCTTTGTATGACTTTTCTCAAAAAATGAACAATGAAGAGTTTATAACCTTAGCTAAGTTTTTAGTGATGTCCGGGGTTATCTTACCCTTGCTCCCTAATCAATCCATTTCACCTATTATTAACTTTTCACCTTATAAATTCTGGCTTGCTATTGTAGCTATTTCCGGAATTTCATATGGTAGTTACTTACTTAAAAAATACATCTTCCCTCAATCGGGAGTTATACTTACCGGTATATTAGGAGGTATGTACAGCAGTACTGCCACTACTTTTATTTTAGCTAAAAAGAGTAAAGATATTGATGAGCCCCGTAAAATATCGGCAGCCATTATATTGGCTACATCCATGATGTTTATTCGTATTTTTGTTTTAGCCCTTATTTTTAATAAAAGCATCGCTTACCATATAGCTCCTGCCTTTGGTATCCTTTTTTGTATATCATTAATTACTGCCGTTGTTATGCTATGGCAAGACAAAAAGCTTCAAAACTCCCCTAAAAATCCGGTACATATAGAAAACGCATTGGGAAACCCGTTAGAATTAAAAACAGCATTTGTATTTGGTGTTCTCTTTGTCTTTTTTTCTGTACTTACTCATTATGTAACAGAAGCATTCAGTACACAAGGAATTAAAATATTGTCTTATTTAGTAGGGGTTACTGATATTGATCCGTTTATAATTAACATTTTACAAAGCAAATATAATGTTACCGAAGGTGCTCTGGCAATTGCCATTATTAATGCCGTTACCAGTAATAATTTATTAAAAATGATGTATGCCATATCGTTATCGGCAAAATCTATACACCGATATATTATTATGGGGTTTTCTGCGCTAATCGTTCTTGGAATTATACTTGCTTTCTTATAAAAATCAACATAACATGTCTAAACACAAAAAGAAATTTCACGAACTCTATATAGAGTTAACAAAACTTCAGAATGAAGTAATTAGTTCAGGCAAAAAAATCATACTCATTTTTGAAGGAAGAGATACCGCAGGTAAAGACGGTACCATTCGAGCACTCACAAAATACTTAAGTCCGCGTGAAATACGTGTGGTTGCTTTATCTAAACCCTCTGAAAGAGAGCAAAACGAATGGTATTTTCAACGTTATGTTTCACACCTTCCTTCAAGTGGGGAAATAGTATTTTTTAACAGAAGTTGGTATAACCGACTAGGGGTAGAAAAAGTTATGGGATTTTGTACAGATGAAGAATACAATGATTTTTTTCAACAAGTAAAACACTTTGAAAAAACATTGTTTCATGCCGGCATTCATATTTTTAAATACTATTTAGACATTAACAAAGAGCAACAAAAAGAAAGACTTCATGAACGAGAAGTTAATCCGTTAAAACAATGGAAAATAAGTCCGATAGATAAAGTGGCTTTAGACCATTGGGAAGCCTATAGCGAGGCACGAGATACCATGCTAAAAAAAACCAATTATGCGTATGCCCCTTGGTATGTAGTTAATGCTAATGATAAAGACAAAGCCCATCTTGCCATTATGAATCATATTATAAGCAGGTCTGACTATAAAAACAAAATAGCGTATAGTTATTTTTCTAAATTAATTACTAATGCTGAAAACGTGCATTTTTCAGAAGATAAACCTAACCACATATAATTAAATTTGCCCCATGTTACTACAACTGGAAACAAACCATACCCAAACCATTGCCTTTGAAATTGTTGATGGTTTTACAGAAAACGACGAGCTTCTTGCTCAAAAGTATTTTCAACAAAAAATTGATGAAGGACACGAGTATATTAACGTGTTAGTTAAACTAGACGAACTTAAAATTAATAAAAGCAGTACAAAGGCTTTTATGGAAGATATTATATGGCTGTTGAGGCATTACAAACAATTAGGAAACTTAGCTATTGTAGCCCATTCAAATATTTTAAAGGCCTTAGTACCTATTGATAATTTTTTCTTTGAAAGACTTAGAAAAGGGTTTGAAGAACGCTATTTTGATAGTTCTCAAATGGAAAAAGCCATGGACTTTGTTTCCGGTAAACAAGCTTAATTAAGTATCTTTAACCTGTAATTGACTATTGAAAAGATCATACTTCAATAAAAAAACACCCGTCTCTAATGAGTAAAAAACTAAATCAATTAGCTTCAACCGCCATTTGCGGTAACGACATCAGTTCGTCTGTTTTATATGTTTCTGCATTATCTATTGCTTTTGCCGGACAATATGCCTGGATAACACTACTGATTGTGTCGTTAGTTTTATTTCTATTCAGAAAAATTTACGGAGAAGTAGTAGGTGCCTTGCCTTTAAACGGAGGGGCTTACAATGCTTTGTTAAACACCACCAGTAAATCTATGGCTTCTTTTGCGGCTACCCTAACCTTACTTTCTTACATGGCAACTGCCGTAATTTCTGCCAATGAAGCTATACATTACTTACACCATATTGTCCCATTTTTACCTATTATTCCTATAACCATTGTTTTACTAGGCTTATTTACCGTTTTAACTATTGGCGGAATAACAGAGTCTGCCAAGGTAGCTATCGGAATTTTCTTATTCCACTTAGGATCCTTAGCTATATTAAGTGGTTTTGTCATCTATTATTTACTTCAAAACGGAGTAAGTACTTTTATTGACAATTGGCATTTACCCTTATCTCATAACGGCTCTATTGCCAGTGCTATATTTTTAGGGTTTTCTGCCTCTATGTTAGGAGTATCCGGTTTTGAAAGTTCTGCCAACTTTGTAGAAGAGCAGCAAAAAGGTGTATTTCCTAAAACCCTAAGAAATATGTGGGTTATTGTGAGCATTATTAATCCGTTAATGGCTGTATTTGCTCTTACCCTGTTTACCGTACCTACCTTACAAGGTGATGCTTACCAAAACACCTTATTAGTAGAAATAGGAAATCAAGTAGGTGGTACTAGTATTGCTGCTTTAATAGCTTTAGATGCCTTTTTAGTTTTAAGCGGAGCTGTACTTACCAGTTTTGTTGGGGTTACCGGACTTTTAGAGCGTATGACTTTAGATAGAATTATGCCTCCTTTTTTCTTGAAAAAGAATAAAAAAGGCAGCTCATATCGCATTATTATTATGTTCTTTTTACTGTCTATCTCTGTGTTATTAATTACCAAAGGTAACGTAGCTTTATTAGCAGGGGTATATACCATTTCCTTCTTATCTGTAATGGCACTTTTTGGCGTTGGTAACATTCTGTTAAAAGTAAGAAGACAAAAATTACCACGCCCGGAAAAGGCTTCTTGGTTTGCGGTACTATTTGCCATTAGTGCGGTGTGTATAGCCTTAACAGGAAATATCATTATGCCGTCTAAAGACAATCTTCCAAGTAACTTAACCGTGTTTTTATATTACTTTATTCCGGCTATACTTTTTATCATAGCCATGTTAAACAGAACTTTGTTATTAAAGTTATTGCTAAACATTGTAGATGCTATGTTTAACCCGATACGAAAGTCTATAGAACGACTGGATAGAAACATTCAGCATACTATTAATAAAATTAATTCGCAAGAGTTTGTATTTTTTACCAAACGAGATGATATTGCTACGCTTAACAAAGTAATGCTATACATTACCAGAAATGAGCATACTAAAAAACTTAAAATTGTAATTGTAAAGAATGATGCGGTAAAAGTACCTGAAAAACTTAAAGAAGAGCTTGAATTTTTAGATAGAGAATACCCTGAAATAGATATTGAATTTATTATTGAAGAAGGTGTTTTTTCTCCGCAAATGATTGCTAACCTTTCTGAAAGATGGAACATTCCTGTTAATTTTATGTTTATAGGATCTCCCGGAGATAAGTTTCCTTATAAAATTGAAGAGTTAGGGGGCGTACGATTAATTATTTAATTAACGATTAGTATGGAGTTTAATTAAGTGAATTTTCAGGTATTTTGTACGTTTATAAAAGTGAAGTAACAAGTACCCAAAAAGTTCTTTACAAAATATTTTGCTTAAGTATATTACAACCATTTCAATGCAAATTAAAAAAACACTATTCGGACTACTTAGCATAGTTCTTTGCAGTTTTAGTATAAATTCTCAAAACAAACTAAGTAATAAGGATTTTATTCGAAAGACACTTACTAGTGAAATTCTTAAAATGATGAAAGAAACGGGAATTCCTTCCATATCTATTACATTAATAAAAGAGGATACTATTATCTGGTCTGAAGCATTCGGGTATTCCAACAGCAAACATCAAATACCCGCAACAACAGCTACTCTTTATTCTACCGGATCAACGGCTAAACCTTTTTTAGGAGTAGCCATTTTACAGTTGGTTGAAAAGGGTGTTTTAGATTTAGATGCTCCGGTAAATAATTACCTTCCTACCCCTATTCCGTCTTTTTCAAAAAACAGTAAGCCTATTACACTCAGGCATCTGTTATCTCATCAATCCGGCATACCGGGTTCTGCCCATTTTATACCTTTATGGGGAAACGAGCATCGTAAAACATTAAAAGAAATTGCTTCTGAAATAAAACCTGTGCGTAAGCCTGAGCAATCTTACGAATATTCAAATGACAGTTTTTCAGTTGCTGCCTTAGCTATAGAAGAGCAAACCGGCATGAGTTATGGTGAATATATAAACACATATATTCTATCTCCTCTTGAGTTATCAGCTGTTAATTTTACACAACCTAATGCAAAAATGGTTGAAGAAATAGCCTTACCTTATAAACTTGTTTACAATAAAGCGCTACCTATTAAGCAATTATATTCACAGTCTTTCCCTGCCGGAGGTAACACATACCTGTCTCCTACACAAATGTCTGCTTTTTTAATAGCTCTTTTAAACAATGGAGTTTATAAAAATAAACGTATTCTAACAACAAAATCAATACAAGAGTTAAAGCACACTTCTTTTGGACATGAGTATTATGGTTTAGGTATAGGTCTGGAAACTGAAAACTCTAAAAAGTATTGGTTTCATAATGGACTACAAGAGGGATATACTGCTTCTTTCAAATTAAACATAGCATCAAAAACCGGGGTTTATTTAATGGCTAATACAACAGTAGAAGAACCTTTAAATAAATTAACTCAGTTAGCAACGGAACTCTTAGAAGGAAAAACGCAATACACTGCTATTCCTTCTTTTGCTACTCAACAATATATTCCTATTAATATACCAGCAAAAGAATTAGCAATGATAATAGGAGTTTATACAATTGACGGAACGGAGTTTAACTTAGAAATTAAGGAAAGAAACAATAAAATCTATTTAATAAATCCGGCTAAAGTTACTTTTGAAATCGCTCCATACTCAAAGAATAAGTTTTATTTGATAACAGAAAATGAACAACTCGAATTTAAATTAGGTAAGAATGCTATAGAAAGCTTAATCTTGTACTCAAAAAATCAACAAATTATTGCTCATAAAATAAAGTAACGATTTCTTTTTATTATTAAAATGACACATCCTTTACGACGCCACATTGAAGAGATTATTAGCCTTACCGACGAAGAATTTACTTATATTCTTAGCTTTTTTGAGTCGGTTACCAAACGTAAACACCAGTTTTTACTTCAAGAGGACGATACAGCCACTAAAGAATATTGGGTGGTTAAAGGTTGTGTGAAAAGTTATTTTTTAGATAGTAACGGAAAAGAACATATACTTCAATTTGCTATGGAAAATTGGTGGATTACCGATTATGAATCGTTTGTAAAACAACAGCCTTCAAAAACAGCTATTGATTGTTTAGAAGATTGTGAGCTGCTGTATATTACTTATGAAAACCGTGAAAAGTTAACCGCTTCTATGCATAAAATGGAACGTTTTTGGGCCAAGAAAAGTAAAATAGGAAGAATTGCGCTTCAAAAAAGAATAGTATCACTGCTGCAAAATTCTGCCAAAGAGCGTTATGACCAGCTGTTAGAACAGTATCCTACCCTTTTTCAACGAGTTCCTAAAAAAATGATTGCTGCCTATTTAGGGGTATCCAGAGAAACATTAAGCAGACTTAATTCGTAGTTTTTATATCTTTTAATTACTCACCAATGTGACCTACCTCACTTTAAAGAAGTGACTTACCTCCTGTGTATAGTTACCTACTTGCCGCAATTTTGTAGCATAATATTAAACATATAAATTATGCCATACATTAACATTAAAGTTACTGACGAGCAAGTAACTCTAGAACAAAAACGCTTACTTATTGAAGGAGTTACCGAACTTATGGTAAACGTACTTCAAAAGAACCCTGCAACTACTCATATTGTTATTGATGAAGTTCCTTTAGGAAATTGGGGACATAATGGTAAACAATATACGGGAACTAAAAAACACTAATACATCATGAAAAATAAAACTGTAATTATTACCGGAGCTTCTACCGGAATTGGTAAAGAAACTGCGAAACTTTTTATTGCTAAAGGATGCAATGTGGTTATGAATGCCGCTAACCAAGACAATTTACTAAACACGTACAAAGAACTAGGCGCTCCTTCTAACGCTGTATATTTAGTTGGCGATATTAGTAAACAAGAAACCGGTAAACAATTAGTAGCCTTAGCTATAGAAAAATTCGGTACTGTAGATGTATTGATAAACAATGCCGGAATTTTTGCTCCTAAACCTTTTTTAGAAGTAGAAGAAAATGATTTAGAATTGTACTGGAACGTAAACTTAAAAGGTACCTATTTTACCTCACAAGCAGCCATTCCGTACATGGTAGCGCAGCAAAGCGGAAGCATTATTAATATAGGAACTGTGTTAGTAGATCATGCCATTGCCGGTTTTCCTGCCACTGCCCCGTTAATGAGTAAAGGTGCTATTCATACCTTAACCAGACAACTGGCTGCCGAGTTTGGTAAAGATAATATTAAGGTGAACACCATAGCTCCGGGAATTATCAGAAGTCCGTTACAAGGCAAAATAGGTATTGAAGATGCTGATAGTTTAGCCGGACTACATTTATTAAACCGAATTGGTGAAGCTAGTGATATTGCTGAAGCGGCTTACTATACTGCTTTTTCAAACTTTGTTACCGGTGAAACTATTAATGTAGCCGGAGGTCATACAGTTGGACACGCTATTTAAAACACAATTATATGTATCAAGAACATTTAAAGGAAATTGAACAGGTGATTACCAACTATTTTGAAGGTATTTTTTATGGCGATGTTACTAAGTTAGCAACCTGTTTTCAGCATCAAACACCTATATACGGTGACATTAAAGGATCTGAATATGTTAAACTTTCTGAAGATTACCTTGAGGGAGTGGCTAACAGACAAGCGCCTCATGACCTCAACGAGTCGTTTAACATGAAAATTATTGGAATTGATATTATGGGAACCATTGCTATGGCTAAACTACACGTACCTATGTTAGGCTATAATTATTACGATTATCTTTCACTAACTAAAATTAACAACGAGTGGAAGATTGTTGCTAAAATTTTTACACATGTAGCTTAATTATATTTCAAAACGGTTTAAGTTTTAACTTGAACCGTTTTTTATTTTACTAAAAACCTTTTACATTTATTTTTTCTATTAAGTAAACTATATTCAACACGCACTTCAATTACATAAACCCCATGAATAAAATACTCATATCAACTATAATCGGATTGACTTTTCTTTTCCTACAATCTATTAAAAGTCAAACTAAAAATAAACCTCAGTTTTTACAAAAAGTTGGTGTTATAGATAGTATGTATTCAAATACATTAAAGGAATATAGAACGTTTTATGTACAACTACCGGAAAGTTACCATGCTAAAAAAAAGTACCCGGTTGCTTACATTTTAGATGGTGAGGTTTTTCTTCCTACTGTTAATGATGTGCAAAGATATTACAGCGGTGGTTTTACTCCGGAAATGATCTTAGTAGGTATTTCAAACGCCAGCAATAGAACCAGGGATTTAACAACCTCTAAAATTGATAAAAAATATGGTATGCCTTTTACCGAAAAAAATGGTGAAGCATACAATTTTAATAAATTCATAGGTAATGAGCTTAT
The DNA here is from genome assembly GCF_050606265.1 of Tenacibaculum sp. TC6. NCBI lineage: Bacteria > Pseudomonadati > Bacteroidota > Flavobacteriia > Flavobacteriales > Flavobacteriaceae > Tenacibaculum > Tenacibaculum sp. TC6. The sequence goes on along the minus strand of NZ_JBOCUK010000004.1, from coordinate 3,727 downwards.
TCCTTTCATTGAAAGTAAATACCCGGTTACTCATTTCAGAACTTTAATTGGTCATTCTTACGGAGGCTTATTTGTTATTTACACATTACTTAATACTCCTGAACTTTTTACTAATTATCTTGCTATTGATCCAAGTTTAGATTGGGACAACCAAAAGTTATTATCAGATGCCCAACAGGTTTTCTCTGAAAAAAACTATCAAGGCAAATCCTTATTTATGTCTTTAAACGGACAATTAAACCCACAAAACCCTAATATTACAATAGAGTCTGTAATGCAAGACACTTCAGAAATAACATTGTTTTCCAGAGCTAATATTGCTTTCTCTAATATGATAAAACATCATAGTAAAAACGGGCTAACGTATGCATGGAAGTTTTATCCTAATGATATACATGGTACCATACCGTTTCCGTCTATTATGGATGGTTTGCTATTTAATTTTAAATGGTATCAAATGGAAAACACTGACAAGTTCAATTCTCCAAACACAACTAAAGAAGAATTATTCAATTTTGTTAATTATCGTGCAAAGAAACTTGAAACTCATTTCGGATATATGGTTCCGCCATACCCGGAAGATCTTTTTGATGCTCTTGGGCATATGAGTATGGATATGGGTGCTTTAGATAAAGCTAAAATGTTTTTTGAGTTTGCTATAAAATTTTACCCAAACAATGCTAATAATTATATGTCTTTAGCTGATTTCTATGAAATGAATAACGACTATAAAATGGCTTTAAAATTTGCAACTAAAGCATTTGAAATTAGTGGTGATAACAGCCATGCACAAAAACTCAAAAGCATTAAAGAAAAGATTTAAAAAACAAGTTATACAACTATTTTTATGAACTAAACCCCCAACCAACTATTAAATTCTGCTGTTTTATTTTGACTGGTTTTTAAAACCGTTTCGCTATTTTGTATGTTAATAGCAACTATATTTTTAGTATACCTACTTATTTTTTCTATGTAATTTCTGTTGAGTAGCTCACTTCTATTTATTTTAAAAAACACAGAAGGATTCACCATATCTTCTATCACTTTTAAAGAAGATTGATTTAAAACATGCTTTTTAGTATGTGCATCATAGGCTACCACTATTCCATAGTCTGCTTGAAAATAAACAATCTCCTCTATTTTTAAAAAATACGTGTATTGTGATGTTTTTACCGCTATAAACTCTTGGTAATTTTTAGATACTTTCTCTTCTTTAGTTGCTAAAAAAGCTTCGAGTTTTTGTAATACACTGTTGTTATTATCAACAGCCATAGAACTTTTTAAACTTGCATATTTACCAACTGCTTTTTCAAAACGCTCAAATGAATATGGCTTTAATAAATATTCAATTCCACTGGTTTCAAAAGCATGCATCCAAAACTGGTTATAGGCTGTAATAAAAATTATAGGAATTTGAATGGCTAATTTTTTATAGGCTTCAAAAACATTACCATCACGCAATTCAATATCTGAAAAAATTAAATCGACATCAGTAGCTGTTGTAAAAAACTCTAAAACTTCTTCTACTGTTTCCAGCTCATCCACTATGGTAATAGGCTGCGGATAACTTTCTATGTACTTTTTCAACTTTTTTCTGGCAGGTAACTCATCTTCAACAATCAATACTTTAATCATTATACAGTAGGTTTGGTTGTGGTTATGAATGGTAAAGTTACTTCAAATTCTTCTTCTGTTTCTCGTATTTTACAAGCTGTTCCGGTAAGTATCTCAAACTGTTTTGAGAGATTAGCCAACGCAACTCCGTTTCCTTTTCTTTTAGAAGCATACAAGAGTTTCGTATTTATCACTTTAATTCCATTCGCTTCTGTAATTACAATTTTTATCGGTTTGTCTAGTGTTCCTTTATTATGCGTAATTGCATTTTCTATAAGTACTTGTAAACAAAACGGAGGCACTAAAATGTCTTTTGAATACAATGCTTCATCAATTTGCAGTTGATAATAACCTCTGTATTTTTCTTCCATTAGCTTGAAATACCCTTCTGCAAAAAACAATTCTTCTTCTAACAAAACCAATTCTTTATCAGCACTATGCAAACTATATCTATACAATTCTGAAAATCGGTTTAAAAACACAGAAGCCCTTTCCGAATCTTCCTCTATCAGTTGATCTAAACTATTTAGATTATTAAATAAAAAGTGAGGATTTAATTGGTTTTTTAATTGTGTGATTTCATTTTTAGCTTTACTAATCTCATAAGCTGCTACCTGCTTTTGATACTCCACATTTTCTTTATAATATAAATAAGCTAATGAGAATCCTCCAAAGATGATAAAGTCTATTACTGAATTTATATTGACGTATACTATGTGATAAAGAGAACCGAAGTTTCTGGAATAGGTATCAAAAATAAGTGAAATAATCAATCCAAAACTATTACCAATTATTAAATAAGTTAGCAAACCTATTCCGAAAAAAAGTACATACCTCTTACTTATTGAGGTTTGCTTTTTTGAGCTTTTATTGATACGGTTTTTGATAAAACTAATCCACCAAAAAATAAAAGCTGCTTTAAAGAAATACCAAAAGGGCGCATCAGGATAAAAAGTAAAATCTTTCCATGAATCTGAGTTTCCAAATTGATTTTTTAAAAGAAAAATCCAGCAAAAGAAAAAAAGAAATGCTAAGAACACTGCATTTTCTTTAAAAAAAGTTGTTTTTGTTTTCATATCCCTACTCGCAAATATATATAATTTGCGATGAAACTTATCGTCATAACTTCATCGCAAACGATAATTCTTTCTATTTACTATCTGGCCATGTACTTACCACTTTTCCTTTTTCATCATAAGCTTCCAGTTTAATTTTATTATCCTCATCAATAATAAACTTAGCTCTTACTCCTCCATTTGAATCAAATAAAAACAGTCCATTTTGTTTTCCACTTGTTTGCCCTAACGCTATTCTTGGTACGCCACCTATCATTCCCTTTTGCTCATACTCCATATATTTAGCTCTTCTTTTAACCGGATCTTTAATTTCTTTTAGTTCTTCATTAATTTTTTTAGCCATTTCTTGCGTTTCATTATCACCTCTATCATTAAATACCAACCTTCCTGCTTTATATCTTTTTCCATTTCTTTTTTCATCAGTTGTAATTAATTGCATTACCTGATCTCCGTCATATTGATCAAAAGTTAACGACAATCCTGAACTATGCCCTTTTTCTGTTTTTTTTCCGTCATATATAAATCCGCCACACTCCATTCCTTCTTCATTAAAGAAAAGCATTCCCGCTCTTTTTTTTCTCTCATGCATAACATGTCCGTTTACCTCATCACCTTTTGACGGAAAATTATCAGCATTGGTAATCAACATTTTTACCGTACCGTCATTTTCAATAATATTAATTCTTTTTACATCTATGGTATCAAACTGTGTATTGCCTTTATTTTTAAAAGCTACTGTGGTTACTATTCCTATAGCAGCAGTGATACTAACGGCAAATGTTCTTAAAAATATCAGTTCTTTTTTTGTATTCATTTTTGTATGTTTTTAGTATTAGACACTTCAAAAGTATTTTACTGATTATCTTTTTAAAATAACAACTCGATGAACACAGGAATAAAAATGATAAACTAAGGAATTTAGAAAATAAGCAACCTATCTACTATTTTAAAAACTAAAAGTTGTGTCGTCCTAAAAAACCATTACAGTTTTTTAGTATGATTAAAGATATAAAATCTCTCAACAAACATGTGTTTGT
>NZ_JBOCUK010000003.1:0-182522 GCF_050606265.1 Tenacibaculum sp. TC6 | reverse complement strand
CCTCCGTTACAGATCGTTTGATCCGCTGCGATGGCGCCTGCGCTAACCACATCTTGTACCGTTACCGTCACTACCGCTGTCGGACTGCTCTCACAGGCAACACTGTTTTGGGTAGAGATCGTGCTTCTTCTAAATTGAGTCGTCGTGGTCAGTGCCCCTGAGTCATAGGTAGCTCCTGTGGCACCTGCAATGATATTCCAGGTTGTGCCATCCGTGCTTGATTCCCATTTATAGCTCAGCGTACCGCTACCGCTTCCATCCGTACTACTGGTAAAGGCTACCGGGTCTCCTCCGTTACAGATCGTTTGATCCGCTGCGATGGCGCCTGCGCTAACCACATCTTGTACCGTTACCGTCACTACCGCGGTCGGACTGCTCTCACAGGCAACACTGTTTTGGGTAGAGATTGTGCTTCTTCTAAATTGAGTGGTCGTGGTCAGTGCCCCTGAGTCATAGGTAGCTCCCGTGGCCCCTGCAATGATATTCCAGGTTGTGCCATCCGTGCTTGACTCCCACTTATAACTGATGGTTCCGCTTCCGCTTCCATCCGTACTACTGGTAAAGGCTACCGGGTCTCCTCCGTTACAGATCGTTTGATCCGCTGCGATGGCGCCTGCGCTAACCACATCTTGTACCGTTACCGTCACTACCGCTGTCGGACTGCTCTCACAGGCAACACTGTTTTGGGTAGAGATTGTGCTTCTTCTAAATTGAGTGGTCGTGGTCAGTGCCCCTGAGTCATAGGTAGCTCCCGTGGCCCCTGCAATGATATTCCAGGTTGTGCCATCCGTGCTTGACTCCCACTTATAACTGATGGTTCCGCTTCCGCTTCCATCCGTACTACTGGTAAAGGCTACCGGGTCTCCTCCGTTACAGATCGTTTGATCCGCTGCGATGGCGCCTGCGCTAACCACATCTTGTACCGTGATGGCGACTGTATCTGTATTAGTACATCCATTATTATCTGTAACAGTTACTGTATAAATACCGCTTGCTAAAGAACTTGCTCCATTTATTATAGGGTCTTCGTTAGTACTTGTAAATCCATTTGGCCCTGTCCAACTCCAACTTGATGCACTAGTACTTGTTCCTCCGGAAGTGAATGTTGCTGTTAACTCTATATTATCTCCATTACAAATTGTTGAAGCTACTGCTGAGGCACTAACTATTGGAGTACTGTTAACAACTAAGCTAACTGATTGGGAAACTTGTTCACATGAATTATTAGGGTGAGTAAATAAAACTCTATAAGTACCTGAATCAGTAGTTTGAGCATTGGTTATTGATATTGTTTTAGCTTCTGATACATTATTGGTTAAACTTCCTGAGCTTCCAATATTATCCCAATTTGCTCCATTTTGTTTTTGTAATTGATAAGTCCAATTTGTTGCCGGTCCTCCACTATCTACCCCTGTGGCTGTAAATGTGAAGTTGGCTGTTCCTCCCGCACAAAAAGGTGTGTTAACTGCTAAATCTGTATTTATGGTTAGCTGAGCTGAAGTTGTAACTGCACTCGTGGTTCCTTGACCTTGATCACTTCCTATATCTGCAACTCCTCCTGAGTTTACAACAGTAGGAACTCCATTACTGTCTACTCCTCCGGTTATTCTTCCGTTTCCATCTAATTGACTTGCTATTACATTCTCATCTCCTTCTATGGCATCATAACAACCGTCATTATCTGAATCGGTGTCAAGACAATCTAATGTTCCATCTCCATCCGAATCAGATCCTTGACCAATCATATAAATATTGTCAATTCTGAAATCATCTCCTGTTCCTGAAGTTGTTTTTACTGTTTCAAATACAATTTGTACTGTTGATCCTGCTGGTGTAAAGTCAATACTTTTTTCTGTAAACACATTATTTCCTCCTGTTTCAGCGCCTAATTGATCTGAAGTAACTGTGTATTCTAAATTACCATCTATATATACATTGAATGTTATACCAGAGGAATGTGTATAATATGTTGCCAGATCAAATTTTAAAACATTTGAAAGGCCAGCATCAACTGCCACTGTTTGAGTAATTGTATTGGTGCCTACTGCATCTGAATTTACTACACCCTGTTGTGATGTAACAAACCAATTATTAGAACCTCCTTCAGTCCATCCAGTTAAATCTCCTGTTGAAAAATCTCCATTGCTAACTCCATTGGCACATTCAACAGTATCTAAAATCCCATCATTATCATCATCTAAATCACAATCATTCACTATATTGTCTCCATCTGTATCTAAAAATCCTGATATCGTTGTAGTACAACATGTAGTACTATCGGAAGCATCAGTAACAACAGCTGTTGTTGCTTGTCCGGTTGCACCAACTGTATTAGGAACTCCATTAACATCTACTCCTCCTGTAAATGCTCCTGATGATAATTGTGTATAATTATATGAACCTGCTGCTTCTAAAGCATCATAACATCCATCATTATCTGAGTCGACATCTAAATAATCTGGTGTTCCATCTGAATCAGTATCAGGGCAAATCGTATACTCTAAATTAAATACCGAAATTGTTAATGATACATTAGTAGCTTGTGTTCCTTTTACTTTAATAACTAACTTATCAAGAGGCTCGCTAAAAGATATTCTCACAACATTTGAACTATTCGCTCCAGAACCTGAAAAATTATTTCCATCTTGAGAAGGCATTGGTCCATTTGCGACCAATGTCATCGTAGGGCTTCCCACAGGAATTCCTCCTTTGAACCCTTCTATTATTACAAATTCAGGACCAGAACCATTTCCTGAGTCAATATCTGTGATAGCGAAATTAAGGTTATTTACTGGTGCATCGAAACTAAATTGGGCGCTACTTTCTTGTGAATTATTAATATTCATTGTTCCAAATTGCAACAAACTTCCATCTCCCGAAGGGTCTCTTGCTGTGAAAGTTCCTCCACTAGCTATAGCACTAATTGAACCTGAACTTCCATTATGAGTAAGTGTTAAAGAAACATTCTCTCCAGCTAATCCTCCTGGCAATGGTTGGGCACTTGTTACAGGAACCCCTCCTACTAAAGCGGATAATCCATCAAAAGAACCTAAATCTAGAATTTGGTCACTACATCCTTCGTCTGTATCTAAAATACCATCATTATCATCATCTAAATCAACCCTATCAGCTACATTATCTCCATCTGTATCTATTCCTGAACCATTTATTGTAATTATTAAATTAGCTGTATCTGTATTTGTTCCATCTGAAAGAGTGTAACTAAATGTTTCGGTAAGTGTTTGCCCTACTAATAAAGCAGCTACTAAAGGGTTAGTTGTATCCACAAAATATTCGTAACTACCATCTGCATTTACGACAATTGTTCCATAAGTTCCGACATAAGCTGTTCCTACATTTGCAGCATTCCCATCTATTTGAGAAATTACAATGTTACTGGTACTTCCTTGCCAATAAATATCTGAAATTCCAGCTATTTGACTTCCCTGATCTGCATCAGTTGCATTGGGTCCGTAATTATAACTTAGCTTCAACTGATTAATTGGTTCATCAAAAAACACATTAATATTTCCTGTTGCATCTGAAGGAATTGCATTTCCTATACCGTAAAATGTATTACTTCCTGCATCAACAACTCCCCCTGTTGTTACGTATCGATAGCTAGAAGTAACTCCATCTAAAGTTCCTTCTATTCTAATCAAATCTTGCCATGATGTTCCTTGTGAAAAATCAATATCAACTACTAAAAAACCAAGGTTATACACCGGTTGGTCAAAATTAACAGTCAACACAGTATCATCAGTAGGATTAACTGTACCATTAATATTATACAATAAATATCCTGTATGCCCTCCATTAGTTGTATAATCTACCGTTTGATTAAAAGAAGTTCCAAAACCTCCCGGATCAGAAGAAACAAAAGACACCGTAACACCGTCTATAACTTTTGACTTTCCTCCTACAGTTTCTCCACTTGTAAAATTGCTTTCCCAAACCAATGTTGATAACCCTCTGTCAACTGAATCTGTTCCTCCGGTTCCTGTATCGGTTATTACATTTCCTGTTGTACTTGTATCTACAAATGCCGTTATTGAATCTGTATTATCAATAGCATTAGGTACTTCATCTACCCCATTAATTGTAATGGTTAATATTCCATAGTCTGTTATACCTATATTATCTTTTACCGTATAGGATATAATATCTTTTAAACTTTCTCCGCTTTTTAATCCTGTTACAGATGGGTTATTTTCATCTACATCGTAAGAATAACTTCCATTAGATTGTATGGTTATTTGCCCATAAAGGGTTGTATATACATTACCTACTTTTGAAGGGTATACCTCAACTTCTGACACCGATAAAGACGTTCCCGAATCATTTGACAATACATTGCCTGTAACCGTTCCTGTTGAATTAGCCGCAATACTATTTGTTTCATCTACTACCGTGGGACCTGTTGTATATACTCGTATTATGGTTTGAGCGTTTGCTGTTGCTCCATTCGTATCGGTGACAGTGACAGTCATTGTACGGATTCCATCTGTATAAGGATTTTTTAAATCACCATAATAAAGCTTCTGTAAAAATGTTTCAAAGTCTGTATTTGCAATTGGATTACTAGATGTTTCCGTTATACTAAAAGTTGTATTTCCTGTTTGGGTAACTCTTATTGTTGAACCTCCAATGGTATAATCAAAAGTATCTAGAGTGGGATTAAAATAATACAAATCAAATCCGGGTCTGTTAATAGCGAGTAATTCTCCACTCGGTGTATCAACTACTCCTGAAAAGCTAATGGTTGCACTAGCTATACCTGCATCAGATGTAACAACAGGATTCACAGCTAAAGGATAAACATTAGAAGTGGTTGGTTGCACCTGAAAATCATGATTATTTCCTGATGTAATACCATTTAAATCTATTGTTGGTGCTGCTAATAAAGCTTTAAATGAATATAAAGAGGTTTTTGCGCTTCTAGACTCAAATAATAACGGACTATTGTTAACTATAAATGAAGTTGTAGCTTCAGTATTCTGAGCAGATTCTAATAGTAACGGACCACTACTAACTACAAATGAGGTTGTAGTTTCAGTATTTTGAGCCGATTTTAAATTAAATATTTCTACTTCTTGAGCTACAGCCAATTGAAAGAAAAAGAGTACAATAAGAACATTAAAAATTGTAATTCTATAATTAAAATTATAGTAATTTTTCTCCATAATACGGGTGCGTTAAAAGGTTAGTTAATTAATCTTTTACAGTACTTGTTACTGTAAATTTTAAACTGTAATAAATTGAGATCATAGAATAATGTACGTTTGAAAAACGTTACACCATTTTATGGTAATACACCTCCAATGCCTTTTTATTTTGTGTAGTAGTGAAGTAATAAAATAAAAATAGCTGTAGTAGAAAAACTAAAAGGCCATTAAAAAAGATGTGATATTATTTTAGCCAAGCGTTATCAAATAACACCTGTACAAGAATTAAGTTTTATATTCTTTTCTCATAGTCTGGGGGACTTTACAATTAAACTTATAATGACTATTTTTTTAAAAGACAACATATTATTATCTCTTTTTAAAAATTTTAAAAAACAATTCTATAAAAGTTACAATACTTTTATAAAAGAACACTCTAAACTCCTTTTTTTAAAGAATTTCTTAATTGCTAATATAAAAAATTAACATTTTTTAACAAACTTTTTTCGGTGAAAATCAATAAGAAGTACAATTTTCTGTCGACGAATGGTTAAAATCCACGTTGTTTTTTTATACTATCGTAAGCTTCCTGAATCTTTTGGAACTTTTGTTTACCGGCTTTTATATGTTCTTCTCCTAAGCCTACAAGTTTATCCGGATGATACTTTTTCACCATTTTTCTATATGCTTTTTTGATTTCTGCATCAGGTGTTTCTTTAGAAACCTCTAAAACATCATAAACATTCTCTGTCTTTGTTGTAAACATCATTCGTATTGAAGTATAATCACGTTCACTTATATACAGATAAACAGCAATTTTTTTTATAGTTTCTTCTTCAATTACCTCTATTGTTCCATCAGCTTGTGCTATTCCTAATAAAAAGTGTATCAACTGCAAACGTGAGGCATGTGACATATACTGTCGTATCTGAATACACACCTGTCTTGCTGATATATCTTTTTTTACAATACCATTAAATAATTTAAAAGCATGGTTAGCTCTTTCTTTTCCGTAGAGATTGACAAAATATTCTCTAACATAATTTAATTCTCTTCTATCAATATGTCCATCTGACTTAATAACAATAGACGCCAGAATTAACAAACTAATTTCAAAGTCTCCTGATTGTGTTCTTTCTCTATTATTATTACTTTTTCTTTTATACTCTTCTTGTTCTTCCTTAAAATCTTCAACCGTAACTCCATCAATAAAACTTCCTACTACAAAACCTATGATAGCACCTATTGGTCCGCCTAAAGTAAAACCAGCTCCGGCTCCAAGCCATTTTGCAAATTTCCCCATGTAAAACTTTTTCATCAAATATAAACACTAAATAAACTCCGCACCTAAACCTTTTTTATATTCTATAATAAAGTATAAAGATAGATTGTTTTCTTTTTGCTTTACCTAAATATAGAATCTAGTATATTTAAAATACCATTTTTAGCTTTTATTGAATTTTTATTTTTATTCTATAAAAAGGAGGTATCTTTGCAAAAAACTTTTATTATGTATCCAGAAGAATTAGTAAAACCTATGCGTGACGAACTGATAAACGCTGGTTTTGAAGCTTTATATACTGCTGAAGATGTTGATAATGCTTTAGCCAAAGAAGGAACTACTTTAGTAATGGTTAACTCAGTTTGTGGTTGTGCTGCCGGTACAGCAAGACCTGGTGCTATTGCTTCATTAGGAGCCGATAAAAATCCTGACCACTTAACAACTGTTTTTGCCGGAGTTGAAAAAGAATCTACTGCAAAAGCCAGAGAATATATGATTCCATTTCCTCCTTCATCTCCTGCTATTGCTTTATTTAAAGACGGGCAATTAGTTCATATGTTAGAGCGTCATCATATTGAAGGAAGATCTGCTCAAGCAATTGCTCAAAATTTAGCAGCTGCTTACGAAGAATTTTGTTAATTTTTTTAACATACTTTAAGAAGTAAAAACCACTCATATGAGTGGTTTTTTTTATAATTTTACTTCTTTCACTTTTTATATTATGACAAAAAAGCTCAAAATTGACGGTATTGATAAAATAATTATCAAAAGACTTGTTCAGGATGCGCGTACCCCCGTTTTAAGTATTGCCCGTGAAGTTGGTATATCGGGTGCCGCTATACATCAACGATTGAAAAAATTAGAAGAGTCTGATTTAATTGATGGCTATAAAATGGTGTTAAGCCCAAAAGCTTTAGGATATACTACTACCGCTTTTGTTGGTATTTTTTTAGATTCGTCTAGCTTATATTCTTCTGCTATAAAACGATTAAAAGAAATTCCTGAAATAGTTGAAAGTCATTACACTACCGGAAATTATGCTATTTTTATTAAGATATTATGTAAGAATAATGAAGATTTAATGCATTTGCTTAACAAAGATATTCAAACCATAAAAGGAGTTTCAAGAACTGAAACTTTTATTTCTCTTGATCAACAAATTAACAGACAAATTAAAATTTAAATGAACGATTTTATTTTTTACTTTAAAACAGGTTTATTTCATGTTTTAGACATAAAAGCTTATGACCATATTCTTTTCTTAATTGTTTTAGCCGTAGTGTATCAATTTAAACAATGGCAAAAAGTATTGTGGTTAATTACTTTATTTACCATAGGGCATTCTATTACGTTAGCACTTTCTTCTTACGGAATTTTAAATGTTAGAGCAGATTTAGTAGAGTTCTTAATTCCGTTAACTATATTTATTACCGGATTAATGAATGTTTTAACGGCTAAAAAGGCCTCTGTTGGTAAAGAAAATCAGAATTTATTTTTTGCCTTGTTTTTTGGTTTAATACACGGACTTGGTTTTTCAAATTATTTTAAAATAATGGTTGGAAAAACCAGTGATAAACTTTTACCATTGCTTGAGTTTGCTTTAGGTGTTGAAGCAGCACAAATTATTATTGTTTTACTCATACTTTTAGTAGGAGCTTTAGTGCAATCTGTTTTTGGCGTAAATCGTCGTGACTGGATACTTATTGCTTCTTCAATTGTTATTGGGTTTGCTTTACAAATGATGTTTGACCGTGTTTTTTGGTAAGAGTTGATAACGCCAAATAATTCTTTTAAATTAGCCCAAACTTCACAATTTTTAAATTTTGAATAAAAAACAACTTAAATATGATATTGCCTATTTAAAAATGGCAAGAGAATGGGGACAGCTTTCGCATTGTGAGAGAAAAAAAGTAGGAGCTCTTATTGTAAAAGACAGAATGATTATTTCTGATGGTTACAATGGTACTCCTTCAGGTTTTGAAAATCATTGTGAAGATGAAGAAGGATATACAAAATGGTATGTACTACATGCTGAGGCTAATGCTATTTTAAAGGTAGCCTCTTCAACTCAATCTTGTGAAGGAGCTACTTTATATATAACCTTATCTCCTTGCCAACAATGCAGTAAACTTATCCATCAAGCCGGTATTAAACGAGTGGTATATGCTGATGCATATAAGGATCCTTCCGGATTAGATTTTTTAGAAAAAGCAGGCGTTAAACTGACACATTTACCTTATGAACAAAAATAATTTACCTATCTATTTTTCAATAGCTATTGTTTTTGGTATTCTTATCGGAACTTTTTTTAGTAAAGGAAATTCCGGAATTATAGGAAAACCCTCTTCTAGCGAACGTAAAATAAAACGACTTATTGACTATATTCAAAGTGACTATGTAGACAATGTGAATACCGATGAGTTGTTAGATGGTGCTATTGCTGAAATGTTAGATAAGTTGGATCCTCATTCTGTTTATATTCCTAAAGAGAACTTACAGTTGGTTACAGAAAATATGCAGGGAAATTTTGTAGGAATAGGTGTTCAATTTAGAATGATTGGTGATTCTATTACTGTTATTGAACCTATTAAAGGTGGCCCTAGTATTAAACAAGGTATTAAAGCCGGAGACCGAATTTTGTTAGCAGATAATGATACCTTATATGGTAAGCATATTCAATCCGGTGATATTCTTAAAAAATTAAAAGGAAAGCCAGATACACAGGTTACATTACAAGTATACAGAAAAACCAACGACAGTCTTTTCGATGTTACTATTACTAGAGGAAAAGTAAATATAAAAAGTGTTGATATAGCCTATATGCTAAATGAGCATACCGGTTATATTAAATTAGACAGGTTTGCTAGAAATACTTATAAAGAGTTTAAAACTTCTTTAGATTCTCTTTTAAATAAAGGAATGAATACCTTAGTACTTGACCTAAGAGGTAATGGTGGTGGTTTTATTGATATTGCCAATAAAATTGTGGATGAGTTTTTAGAAGATGACAAACTTATTGTGTACACTAAAAACAATAAAGGTGATGTTAATGAGTCTTTTGCTACTGAAAAAGGAAGCTTTGAAAAGGGAAAACTCTATGTTTTAATTGATGAAAATACGGCTTCTGCTTCTGAAATTGTTGCCGGAGCTTTACAAGACAATGATAAAGGAACTATTATAGGTCGAAGATCTTTTGGGAAAGGTTTAGTTCAACAAGAAATGGATTTAGGTGATGGTTCTGCTGTTAGATTAACTACAGCTCGTTACTACACTCCTACCGGACGTTCTATTCAAAAGCCTTATAAAAAAGATGAAAATTCAACCGAATACCGACATGATTTAGAAAACAGGTATTCTAATGGCGAGCTTTTTAATAAAGATAGTATAAAAACAGTTGACAGTTTACAGTACAAAACTCCGAAAGGTAAAATTGTATATGGCGGCGGAGGTATTATTCCTGATGTTTTTGTTCCTATTGATACTACTGCTTATTTACCAACGTATTTATTTGCTCCACTGAACAACTTTGCTTTTGATTATGTTGATTCTAACCGAAAAAAGTTAACGAAGCTTACTATTGATGATTTCATTACCAATTTTGATGCTGACAGGTCTGTTTCTGACAGCTTTTTTGCGAAGCTTAAAGATTTTACTATTTCTGAAAGTACTAAAAAGCAATTACGAAAAAGTTTAAAAACATTAATTGCCAGAGATTTATTTAATGATGAAGGTTTGTATAAATTGAATCAGGCAGATGATAGTATGCTACAAAAAGTACTACAGCTTGAAGGTGATACTCAAAAAGAAGACTCGCAATAAATTAAGTTATTTGTTTCTTTAAGTTTTTAGAAGACAACTTTTTTAACTGCTACTATTATGAGAATGATCTAATTTCTCATTGTATTGTTTATTTATAAATCTATGATTTTTTATAAGCCTTGATACACTTTGTTGAATAGCTTTAGTTTTTAAAACACTACCACTTATTTTAAAGTTGCCAACGGTAGTTTTATAAATACCATTGATTACTTTAAAGTTGCCAACGATTACTTTATAAATGCCATTGGTTGTTTTGAGATTGCCAATGATAGTTTTACAAATGCCAACAATTATTTTGAAATTGCCAACGCAAATTTTATAAATGCCATTGATTATTTTGAAGTTGCCAACGGAAGTTTTATAAACACCAACACTTCTTTTTAGATTGACAACAGGAGTTTTATAAATGACATTGAAAAAACAACTAAAAATTCATGTTACCAGAATAAAACTAGTTGGTAAAGCTTTTTTACTTTACTATTAAAAACAGCCACAATTTTTAAACCTGCAAATTTTTGACTTTTTACATGTTTACGTACAGTTTTGTACAAAAACACGTACAAATGTGCATTTTTTGCAAAAATCGTACAAAAAAGTAAGTCAGTGACTTACTGCTTTTATTTTGTAAACTATTAGTTTTGAGAACTCATTATTAATTAAAAATTGAAATTATGAATAAATTTAAAGAACTTTTTTAACCTACTGGCTATTTTTATAACCTTATTATCTACGTTTTATAGCTGTAAATACGAAGAAGAAGTAATTATACCACCTACAAAGGCAACTACTATATCAGAAACCTCTTCTACCTATGCTTATAGAAAAAAGGAAAAACTACCCGAAATTTTACAAGCTTTTGAACCTATTTTAACTCACGCCACGGTAAAAGCGCAACTTAATACTGCTTTGTACACCAAAACGCCTGCCATGGAAGTTACCGATTTGCAAGGCAACAAAACCTACAGTATACTTTTACCTTTAAAAAACACCAGTGACTATGAGTTTTATAATTGGGGTATAGAGCAAAAAAGTGACGGTACTTTAAGCACCCCTTTTGTAAAAAAATACACTACCCCTCATAAAAAAACTACCCTACATAAAGTAGTTAATAACATATGGACCATTAAAACGTATAGGGTAAGTGAATTTTTAGCATATGTTAGCGGAAATTTACAAAGAGCTAGTGATAGCCCTTGTAGTGAAGTTACTATTGATGGCACAACAAATTCTAGTGGTAATTTTTATTTTAACAATGCCTCAGGAGAAATAAGTTCTTATTTTTCTTCAGAAGGAAATCTTATTAAAAACAATACTTCTTATGGTTCTGTCACCGGTGTTGGTAGTGCTTGTTATACTATAACAAAAACAATTAGGTATAATTGCAATGGTCCTAACGGAGATAAAGACCACAGCTCTGAAGATTGCGGGGATGCCAGTAGCGGCTATAGTGGTACCGGTACTAAAACGGTTACTAGCAATGTTTGTACTCCAATAATAGTAACCATATCTAATGAATTGCTACTTACTACCGGAGAAAATCCTGTAGATTTAACTATTGCTACTAATGACCCTGAAATTATATGTGATTTAACCGATATCTGGTCTACTTTAGAATTAGAATTGAGAGCGAATGGAACGCTACCTCATATTAAACTAGCTTATTTAGAAGAGTTAAGAAAGTTTTTAGACAATAATGAGCCTTGTACCTCAGAATTTCATAAAAAAGGCACTACCACAGTTAAAAGCAACCGCACTGAAGGTGCTGATTGCCCTCCTGTAGATGAAGTACCTATTTTAACTCCAGGAGAATTAACCGGTGTGAACGGTTTACGACTTACCTCTGCTGAAGCAGCTTTTTTAGACAAACCGGAAAACCTAACATTTAAAAACCAACTTAACGCTTTTTTAATTGAAAACAACAATTCTGAAGAGGCTGAAAAGTTTGCCAGTAAAGCAATTAAAACGTTAATGGAAAAACCTAATTATGTTGATGATATTATAAACAACACCAATAACCCCTGTGTTACCAATATTATTAAAGCTTTACAAGAAAAAGATACAAATAAAGCTATCGTACCTGATTTAGCAGGAGCCTCACATTTATCTCAAATGGTATTAGATTTATTTGGTGAGTGTACCAACCACGATTTAGAAATAAAAATAGCACAACTAGGCACCAACTCTCAAGGATTTCCTTTAAATGCTAAAACTGATGGAATAGAAAGTATTACTTTAGATATTGATTTAGTAAATGATGCTACTCAACTATCTATAGCTAAAACCTTAATACATGAAAGTTTACATGCTTTTATTAATTTAAAAATGTATGAAGATAGAAGATCTGGTCTAGCTGTACTTTTAAATAGTTATTATCAAAAGTATAGAAATAATTATCCTCATGATATTGCCAATAATCTAACACAGCATAAATTTATGGCTGAATTTGTAGAAGCTTTAGCTTATTCGTTATCTGCTTATGATAACCATAGGCAACCGATGGATTATTATAAAGCCATGGCTTGGGGAGGTTTAGAGTCTTCAGATACCTATAAAGCTTTAGACCAAGATAAAAAAGATGAAATTCAAAAAATTATTAATAATGAGCGTTATGCAAAAAACGATGCCAAAAGTACTAAGTGTTCGTAAGTTAATTTATTTATCTGTTTGTCTGGCTATAACAGGATGTTATACTAACAAAACAGTTATTAATAATACAACACCTAGTTCCAGTTATGAAATGAAAAAATTTAAATCATTTGGAAATTGGATTACGATACATACCTTTGATAAAGGTTCGCCTTATGGTGAAATCTCTCCTGTAATTATTATTAATAATCTTTATTTTACAAAAGTAAATTCATTTAATATTGGTAAAGGGAAACATAATGTTGAAATAGCCTCTATTAGCAAAATACCTATAAAAATAAAAGATTTAGTTGTAAAAGAAGGAAATTCAATAGTTATTAATGCCTATTTAAAAGATGACCCAACACCTATAAGTGATTAAAAATTTAAAAGCGGTAGGGTAACCTACTGCTTTATTAAAATTAACAGATTTAAAGGAATCATTAAATAAGTACAAGAATTGTTAAAAACCTAAAAACTTTTAATTCTAAAAAAGAAAAATGAAAAATAAGTTAGTAATTTTAGCGTGGTTGCTTTGTAGTGTTGTAGGTAATGCACAAAAAAAGAAAACAGTTATTTATATAAACGAAAAACATCAAATAACAAGTTCTAAAGCCTATTATAACAAATTAAAAACACAGTTATTTGACAATGTTACTATTAAAAAAGAAGATACTATATTAAAAAAGCTTAGTTATACTGATTTTTTTGGAAAGTTATCATCTACTAAAATAAAACAATTACAAAAACTTTATGCTTTACGCTATGGTATTGATAGTACAAAAACCTGGTTAATTCATTATGTAGATACTTTACCTGACAAAAGTAAAATGCCTAAAGAATCCGGAATACTTTTTAAAAATCCTTTAACAACTGATTCTATTTTTATTACACAAACTGCTTTAGAAAAAGGCAATAATTCTTTTTTATACGAGAAATACCCTTATCATAAACATTTAAAAAGTTACCCAGATTACATTGATACTTGGCACAAAGAGATTACAAATACTAACTATGTAGATACCTCAACAACATTACTTCATTTTTATGCCGTTAACAAAGGAATACCTGACGAAGACATAAAAAAATATGGTTATTATAATGATATTAGCACGTTACTTAAAAAATCTTTTAATGATGGTACAGGGAAAAATAAATTAATAATTATTTACCCCGATGGGGCTTTTTATACATCGACTTTAAAAGAACACAAAAAGGTAAAAAAATTAACCCAAAGAAGGATTTATGAGAGAAAAAAACAAAAGTGGTTAAAAAAGACCCTACAGGAGTAAATAAAAGAGGCTGTCCAAAAAGTCTTTTTGATAAAATTTTCAATATAAAATCTTTAAAAAATCAATCAATTTATTAATTTCCAACCAATATAAAGCACTAATTATAAGGTTTTATTAAATATTTAACAACAAAAAAGAGGCTGTTTTACTTTTTAGACAGCCTCTTTTTATCTGTTTTATAAAGGATTGATACAAAGACCTAGATTGATTGACAAGTTTTATATCTGTATATACAACACACTACATTCCTTTTTCTTCTCTTTTTCTTTTATAAACCTCAGCAATGGTAGGGTTTTCAATACATTTTTTAACTTGAATTAATTCATCTCCGGCAGTTACCTTACCTGTTTGAATTACTTTAAAATATACTCCCGGATAATCTTGTTGCCAAAATTGCTTTACTATTTTCATATCGTTAAAACGTACTCCCAACTTCATACATGGTTGACGAGGTTTTGTTACCTCTAAAACTACCTCGCCCACTTTAAATGTATCTCCTACATGAATGCTAGTTTCATCTAAATCATCTATAGTTAAATTTTCACCAAACATTCCGTACTCCCATTCTAAATTGGTGTAATGCGCTTTCCAGTATTCATAATGTTTTAACGAATATCCGTACACAGCTTGGTCAATCCCTCCATGATGTTCTCTATCACAAATAGTATCGTCTTTTACATCTTCTACATCCAAAAAAATAGGTGTATCAACAGGAAATTTAAAAATTCCGGTAGTTACTATTTTTCCTTTCCAGTTAATTTCTTTTCGTTCTCCTATGTTAGTTGTAATTATTTTCATGGGTTTTATTGATATTTATTCAACGAGAAAGTTTTGTAATACTTCGGCAATCTTTCGATTGTCTGATAATTGTGGGATTTTATTTTGTCCACCAAATTTTCCTATCGATTTCATATATTCATGAAATCCTCCTTTTTTAACTTTACGGATAATCAATGGGCGTAATACTTTTCCTTCAATTAAATCTCGATAATAAATATTTTGCTCTTGCATTGAAGCATCAATTTTTAACGAAATTTCTTCTAAATCCTGTGGTTCATTTTCAAATTCAATAAACCATTCATGGTACGGTAATCCTTGTTCCGGACTTACTTGAGGGGCTACGGTAAACTCACTTACATTTATAGAAGTACCTATAATAGCATCGTTCAACGCTTTTTCTACTTCTTTTCCTATGACATGTTCGCCAAAAGCTGAAATAAAATGTTTTATGCGTCCGGTAACTTTTATTCTGTAGGGTTTTAATGATGTAAACTCAACCGTATCTCCAATATTATATCCCCATAAACCTGCAGAAGTGTTTAAAATAATTACATAATTTACTCCTCGCTTTACATCTGCTAATGAAATTCTGGTTGGATGCTCGTTAAAAAATTCATCAGCAGGAATAAACTCATAAAAAATACCCGAGTTTAACTGTAACAACATTCCTTTTTCTTTTTGAGAATCTTGGTACGCAATAAAACCTTCCGAAGCGGGATATAGTTCTACATATGCTATTTTTTTACCAATTAAGGCTTCAAACTTGTTTTTATAAGGTTCAAAATTGACTCCTCCGTAAACAAAGAAATTGAAATTAGGAAAGATTTCTGAGATGGTTTTTCCGGTCTTTTCAATAAGTTTTTCAAAATACATTTGCACCCAAGAAGGTATTCCGCTAATTACCGTCATATTTTCCGGTAAGGTTTCTTCTACAATTTTATCAACTTTGGTATCCCAATCTTCAATACAATTCGTTTCCCAGCTAGGTAAACGATTTTTTAACAAGTAATTCGGCACATAATGTGCTGCTATTCCACTTAGACGGCCTAACTTAACTCCGTTTTTATCTTCCAAAACAGGGCTTCCTTGTAAGAAAATCATTTTTCCGTTTACAAAACCGGCATCGTTGGTTTCTGCTATATAAAATAACAGCGCATTACGTGCTGCTTTGATATGAGTAGGCATTGATTCTTTTGATATAGGAATGTATTTAGCTCCGGAAGTAGTTCCTGAGGTTTTAGCAAAATACAATGGCTTTCCTTTCCATAATACGTTTTCCTCTCCATCAACTACTCTGTTAACATAGCTTTTTAAGCCTTCATAATCGTTAATAGGTACTCGTTTTTTAAAATCTTCATAGGTATTAATCGATACAAAATCATGATCCTTTCCAAAGACTGTTTTACATCCTTCTGTAACTAAATATTCAAAGACTTTTTTTTGGGTTTTATGCGGATTATTAGCCCATTTATAAACTTGTTTTTTTACTTGTTTGGCAAATGGAATTGCTAATAGTGATTTAATACTCATTTATTGAAATGCTATATAGTTAGTTGGGTTTACCGGATATCCGTCACTCCATAATTCAAAATGCAAATGGGGTCCGGTAGATAATTCTCCTGTTGAACCTACATTGGCAATTACTTCTCCTGATTTTACAAACTCACCTTGTTCTTTTAACAGCGTTCCGTTATGTTTATATACAGATATAAATTGATTTGAATGTTGTATCATAATTACATATCCGGTTTCTGCTGTCCATTCTGCTAATATAACTGTACCATCAGCTATAGCTTTTACCGGAGTTCCGGTTGGAGCAACAATATCTACCGCGTAATGTTTTTCATTTACATCATAGTTTTGTGATATGGTACCTGTTAAAGGTGAGAAAAATACGTTTTTAGCTCTGTTTAAAGCCGCATCTGATAATGGAAATCTATCTTTACTTTCTACTTCTTCTCTAAATAATGAATCGTGTTTGGTTGCTTGTAATTTTGTTTCATCAAAAACAACTCCTCCTTCACTACTAATAATAGTATCTATTTTTTCCGGTTCAATTTCTCCGGTTAAAACAGGTTTTAGCGCTTTGGTATACGCTTCTAAAATTTCTAACCTGCTTTTTAAAGAATCGGCTTCATATGTTAATCGGGTAGCTTTCTTTTTTAAAGCTGTTGATGAGTACCCTGGAATGTATTCACGTAAAGATGTAAATGCTATAAGTAAGGCTGTTAAAGCAATAAGCACAATAGAAAACAATCCTCCGAAAACAAACACATTTAACCTTGATAATTTTAATGAGAAACGCTCTTGAAACGTATCTTCATTCAAAATAACCAACCTGTATTTGTCTGTAAGTTTTTGTTTTAATTTTCGTTTTTTGTCTTTTTTAGCCACAGTGATTAATTTAAACTTCAAATATACAACGAAAAAATTTCAATTCTTTTCTTAAAAAAGTTTTAAAATATAATTATAAATCAAACATATAAGCTATTGAAAAAGCGAAAGTTTGAGTTATTTTAAGGTTAGATTCTCCTTCAAGCGCTGAAGGAAAATTGACTATATACCCCAACTCAAAATCTATATTATTAATCGAATACTGAACTGGTACTAATAATTGAGTATTCAACAAACCAAAGTGGTTGTTTTCGTTATATACAGTAATTTCTCTTCCTTTGTATTTAAAAGTTCTGGCTAATTGTATGGTTTGTTGCCCTACAGTTACACGTAACTCAGGTCTTAATTTTAATTCATTTCTTTTATTCTTATACAACTCTATTTCTCCATAGGTTGAAGAGGTTAGTTGTATTGAATTTTCACTACCAAACAGTATGCTTGATGTTAGTTCTGTTCCTAATGTTTTGGCTTTATTAGTTACTTCAAACCCTACATTAAAGGCATTTTTAAAAGGATTATTTTCTTCATCTGAAAAAAAGTATCGATCATAATATACTAACCATTTATACTGCTCATTTTTTCCAAAAGTATTTCCATATCCTAAAGAAACCGAGGTATAATCCCATTTTGGAGTAAACTGACTATAATAAACTCCGGAAATATTGATAAAAAAACCGTTTGAATTTATATAGGTTAATTGAGGAGTAACATTAAATTGATTTATGCCAATATCTCTTCCGGCAAAATAGGTGTTATTGGTATAATCTACCGACACGTAAAGAAAATCTAAATCGTCTGATAAATTAAACAATTCATCAGCCTCATTTTGATTTAATAAATTATCTATTATTTCATCTTCTTCACTAGTCTTATTTTTAAATTCCGGTGATGCTTCTTGGGCATAAAGGGTTTTAAAACTAAATACTACTAAAAAAATTAAATATACATTCCTCATACAAGGTTTTAAAATACAAAAAGTGGTTGAAAATTCAACCACTAAAATCAACCAAATCTGTGCAAACTAAATTAGTTGCGCGTTCCCTTTCTTTTTTCTCTTCTTACGTTTTTTCTAACATCCTTTTTAACCTTGCTTCTATTGTTACCTAATCTGGTTTTTAGTTCTTGTTTTTGGGCTGCCGTAAGCGTTTTTCTAAACTTTATTTTTGCATTTTTAACACTTAAATTATTTTGTTCTATAATTTTTTTTTGCGAATGCGTAAGTGTTCTTTTTAAGGCTTTTTCTCTTTCTATTTTTGATAACGCATTATTTTTTAGTATTGCTAATTGCTCAGGAGTAAGCGTAGCCTTAAAAGCTTCTCTGTTTTTTTTAATTAATTCTTTTTGATTTTTTAACAGCTCTTTTTGCATTTCAGAAAGATGTAATTCATCTTCCAACTCTTGAGAAAGCATTGTAAATGTTCCCAAAAACAACGTTGCAAAAACCACTAAAAAAACTTTAATATGTTTCATTTCCATCTTCTTGTTCTCTATTATTTTTTAGACCCTTTTATTTGTATAAAGTTTTATTTTATTCTAAAAAAATTTCTTCCGTTAGCATTTCTTCATTTACAAATTCATCTACCAACTTATCTGCATTGGCATCATCGGTCATTATGGAAGTTATTAAAATATCACTTTCTATAACTTTATGTTGAGATTGAAACGGATTAGCTACGGTAAGAGTAATAATAAGGGCTATAACCGCAACAGCAGACCCTATATATATTGCTCTTGAAAAATTAATTACTTTTTTATTAGACTGATTAATTGTTTGTTTTATGATAGATTGTTTTGATTTTGCAAAATAATCTTCCGGTAAACTCAAACCTAAATCTACCTTATGTTTTTTCTCTAAACTCATATCTAATGTATTTCTATGGTTAAAGTTATTATTTTGTGCTTTCATAACAAACTAGGCTTTAATTTTATCTATATAGGCAACAGCTGTTATATTTTTTTCAATGTGTTTTACAACTGCGTAATAATGTGTTTTAATGGTATTTTCACTCATATTTAATAACTCCCCTATTTCTCTGAATTTCAAATTATCATAATATTTCATATTGAATACTCTTTTTTGACTTTCAGATAATTGATTAAGAACTTCATGTAATTTTACCTGCGCTTCTTCACCATCAAAAAATGTGTCTTCTTTCAAATTATCTAAAAAATGACTATTCACATCTTGTAAAGAGGAAACGTTTTTTTTGTTCTCTTTTTCTAAAAATCGTAACGACTCATTATAGGCTATTCTATACATCCATGTATGCAATGAACTTTCTTGCTTAAAATTTGGCAAACTTTTATACACTCTTAAAAAAGTATTTTGAAGAACATCATCAGCATTTTCATGTGTTCCTACTATTTTTCTTATATGCCAATACAATCGTTCTTGGTATAGATTTAACAGCTTTATAAAAGCCTTTTCTCTATACTTTTTATTGGTTAATTGTTCTATAAAGTTTGCTTCCTCCATTATGATTTATTGGAACTTACTTTCTTTGACCCTAAAAAATAAGAAAAGTTTAGGCACTTTTCTTATCTATTTATTTTTAAATCAAAAAAACCAGCAAAATGCTGGTTTTTGAAGTTAACTATTACTACTTTAATCTTTTAAGGTAATTTCTTTTGTATTTCCGTCAGCATCAGTAATTGTAACCAAGTTATCACAAGAACCATCACCAAAATCAACAGTATATTCTCTTTCGCCTTTTGTAATTTCTACAACACCGCTTACTATATATTTGCAAGCATATTCTCTTCTTAAACTGGTTGTGATTGTTACTTTTATAGTTTTACCCGCTTTATTAACTGATTCCCAAAATCCTGAAATTAAAAATACGTCATCTCCTCTATCATCTGTATCTGCACCCTCAATCATTTCTTTAACTTTTTCTCCTTTCTTAATAATTACTTCTCCTGTTCTAAGAGTAATCGTAAGATTGATTGCATATGATCTTTCCGGATTTCCATTTATATTTTCTTTTACTTTTGAAACTGAAATAGTCCCTACAATAGAATTTCCGTTTATTGAAAAGTTTTCAAACGTAACTGTTTTAGAAAACTCTCCGTTTACTTTAACATACTCTATAATAATTTTCCCTTTGAAAACACGGCCTTTTTTTCCTGTGCAATCTGTTCCAAAATCTATAGTTACAATTTTACCATCAGCAGTTTCTTCAACTGTTCTTGTTACACACTCAGGATGTTTATTAGCTGATTCTGTTCCTTTACCTGCTACTTCTCCTAAAGCTGCATCATCTTCAATAACCTCTTCTACATCTGATGAGATATTATCTTCTAAAACAACATTTAAAACTTCTTCAGCAGTTAATTCTTCATTTAACAAACCATTAGTTTCATTTGATTCACATGAAGCTAAAGCTAAAAAACCTAAGAATGAAAGGAAGTACACATTTCTTTTTACAAATCTTAACGCCATAATTTCTAATTTTTTAAAAAGTTAATCAGTTATTTGACCTTAAGATTTGTAAAAAGTTTAAGAGTACTTTTTATTTTTTATAAAAATTCATTTCATCAATATAGTTCCATACGTTTGAAGAAAGTAATGGACGTACACCTTTTCCTGCTTTTATAGCATTTCTAATCATAGTAGATGAAATTTCTACAATAGGTGCATTTACTCTGTGAATTTTGGGGTGCTTATCAAATTCTGTTTCAATAGCTCCTTCAGATATTCTTGGATACACATATACTTGATAATCATCTAAAATTGCTTCATAGTTTTTCCACTTATGAAAACTTTTCAGATTATCTTCTCCCATAATAATACTAAAAGCATTATCCGGATATTTTTCAGCAATATGGGTTAGTGTATTAATTGTGTAATTAGGTTGCGGCAGTTTAAATTCAATATCAGACGGTTGAATTTTATCATACTCTTTTGTTGCCAGATATACCATTTCTAATCTATGATGATTATCTAACAACGAGCTTTTTTTCTTAAAAGGGTTATGGGGTGTTACAACCATCCATATTTCATCTAAATCAGAGTTTTCAACCATATGATTGGCAATGATTAAATGACCAATATGAATGGGATTAAATGTTCCGAAGTATAACCCTATTTTTTTATTCATTTGAATGGTAATACTAGGCTTTTTCCTGATTTTTTATTCCTAAAAAACTATCTACTAAAGCTTCTGCTTCTTTCAAAGCAACTTCTAAATCGTAGTTTTTTATAATTTTATCAAATTGAGGAGCTGTAGCTAATTCTACAGAAGCTTTAGCTACGCGCATGTTGATTTTATCTTCACTTTCTTCTCCTCTTTCTTTTAAGCGTCTTATTAATTCATTAATATCCGGCGGTTTTACAAATACAGCTAGTGTTTGTTCCGGAAATTTTTCTTTTATACGTAATCCTCCAACTACATCTATATCAAAAATCACGTGTTTTCCTTCAGCCCAAATACGTTCTACTTCTGTTTTTAAAGTTCCGTAAAAATTATCTCTATAAACTTCTTCCCATTCTAAAAACTCTCCATTTTTAATTTTTTGTTTGAAGTCTGATAAAGAAATAAAATAATAATCTACCCCATCTTTTTCATTACTTCTTGGACTACGAGAGGTAGCCGAGATAGAAAACTCTAGATTAAACCGTTCTTGAGCCAATAAATGGCGTACAATAGTTGTTTTACCCGAACCCGAAGGTGCAGAAAATACAAAAAGTTTACCTTGAAAATCTTTCGCCATTTTTATAATACGTTTAATATTTGTTCTTTAATTTTTTCTAATTCATCTTTCATTTGAATCACTAATTTTTGCATCGGCGCAAAATTAGCTTTTGATCCTGTAGTATTTATTTCTCTTCCTATTTCCTGCACTATGAATCCTAATTTTTTCCCATTAGAATCATCACTCCCTAATTCTTGTAAAAAATAATCTAGGTGATTAGCCAAACGAACTTTTTCTTCGTTAATATCTAATTTCTCTAAATAGTAGATTAACTCTTGTTCAAACCTATTTTCATCTACTTCAACTTTTAGTTCAGATAGCGCTTTTTGTAATCGTTCTTTTACATGCTCTATTCTTTCCCCATCAAGTTGCTCAATATCTTTAAGTCCGGTTTTTATATTTGCTATTCTTTCTTTAAAATCTTCTTCTAAAGATTTAGCTTCATCAACCCTGTAGTGAATAATTTCTTTTACGGCTTCATTTACTGCCACTTCAATTTGCTTCCATTCTTCTTCATCTAATTCTTCTCTTTCTGTTTTTAAAGCGTCTGGCATTTTAATAGCCATATGAAGCAACTCTATATCATTACTGGTTCCTGACTGAACAATATTTCTTAACTGATCCATATACTCTCTTACAACCCCTTTATTAACTGTTGTAGAAGTTTCATCAGCTGTCATTTCAACAAAAATTGAAAAATCTATTTTTCCTCTTACTAAACTACTCGCTAATTTTTTACGTACTTCCAATTCTTTTTCTTTGTAATAAGAAGGAATACGCGTGTTTAAGTCTAGTGTTTTACTATTTAACGACTTAATTTCAATGGTTATTTTTTTAGTTGGCAACTGTAAAACAGATTTACCATATCCGGTCATTGAATGTATCATAATTTCAATTTTATGAGGTGCAAAGATACACTTATTTATTAGTTGTGGCCGGAGTTTGCTTGGTTACTAGAAATACTCCTAAGAAAATTAAAAGTGTGGCTCCTATTTTTACAGCGTTTAAATTATCGCTTCCTACAATTAAGGCATAAATAGATGCTATTACCGGTTGTAAATATATAAACACACTAACCGTTGTTGGCTTTAACTTTGATAGTGCAAAAAGGTTAAACAAGTATGTTACACACGTAGCAAATAATACTACAAAACCCGCTTTTAAATATATACTCACAGGCATAACTTGCCATTTTACTTCTAATAATTCTGAAATTCCAAAAGGCAATACTAATAGAAAACCAAATAAATACAGCCATTTTACGAAGACTATCGGATTGTATTTTTGAATCACCTCTCTAACCAATACCAAATACATTGCATAAGAAGCTGCATTTATAAAAACAAGAAAGTTTCCTAACATCATATTTTCTGCATTGTCTTCTTGATTATTACCATACAGAATTAGCACAACTGCTCCTATTAACCCAATAACTACGCCAATTATTTTTCTTAAAAACAATCGTTCTTTTAATAAAATACTGGAAAAGATTAACACCATAATAGGAGTGGTTACCATCATTACAGCACCACTTATAGGGGTGGTATAACTTAACCCTTTAAAAAAAGTAAGCATGTTTAAGGCAATACCGAAAAAGGCAGCTATAAAAATTTTCTTATAATCAGATTTTTCTATTTGTTCCTTTTTCAAAAACAGTCCTAGTAACCAAAAAACGCTTGCAGCTCCTCCTACTCTTAATACAATAAAACCAAATGGTTTTATATAAAGTGGCATAACTTCTTTGGCTACTGTAAAAGTAATTCCATAAATAAGAGTGGCAATAGAAGTTGCGGTTAACGCTAATACTCTTGGATTCATTATCAGAATTCTATTTATTTCAAGTTGCAAAGATGCGTAATATTACTTCAAACTATACGTTATTTTTTATAAATAACATTTTTTCAATTCTTTGTTTAAATTATATCGTTTGTAACTAAAAAAGCACTACATATGTAGTGCTTTTTTCCTTTGGTTGATTAACTTTTGATTAGTCCACTAAAGGTGGAATTCTCAATACTTGTCCTGGGTAAATTTTATCAGGATGCGTTAACATTGGCTTATTTGCTTCAAAAATAACCGGGTATTTCATAGCATCACCATAAAACTTTTTAGCTATTTTACTTAAACTGTCTCCACTAGCAACCGTATGAAACTGTGCCATTTCTTCTTCTCTAATTTCTTCTACTTCAGCAACCGTCATATTATCTTCTACAGACGCAATACCTTCAGTATTACCAACAACTAATACTACTTTTTCTTTAGTTGCTAAATCTTCTGCTTCTCCGCTAATAGTAGCTTTATCATCATCAACTTCAATTGATAAACCATTTACTGATAACTCTAAAGCATTAACAGCGTTAACTAATTTAGCAGCTTTTTCAGCAGCTTCTTCTTCCGTTGTTTTTCCGATTCCAAAAACTTTTGCTCCGGCATTTTTAATAAATGAAAAAATTCCCATTCTTTTTTAATTTTTTGTTGATTAATAATTATTTTCTATCTGACCAATATACAATTTTTATACCAATTTTATTTACCTTTTTAATCGGTTTAACTATACAATGATTTATAAAAATTTATTTTTACTTCATAAAAAAAGCTGCATTATGCAGCTTTAAAAAGTTATTCTTGAAACGAATTCCATCCTTGTGCTTTTAAAGGGATTTCCTGATTAGCTCTGGTAACTAAGTTAATTCCTTGGCTTTTTTCAGTAATATGACCTATTACACTTAGGTGAGGGTTTCCTTTTATTTTATCAAAATCATCGATAGAAATTGTAAATAACAATTCATAATCTTCCCCTCCACTAAGAGCAACCATGGTTGAATCTATATCAAATTCTTCACAAGTAGATATTACTTGAGGATCTAGAGGTAATTTATCTTCATAAACCTTACACCCAACCTCACTTTGTGAACAAATATGCATTATTTCTGAAGAAAGTCCATCAGAGATATCAATCATAGAAGTTGGTTTTACTTCTAATTCCTTCAGCAATTTTGGTATGTCCTTTCTTGCCTCCGGTTTTAGCTGTCTTTCTATAATATAGGCGTATTTATCAAGATCCGGTTGATTCTGAGGATTCACTTGAAACACTTGTTTTTCTCTCTCTAATACTTGCAATCCTAAATAAGCTCCTCCTATATCTCCAGACACAACTACTAAATCTGTAGGTTTAGCACCATTTCTGTATACAATATCTTCTTTAACTGCTCTTCCTATAGCTGTTATTGAAATTAGCATTCCTTTTGTAGATGATGTTGTGTCTCCTCCTATCATATCTACTTTATACGTATCACATGCTAATTGAATTCCAGCATACAATTCTTCTAATGCCTCTAACGGAAACCTATTAGATACAGCAATGGACACCGTAACTTGCTCTGCTTCAGCATTCATTGCATAAACATCTGATAAATTTACCATTACAGCTTTATATCCAAGGTGTTTAAGAGGCATGTAACTTAAATCAAAATGTACTCCTTCAATTAACAAATCAGTAGTAATAACTGTTTGTTTATCTGAAGAATCAAGGATTGCCGCATCATCACCAACTCCTTTAATAGTTGATGAATGATAGGTATTAAAATGTTTTGTTAGGTGATTAATCAATCCAAATTCACCTAACTTTGCCAATGATGTTCTTTCGTTATTTTTATCTTCTAACATACTGCAAAGATAAACACATCAAATTATACTACAATATATATAAAGTAGGGTTTCTATTTTTTTCACTGTTATATTATTACTTTATTTTATAACTTAGCTAAAAACTATCATTATGAATCTCTTAAAAAACCTTTCTGTCCTTTTAGTGCTTCTTTTAGCTTTCTCTTGCTCATCTCCTGAAGGTGAAAGTGACGCTCCTAGCACAACTAACAAAGTTATTTGTGAAAACGGAAAAGCTGGAATTTATCCATGTAATAATTATGATTTATTATTAAATATAGATTTAAATGTTTTAGGAGCCTCTTTGGCAAATGATTCTTGGGGTTGGACAGACCCAACCACTAATAAAGAATATGCTATTATAGGATTAAATAATGGAACTGCTTTTGTTGACATAACAAATACCGAAGCTCCTATATACTTAGGGAAATTACCTACAGCTACAGTTGATAGCGACTGGAGAGATATTAAAGTATATAAAAATCATGCTTTCATTGTAAGTGAAGCTTCAAATCACGGGATGCAAGTTTTTGATTTAACTCGATTAAGAAATGTTCCAAAACCTCCTCAAAATTTTTCAGCGGATACTCATTTTACTGGTTTTGGAAAAGCTCATAATATTGTAATTAATGAAGAAAGTAGTTACGCTTACCCTGTTGGCGCAGATAAATCCGGAATATATAAAGGAGGGCCTCTTTTCATTAACATACAAAACCCTAAAAGCCCTGTAAGTGAAGGTGGATGGGGAGTAGACAACTATAGTCATGATGCACAGGTTGTAACTTATAAAGGCCCGGATGCTGACTACACCGGAAAAGAAATTTTAATAGGAAGTAATGAAAATGAAGTGGTAATTGTAGATATTTCTGACAAAGCAAATCCAAAAAATATTTCAAAAATTTCTTATTCAAATGTAGGTTATACTCATCAAGGTTGGTTTACTGAAAACCAACAATATTTTATTTTAGGAGATGAATTAGATGAGCAAAAATTTGGAAACAATACCAGATCTGTAATCTTCGACTTTACAGATTTAGACGCTCCAAAAGAACATTTTACATATTTTGGACCTACCGGAGCTATTGACCATAATGGTTACGTAAATGGTAATACTTTTTACTTAGCTAATTACACAGCCGGAGTACGTTTTATTGATATTACCAATATAGCTAGCTCAACCATTAATGAAACAGGATATTTTGATACGTATCCTTCAAACGATGGTGCTAACTTTAATGGAGTTTGGAATGTATATCCTTACTTTAAAAGCGGCAAAATTGTAGTAAGTGATATTAACAGAGGCTTGTTTATCCTAAAGAAACAGTAACGCTTCAATGATAAAAAACTTAGTAAAATATTTATCTATATCCTTACTATTTTTCTCTTGTAGTAAAGATGATACACCCGTAATTAAACCGGTTAAAAACTATACTGTTGATTACATTAAAACTTTTGGTGGAACCAGAAATGAAAGTGCTCAAAGTATTATTGCAACTGATGATGGTGGATATATTGTCTTAGGCTTTACCCAGAGTATTGATGGAGATGTTATTACTACACAGGCTTCAATTCAATATGATTATTGGTTATTAAAATTTGACAAAGACGATAAACTACAATGGAAAAAAGTTTTTGGAGGCTCAAAAGATGAAAAAGCTTATAAAATAATCAAAGCTAATGATAGTGGATTTGTAGTTGTTGGATTTAGTAAAAGTAATGATTTTGATGTGGCTACAAATGAAGGTTTTGAAGATGTTTGGATTATAAAAATAGATACAACAGGAAATATACTATGGAAAACTAATACCGGTTTCTCCGGCTCTGATCAAGGTTTTTCTATTGTCCAAACTAGTGATGGCGGTTATTTTGCAGGGGGCATTTTAGATGTAACCGCTTCCGGAGGTCAAGGAAACTCCCGTTCCTATGCAAGACATGCAGGAGGAGATTATTGGGGAATTAAACTCAATGCTAGCGGTGTAATTCAATGGCGCAACTATTTTGGAGGCACTAATACCGATACTTGTTACGACGTTATTGAAACTTCAGACGGTTACATGTTAGCCGGTTCTTCTGATAGTAATGATGTAGATAGCAAAGGAAACAAAGGAAGTTATGATTTTTGGATTGTAAAAACTGATAAAGCAGGAAAATTACTGTGGGAAAAATCATTCGGAGGTTCTGAAATTGATGAAGCAAAAGCCATTATAAAAACGGATGATAATAACTTTTTGATTGTTGGAAATACCCGTAGCTCTGATAAAGACGTAAGTAAAAATAACGGAAATGCTGATCTTTGGGTTATAAAAATTTCTAACAATGGTACCCTATTATGGGAAAAAGTATACGGAGGAAGTAATTTTGATGCCGGTAACTCTATAAGCAAATCATTTGACGGAGGCTACTTAATATCAGGAAGCTCTAGAAGTTCAGATAATAATATTGCCAATAAAGGTCAAAATGATGCCTGGGTACTTCAAATAAGTAATGAAGGTAATTTAAAATGGCAAAAAACTTTCGGAGGTAGTAACATAGATCTTTTTAATGATGCTATTCAACTAGCCAATGGACATATTATTGCTGTAGGAGAAAGTAGTAGTAATGACAATGATATTGCTACTAATAAAGGTTTCTCCGATTTATTAATTATAAAATTAAACTAATGAAAAAATATATTGCACTACTCTTATCAATCTTTATACTATCATGTAGTTCAGATAATGATGAACCTATAAAAAAAGTGTCAGTTACCTTAAACTTTACCCACAACTGGAATGGCACTTCTGTTACCAAAGACGAATTCAACAAGATACAATTTATCAACCAAAAAGACAATAACTTAAGCATTGAAAGACTTCGTTACTTAATTTCCAGAATTACCCTTGTTAATAGTGCTAATGAAGCTATTGAATTTGATGGCTATAAGTTAGTAGATTTAAATTCCCCGGAATCACTATCACATGAGCTTCCAAAGACTATTTCAGAAGGTATCTATAAAATATCATTTACTTTTGGTTTTAATAAAGAAGACAATATTGATGGAAAATATCAGGATTTAAATTCTGTTTCTTGGGGAGTACCGGCTATGCTGGGCGGCGGTTACCACTTTATGCAAATGGACGGAAAATATAAAGATAAGGATAATGCTGAACAACCTTACAATTTCCATGCTATACAAGCTTATGATACAACTACCAAAGAAACTAAAGACACCTTTTTTACAGTGAATTTAGGAACTATATCTTTAAAAAATAATGCCACGATAGACATTAAAATGAATATTGCTCAATGGTTTAAAGACCCTAACATTTGGGACTTAAAAGAACTAAATGTAAAATTAATGATGAACTTTGAAGCTCAGAAAAAAATAGCTGATAATGGAAAGAATGTTTTCACACTAGGCACCATTAATCAATAAATAAGATGAAAAAAATAAGTATATTGTTCTTACTGATATTTTTAAGCTGTTCTTCTAAAGATGAAGTAGAGCAATATACTCCTAAACCTATAGCTTTAGAAATTCCGGAAATTCTAAAGCAAAAGCTTATAGCTCCGGTTGTACCTTCTACAAATCCGTTAACAGAAGAAGGAATCGCCTTAGGTAAAAAACTCTTTTTTGACCCCATTTTATCTAAAGATAACACCCAGTCATGTTCCAGTTGTCACAATCCTAAAAACTCTTTTACAGATGACACTCGATTTAGTGAAGGTGTTGACGGTATTTTTGGTAATAGAAACTCAATGCCTTTATTCAATTTAGCATGGAACTTTGATGAGCGTTTTATGTGGGACGGAAAAGAATTAAGCATCGAAAGACAAGCATTAGCCCCCGTTAGAAATCCTATAGAAATGCATAGTAAATGGACTGAGGTTGCTAATAAACTACAAAATAATTCCGAATATCCGACTCTTTTCAAACAAGCTTTTGGCACTTCAAAAATTGACTCAACATTGATTACAAAAGCCATTGCTCAGTTTGAAAGAACCTTAATTTCTGCCGATTCAAAATTTGATTATTACTTACTAGGCAAAGTACAATTAACTCCTGAAGAACTAAACGGATTTAACGTTTTTATGGATGAAAACAGAGGCGATTGTTTTCATTGCCACGGAAGTAATAATAATCCTTTATGGACTGATAATAAATTCCATAATAACGGACTGGATACTAATTTTGCCGACTTAGGATTGGGCAAAGTTACCGGTGATCCAAATGACAATGGAAAATTTAGAACTCCCTCATTAAGAAACTTAGCCTTTACAGCTCCTTACATGCACGACGGAAGGTTTGCTACTTTAGAAGAAGTGATTAATCATTACTCTGAAGGTCTTAAACCATCCTCTACTATTGATCCTTTAATGAAAAAATTAAATAACGGAGGCGTTCAACTAACAGATAAAGATAAAGCAGATTTAAAAGCTTTTCTACTTTCACTATCCGATAATAATTTTGTGAACAATCCTGCTTTTCAAAAGTAGTCACTTGCTATCAGCAATTCTTATGGTATCATAAACGATATTCATCCTAAAAAATGATATAAGTCATATTTTGTCACTATCTTTGCAATTGATTTAGATTTAATCTATTTAAGATATGATAAAAGTTTCAGATACAGCAAAAAAGAAAGTTATTGAATTAATGACTGAAGATGGATTTGATGCCATTAACGATTATGTAAGAGTTGGTGTTAAAAGCGGAGGTTGTTCAGGCTTGTCATACGATTTGAAATTTGATAAAAACCAAGAAGAAACAGATAAAATGTTTGAAGACAATGGTGTAAAAATTATTGTTGACAAAAAAAGTTTCTTATACCTTGTTGGCACCACACTAGAATACTCCGGAGGTTTAAACGGAAAAGGATTTGTTTTTAACAACCCGAATGCCAATAGAACTTGTGGTTGTGGAGAAAGCTTTTCATTATAAATAGTTGTAGAAAACAGAAGATATAGAACTGATGAGTAAATATACTGAAGACGATTTACGAGAAGAACTGAAAAATAAAGAATACGAATACGGTTTTTATACTGAAATTGAAAGTGAAAAGTTTCCGAAAGGGTTAAATGAAGAAATCGTTCGTGCCATTTCTAAAAAGAAAAATGAGCCGGAATGGATGACTGAATGGCGTTTAGAGGCTTTTAAGATTTGGCAACAAATGGAAGAATCTGAATGGGCAAACGTAACCTACGAAAAACCAAATTTTCAGGATATATCTTATTACTCTGCACCCAAAAAAAAACCAACATTAGATAGTTTAGATGAAGTTGACCCGGAGTTATTAGCAACTTTTGAAAAACTGGGAATTTCTATAGATGAGCAAAAACGTTTGTCTAATGTTGCTGTTGACGTAGTTATGGACTCTGTTTCTGTAGCAACTACCTTTAAAAAGACTTTAGCTGAAAAAGGAATTATTTTTATGCCTATTTCTGAAGCTATACAGGAGCATCCTGAATTAGTAAAAAAATATATAGGTTCCGTAGTTCCTCCTACAGATAATTTTTATGCAGCCTTAAACTCTGCTGTATTTTCTGACGGATCTTTTTGTTATATTCCTAAAGGAGTACGTTGTCCTATGGAATTATCTACTTATTTCCGTATTAATGAAGGCGGAACCGGTCAATTTGAGCGTACCTTAGTTATTGCTGATGAAAGCAGTTACGTATCTTACTTAGAAGGCTGTACAGCGCCTCAAAGAGATGAGAACCAATTACACGCTGCTGTTGTTGAATTAATTGCATTAGATGATGCAGAAATTAAATATTCAACAGTACAAAACTGGTTTCCGGGTGATGCTTCCGGTAAAGGAGGTGTTTTTAATTTTGTTACGAAAAGAGGTCTATGTGAAACCAATGCTAAAATTTCTTGGACACAAGTAGAAACAGGATCTGCCGTTACATGGAAATACCCTAGCTGTATATTAAAAGGAAATAACTCAGTAGGTGAATTTTATTCTATTGCCGTAACCAATAACTATCAACAAGCTGATACCGGAACTAAAATGATTCATCTTGGTAAAAACACCAGATCTACCATTATTTCAAAAGGTATTTCAGCAGGTAAATCTCAAAACAGTTATAGAGGCCTTGTACAAATAAACTCAAGAGCAGAAAATGCCAGAAACTTTTCACAATGTGATAGTTTATTAATGGGTAATGAATGTGGTGCTCATACGTTTCCATATATAGAAGCTAAAAATAAAACTGCTCAAATAGAACATGAAGCTACTACCAGTAAAATTGGAGAAGATCAATTATTTTATTGTAACCAAAGAGGAATTGATACTGAAAAAGCTATTGCCTTAATTGTAAACGGTTTTAGTAAAGAGGTATTAAATAAACTTCCTATGGAGTTTGCAGTAGAAGCTCAGAAATTATTAGAAATCTCGTTAGAAGGAAGTGTTGGGTAAATTTATCTTTCAATAACTATTATTAATTATAAAAATCATACTTAAGCAAATAGCTTAAAGCAAATAGCATAAATTAAGATGTTAAAAATAGAAAACTTACACGCAAAGGTAGAAGATAAGGCAATTTTAAAAGGAATTAACCTTGAAGTTAAAGCAGGTGAAGTACACGCTATTATGGGGCCTAACGGTGCAGGAAAGAGTACATTATCTTCTATTATAGCCGGTAAAGAAGATTATGAAGTTACAGCAGGTTCTATTGAATTAGAGGGGGAAGATATTAGCGAATTGGCACCGGAAGAAAGAGCACATGCAGGTGTATTTTTATCTTTTCAATATCCGGTTGAAATACCAGGTGTTACAGTAACTAACTTTATAAAAACAGCTATAAACGAATCTCGTAAAGCTAAAGGATTAGAGGAAATGCCTGCTAAAGATATGCTTAAAAAGATTCGTGAAAAATCTGAATTATTAGAAATTGACCGTAAGTTTTTATCTCGTTCTTTAAACGAAGGTTTTTCAGGAGGAGAGAAAAAGCGTAATGAAATTTTCCAAATGGCTATGTTAGAGCCTAAATTAGCCATCTTAGATGAAACAGATTCTGGTTTAGATATTGATGCTTTACGTATTGTAGCTAATGGTGTTAACAAATTAAAATCTGATGACAATGCTGTAATTGTAATTACACACTACCAACGTTTATTAGATTATATCGTACCTGATTATGTTCACGTTTTATATAACGGAAAAATTGTTAAAACCGGTGATGCTTCATTGGCTTTAGAACTAGAAGAAAAAGGTTACGATTGGATTAAAGAAGAAGTTAATAGTTAAAAGTTATAAGACGTAAGTCTAAAGAAAGGTAACTATATCCTTTAGGCTTTTAAACTAAAGACAATGGAGTTAAAAGAAAAATTATTATCATCATACGTAGCTTTTGAAAACGGAGTAAATATTAATTCCGATATTCACGATATTCGAACAAAAGCTTTACAAAATTTTGAGGAGTTAGGATTTCCTTCTAAAAAATTAGAAGCATGGAAATACACCTCATTAAACTCAGTTTTAAATCAAGATTATAGCCTTTTTCATAATCATGATATAGCTATTGATTTAGCTGATGTAAAAAAATACTTTATCCACGATATAGACAGTTATAAAATTGTGTTTATCAATGGAAAGTATAGTTCATTTTTATCTGAAACAACTCATGACGGAATGGACGTTTGTTTATTATCTGCAGCGCTTTCAAAACCAAAATACAAACCTATTGTTGAAAATTATTTCAACAAAATAGCAAAGCCGGATAATATGACTTCTCTGAATACGGCTTATGCCAGTGAAGGAGCCTTTATTCATATTCCTAGAGGAGTTGAAGTTGAAAAACCGATACAAATTATTAACTTTTCTACAGGTAAAGAAAATGCGATAATGCTTCAACCTAGAAATTTAATAGTGGTAGGTAATAACTCTCATGTACAAATTATTGAACGTCATCAAAGTGTAACAGAAAATCCTATTTTAACCAATTCTGTTACTGAAATTTTCACAGATGTTCATGCTACTGTAGATTATTATAAAATTCAGAATGATCACAACAATGCTTCTTTAATTGACAACACGTATATTGAGCAACAAAAAGAAAGTACTTGTTCAATTCATACTTTTTCATTCGGTGGAAATATTACCAGAAACAATCTTAATTTCTTTCAAAAAGGAGAACGTGTTAATTCAATTTTAAAAGGAGTTACTATTATTGAAGAAAAACAACATGTAGATCATCATACATTAGTACACCACATTGAACCTAACTGTGAAAGTCATCAAGATTATAAAGGTATTTATAACGATCGTTCTACCGGAGTTTTTAACGGTAAGGTGATTGTTGAAAAAGAAGCTCAAAAAACAAATGCCTATCAGCAAAACAACAATATTTTAATTAGTGATAAAGCAACCATGAATGCTAAACCTCAATTAGAAATTTTTGCTGATAATGTAAAATGTTCTCATGGATGTACTATTGGACAATTAGATGAGCAGGCTTTATTTTACATGCAACAAAGAGGAATTCCAAAAAAAGAAGGAAAAGCTTTACTAATGTATGCGTTTGCTAATACGGTACTGGAAAGTGTAAAAATACCTGAAGTAAAAAAGAGAATTACCAAGTTAATTGCCGATAAATTAGGTGTTAATATAGGCTTTGATTTATAATGTGATTTTTTATATATTTATAAAAAACACTTCATATTATGAATAAATCAATAAAATTAGTTTTACTAATCGCAGGAATCATCATTTTAGCGTACGGAGTTTACACACTTATTCAACCTGAAACGCAAGTATCAATTGGCGATGTAGACTTAGTAAAAGCTCAGGATAATACAAATTCATACATTACCATAGCTATAGGTATTATAGCAATTGCTGTAAGTTCTTTTGTGGGTAAAAAGTAAAAAACAATATAACTTTAATATAAAACAAAAAATCGAAAGAATACTCTTTCGATTTTTTTTATATGCTATACTAAAAAAGGCTACTAAAAATTTCTAGCAGCCTTAAAACTCTACAAGAGTTTATCACTCTATTTTCTATTTCCCTTTTATTTTTATAAAAGTTTTTGAATAGGTAGCTTTTTCGGTTTTAATATCTAAAACGTAAAAGCCTTCTTTCATCTCACTTACAGAAATTAATTTAGCCAATTCACCTTGCTTAATAACTGCTCCTGAAATATTTACTATTTTATAAGTTCCTTTATACTCTCTTTCAGGTATTCTTACACTTAACATGCTTTGTACCGGGTTAGGGTAAATCATTAAGTCGGTAATTACTTCAGTCGTTGGCACAAACGCTTCTACGCTACTTTCAACAGTATTTGTCCCTACACAGAAATTCTTAGTATCCGTACTTCCAAACTCTCCTCCTGAGGCTAATATTGTTCCGCTATTATTCAATAGTTTATACGATCCGTTACCATAACTACAACAAATACCATCACCATAAGTATCTTTAAAAACTAAATCATAACATCCATCTGATAACGTTGCTGTTTCAGTAACTTTTGAGCCGCTAGCCTGCCCATTATAATTACCTCCAGATGCCACAATAGTTCCTGAACTATTTTTAATTTCCCAGCTTGTTTCAGAAGCATAATTATCAAATACAATCTCTAACATTACTACTGAAGTTCCTCCGCCTCCGGAAGTTCCGGTAGTTAAAGCAAGAGCATCAATAGCCATATCTCCTTGCCATGTAGTTCCTGTAGTTCCGTTAAATCGAAGTTGAACATCATTTCCAACATAACTACTTAAATCTACCGAAGCTACTAACCATGAATTTCCTTGATTTCCTGATTTTTGCCACACATTCGCCCAGCTTACACCTTTATCTGTACTTACTTCTAACTTTAAATTCCCCATACTAGTGCTTCCGTACATATGATATTTAAAAGTAAAAGTAGCATTATTAGCCTGTTTTAAATCAAAGCAAGGAGAAGAAATAATCGCATTTTTATTAGAATAATTAGGCGAAGATGATTCCATATACAAATAATAAGATCCGTCATCAGCCGCTGTTGGCCCTGTATTACTTGATGGTGTTGTTCCTGTACGTAATGACCAATTAAAATCATCTTGAGTGCTTTGCGACCATAACCCTATTGTATTTTCAAAACTTTGACTATACGGAAATGTGGTTACTGTATTTTCACAACTTCCGCCACCCGGTGGATTTCCTCCGCCATCATCAACTCCGTTCGTTGGCATATCTGTTCCTATTGCACTAATTAAATTATCACATCTACCATACGATCCGTTAGGACACCCCCCTGTGTTATGAATAGCTATTACTAAGTTTGAATTGTAATCTAACACCGGTGATCCTGAGCTTCCTCCTTCTGTATCTGCATAATACCTAACTTGCTGAC
This sequence comes from Tenacibaculum sp. TC6, assembly GCF_050606265.1. Lineage (NCBI taxonomy): Bacteria > Pseudomonadati > Bacteroidota > Flavobacteriia > Flavobacteriales > Flavobacteriaceae > Tenacibaculum > Tenacibaculum sp. TC6. Next base: position 146,484 of record NZ_JBOCUK010000003.1, on the reverse strand, counting down.
CAGATTCTGAAGAACTTTCATATACTCTAGAAAAACCTCCTGCAGTTCCATCGGTATCTGTGTTAACAGAAATTTCTTTTCTTCTTCCTCCCGGATGTTGCGGAATGTAAATTCTATCTCCTTTAACTGGTGCTACAGAACTTAAACTCAAATATCCATAAGTTGTTGTTGGGTTTACCGGTAATTTTACCAGCGTATAATCTAAACTGGAATTTGTTTTTATAAAAGTTGATGAAGATGCTACTACATCTGATTGCGCACTTGTAGTACCCGTACAACTTTGATATTGATAATTAAACATAAAATCAGTATTCTGTGCATCAGATACAGATCCTATACAGTGGTTATTAGTCATTAAATGTCCTTCGCTTCCCAATAACCATCCGGTACATAAAGAACTTCCTCCAATTAACAATCTACAAACTGCCTTTGCTTTTTCATACATTTCCGTTCCTTGATAACAAGCTATTCTTTCTTTATTATCTGAAGAACAAATTGACCTTTCCTGACTAGCTATTTTTTCAATGATTTTCTTTTCACTATAACCATAAGCAACTTTAGTAATTTCAAACCCTTTATGTTTACTTGCTTTACCAGAAGAATACAGTTTTACTTCAATTTTGTCATCAAACAAAACCTTAGACCAGAAATCACTTATCATTGTCATATTAGTATCAACTATTTTTCCTTGGCCTCCATAAATAATTGATTCTTTATTATTACTTCCTTTAATTTCAAGATAATCACCGGGGGCAAGATCAAAATTTTTAAAATACAATTTGATATAAGCAGAATTTTTAGAAAAAAATTCTTTTTTGTAAACTAACTCCAGTCCGTTTTCTCCCGGGTTCACTTTTTTAAACCTTTGATACGTTTTGGTTACTTTAATGTCAGAGTCAAACTCATCACCAATTTTAAAAACTTTTTGGGCATTTAAATTTTTTGTACAGAGAAGTACCACGGTTATTATAACCGCTTTAAAAAAATAATTTTTCATTTTAGAAGGGTATTTTGGTTAATTAATTATAGCTAATATATTAATAATCAATATAAAAGGCAAAATATATTTTTAATTTTCAATTATAATTTTGATAAATTTCATTTAAAAAATATTTTCTAGATACGCTGCATATAGTAAACAAATTGATCGTACTAAGCATTTAAAAACATCTAACTTTTTTATAAATTTCTTTTTCTTCTGTAATGTCATAAGCTTTCGTACGTCCAAAAAACTATGTAAAGATTATTAAACTGAAAAATTATGCGAAAAATTATTACTATTTACTTTATACTTTTCATAGGCTTACAAACACAAGCTCAAACAGATGTTTTTGATGCTCTTTTAAAAACATATGTAGATAAAGACGGAAATATGGATTATGTTGGCTTACGAAAGAACAGAGCTCTTTTAGATATTTATCTTAAACATTTAGAAAAAACTATACCAGGAAAGAAATGGTCTCCGAATAAATCAAAAGCTTTTTGGATTAACGCTTATAATGCCTACACTATAAAATTAATTCTGGACAGTTATCCTCTTAAACAAATAACAGACATTAAACGTAAAGGTAGAAATGCTTGGAAAATTCCGTTTGCAACCATTGGTAAAGAAATTTATTCATTAGATTATATTGAACACCAAATTTTACGTAGATGGCACAATGATCCTAGAATTCATGTTGGCATTAACGCTGCTTCAAAGTCTGGGCCTAAACCTGTGAATTTCGCTTTTACAGAGAAAAATGTGGATTCAAAATTAGAAGAATTAATGAAAGATTTTATTAACGATCCTAGCAAGAATAAAGTTTCATTAGATAAAATTGAAATCTCAATGATTTTTGAGTGGTATCAGGAAGATTTCACTATTAAAAACACGTTGATTGATTATATTAATAGATATTCTACTATCAAGGCTAATGACAATGCTGAGATAGTGTATTTAGATTATGATTGGTCTTTAAATGAGAAATAACCCCAGCTTATTTAGGTTAGTATTTAAGCGATAAAGGAATTAACTAATTAGTTAATTCCTTTTTTGTTTTTTATTCTATTTATTGAGCGTGAATAACATTAACTCTTCATCATCATTGGGTATTTTAGTTAATCTTTCAAATTCTAATCCTAATTTTTTTAATAAATTTTGAGAGTTAAAATTATCTTTTACTGTTATTGCTGAAATTTTACGTATACTAAATTCATTAAAAGCTGCATCAAGTATTCTTTTTGACGCTTCATAAGCATATCCTTTTTTTTCAAAATCCGGTAAAAAAGCAAAACCTATATCTAAACCATCAACGCCGTCTCTATCATACAATCCGCAACTTCCCATTTTTACATTGTCTTCTTTTCGGACGACTATATAATTCCCATATCCTAACCTATCATGTTGAGGCAACATTCGTTGTTTAATATAATCAGTTGCTTCATCTAATGTATTTACATTTCTATCACCTATAAATTGCTTCCATTTAGGCGTATTTAATAGCTCTAAAACAAACGGTGCATCTTCAACAGTTGCCAGTTTTAAAACCAATCTTTCTGTTTCTAATAGTTCATATTTCTTCATACTTATTTTTCTCTGATATCTTGGTCTATAAATGTAAAAAATCCTGTACAAAAACTGTACAGGATTTAATAATCAAATATTTTAAAAGAATTAATATTCTTTAATCTATTATAATTCTAATGCTTTCTTAGGATTATTATCCATTAATAATTCTGTTGGGTTTTCTAAAGCTTCTTTAACAGCTACTAAGAAACCTACAGATTCACGTCCATCAATAATTCTATGATCATATGATAATGCTACGTACATAATAGGACGAATAACTACCTGACCGTTTTCAGCAACCGGACGGTTTACAATATTATGCATTCCTAAAATCCCACTTTGTGGAGGATTAATAATTGGTGTAGATAACATAGAACCAAAAACTCCACCATTTGTAATGGTAAACGTTCCTCCAGTCATTTCATCTACTGTAATTTGCCCATCTCTGGCACGTAACGCTAAACGTTTAACTTCGCTTTCAACTCCTCTAAATGTTAAATTTTCAGCATTTCTAATTACCGGTACCATTAATCCTTTAGGCCCTGATACAGCTATTGAGATATCTTGAAAATCATTAACTATTTTATAGTCTCCATCAATCATAGAATTAACATCCGGATACATTTTCAATGCTCTTACCACTGCTAATGTAAAGAAAGACATAAACCCTAAACCAACTCCATACTTATCTTTAAAAGTATCTTTATATTCATTACGTAAGTCAAAAATTGGTTGCATATTAACTTCATTGAATGTAGTTAACATAGCTGTTTCATTTTTAACAGATACTAAACGTTGAGCAACTTTTCTACGTAACATAGAAAGTTTTGTACGTTCAGTACTACGTGAACCGTTTCCTGGTGTTCCCATAGAAGGTACTGCATTAATCGCATCATCTTTAGTAACCCTACCATCTTTTCCGGTTCCTTTAACTTCAGAAGCACTAATTCCTTTTTCAGCTAATACTTTTTTAGCTGCCGGAGAAGCTGTGCCTGTAGCATAGGTTTCTTTAGCAGGCTCAGCCTTAGGTGCTTCTTTCTTTTCTTCTTTAGCAGGTGTTTCTTTTGCTGATGCCGCTCCTTCAGGTTTTGCTGCATCCATATCAATTAAACACACAACAGCTCCTACAGCTACTGTATCACCTTCTTCAGCTTTTAAGGTGATTATTCCGCTTTCCTCCGCAGGCAATTCTAATGTTGCTTTATCAGAATCTACTTCGGCAATTGGTTGATCTTTTTCAACATAATCACCATCTTCAACTAACCATGTTGCTATTTCTACTTCGGTAATTGATTCCCCCGGAGAAGGAACTTTCATTTCTAAAACCATCAGTTCAAAATTTTATATATCTGAATTTATTTTATTTCTGTTTTTTCTTGACTAAAAATATACAAAGGTAACTATTAATCAAATACTTTGTCTATTACTGCTCTATGACGGCGTTTGAAACGTGCACTAGAACCTGCAGCAGGTGCCGAATGGTAATCACGTGATGCACATTCTAGTCTAGCCAATTCAAATCGCTCTAACATGTACCCCCAAGCTCCCATGTTTTTAGGTTCTTCTTGTGCCCAAACATAACGCTCTACATTCGGGTACTTATTCATCACTTCTTTTATTCTATCATTATGAAGCGGGAATAACTGTTCTATTCTGATTAATGCAACATCTTCTCTACCTTGTAGCTCACGTTCTTCCAATAAATCATAATAAAACTTACCGGTACAGAACACCATTTTCTTAACTTTAGTTGCATCTATAGTATCATCTATCACTTCCTGAAACCCTCCATTAGCTAACTCTTCCATAGAGCTTACTGCTTTTGGTAAACGCAATAAACTTTTTGGTGTAAATACAATTAAAGGTTTTCTAAAATCGCGTTTCATTTGGCGACGTAAGATATGATACATATTAGCCGGCGTGGTACAATTTGCAATTGTCCAGTTATCGATAGCTGATGATTGTAAGAAACGTTCAACTCTAGCAGAAGAATGTTCAGGTCCTTGTCCTTCATAACCATGAGGAAGTAACATTACCAGTCCATTCTGCAATTTCCATTTATCTTCTGCAGAAGAAATATACTGGTCGAACATAATTTGAGCTCCGTTAGCAAAATCACCAAACTGTGCTTCCCATATAGTTAATGTATCCGGAGCAGCCATAGCATATCCGTAATCAAAACCTAAAACGCCATATTCTGAAAGGTGCGAGTTATAAATTGTCATAGCACCTTTATTATTTTTATTGGTATTTAGCAGATTGATTCTTTCTTCTGAAACCTCATCACGTAAAATTGCATGACGGTGAGAGAACGTTCCTCTTTCTACATCTTCTCCAGAAATACGTACGTTATAACCTTCTTCTAAAAGAGTTCCGTATGCTAAATTTTCTGCCGTTCCCCAATCTAATTCATTTGTTTCAAAAGCTCTTTTAGCTCTATCTTTTAAGATTCTTTCTGCTTTTCTTACAAACTTAACACCATCAGGAGTTGTAGATATTACCTTAGCAATTTCTTTTAATTTATCTAAATTATAGGTAGTATCAACAGGTTGTAACATAGCTTCTAACTGCTTACGTACAAAACCTTCCCATACTTCCGGCATAAATTCATTTAATCGAGATGATTCTTGTTTTTTAGACTCTAGAAACTCTGCTTCAAGCATATCTTTGAAATCACCTGTTATTTGATCTACATATGCATTATCAACAGTTCCGTTATTGATTAGCTTTTCAGCATAAATAGTCTTAGGGTTTTCATGTTTAGCAATCGCTTTATACAAATTAGGCTGTGTAAATGTTGGCTCATCTCCTTCGTTATGCCCATATTTTCTATACCCTAATAAGTCAATAAAGATATCTCGTTTAAATTTCATTCTAAACTCAATAGCTAACTGCATAGCATGACAAACTGCTTCAGCATCGTCAGCATTAACATGTAAAACCGGAGATAATGTTACTTTTGCTATATCTGTACAATAAGTACTTGAACGCGCATCTAAATAGTTGGTAGTAAACCCTACTTGGTTATTAACAACAACATGGATAGTTCCTCCTGTTTTATAACCGTTTAACTGTGCCATTTGTACTACTTCATATACAATTCCTTGCCCAGCTATTGCCGCATCACCGTGTACTAAAATCGGTAAAATCTTACCATTGTCTCCACCATAGTTATTATCAACTTTAGCACGAACAATTCCTTCCACAACAGCATCAACAGTTTCTAAGTGTGAAGGGTTAGGAACTAAATTCATTTTAATTTCCTGTCCTTCCTTATATGTTTTACTTAATGTTAGTCCTAAATGGTATTTAACATCTCCATCTATATCTTGGTCTTCAAAATCTTTCCCTTCAAACTCGCTAAATAAATCTCTAACCGGTTTTCTGAAAATATTAACCAACGTATTTAAACGTCCACGGTGTGCCATTCCTAACACACATTCTTGTACTCCGTATTTTTCAGCAGCATCACGAAGTGCTATACTTATTCCCGGAATTAATGTTTCTCCTCCTTCAAGTGAGAAACGTTTTTGTCCTACATATTTTGTTTGTAAGAAATTTTCAAAACCAACAGCTTGGTTTAGTTTTGACAGAATGTATTTTTTGGTATCCGTTGAATAATTAGGGTGGTTATCGTTTTGATTTAAACGATTTTGCCACCATTTTAATTCCTCAGGATTTCTTAAGTACATATATTCTACCCCAATACTATCACAATAGATTGTTTTAAGGTGTTCTATAATTTCTGATAAGGTTTTTGGGCCTATCCCTAAAATTTCACCGGCACTAAAAACTGTAGACAAATCATTATTAGTAAGCCCAAAATTTTCGATATCTAAGGTTGGTGAGTATTTTCTCCTTTCTCTTACCGGGTTTGTTTTGGTAAATAAATGCCCACGTGTACGGTATCCATTTATTAAATCGATTACTAAAAACTCCTTACGTACTTCTTCAGGAACCTCAATTGAATTTTCTTCTGTTAGCAAATAGTCTTCATTTGCTAAATCATATCCTTGGAAAAAACTTCTCCAACTTGGTTCTACCGCATCAGGATTTCTCTGATATTGTTCATACAAATCACCTATAAAACCTGCGTGTACTGCGTTTAAGAACGAAAACTTGTCCATATTTTTTGCTATACTTTTCTTTATATAAGAATAATGGGTACAAAAGTACAACTTTTAGTAAAAACAAAGTTTTTTTTTGGCCTTAATTTAACAACTCTCATTGAAGTGTTTTTTTTCTTTACAAAAGAAGATTCGCTTATTTTATAAACCAACAAATCACTGATTTTCAATCTCAAAAAAAAGCATGTGTTTTTTTTATTGTTTTTTATTTGCAGATATTAAAAAAACACTTAAATTTGCACTCGCATTTGAAAACAAATATGTTTTTAAATTCCTCCTTAGCTCAGTTGGTTAGAGCATCTGACTGTTAATCAGAGGGTCGCTGGTTCGAGCCCAGCAGGAGGAGCAAAGGCAACTTGGGAGCCGATAATTCCCAAATTTTACATATATTAGTTCTTTTAGAACATTCCTCCTTAGCTCAGTTGGTTAGAGCATCTGACTGTTAATCAGAGGGTCGCTGGTTCGAGCCCAGCAGGAGGAGCAAAAAGCATCACTAAAAGTGATGCTTTTTTATTTTTAACACTATTTATTTAAAAATCCCAAAGTTTTCTTAAAAAGGTATATATCACTGATCGGTGGTGTAACACTCTTATGCTTATATGAACTAATCAACTATACACTTAAGGTACAACCATACTTTAAGTATCGTTTTTAGATTAAACACCCACATATAAACTTAATTTATTTTTTATGAAAACTAAAGTTAAAAGCTTATTTTTCTTAGCGGCCTTAGGTAGTTTTACACTCACCGCTCAGACACAAAGCAATGAATTACCCGGAGACACTTCTCTTCCTTCTTCAAAAGAAGAATTAGTTAAAATTGCTCATTTTGATGCCGGAAAATACTCCTATAAGGTAGAAGATTACTTTGCAAAACCTAAAACTAGTTCTTTTCAATTTTCTCCTAATGGAAAATACTTTTCTTATAGAGAAAAAGATGCCAATGGAAAAAGACATGTATATGTTAAAGATACAGAAACCAATGAGGTAAAAAAAGCAATTGAAGAAGATGATGAATTAATTAGTGGTTACGGATGGGCTAATAACAACCGCTTGATTTATGTAAAAGACCAAGGAGGAAATGAAAACTTTCAACTATTTGCTGCTAATCTTGATGGTTCAAACAACAAAGCCTTAACTCCTTTTAAAGATGTGAATGTGGGGTTACTTAATGGTTTAAGAGAACAACCTGACTATATGATTATTCAAATGAATAAAGAAAATAAACAGGTATTTGAACCTTATAAAATAAACATTAATACCGGAGAACTAGAAAAACTTTATGAGAATAAAGATAAGACGGAAACTTAAGAGGATATCTTAAACGTGTAGATGGTACTCAATTACAACTGTATTATAGAACCTCTCAACAAAGTCCTTTTGAAGTAATTATGACAACAGATTGGAAAGATAGTTTTAATATTATTAGTTTTGATTATGCTACTTCTAATCCGCACGATGTTTTTGTTTCTACTAACATAGGAAGTAACACTAATAGAATTATAAAATATGACCTTCAAAAGAAACAAATTTTACAAGAAATTTATCAAAATGACACTTTTGATGTTGGAGGTTTAAGTATATCTAGAAAAAGAGGTTATGAGATAGATTTTTATGCTTATGAAGGTGAAAAAAGTGTAATTATTCCTGTAAGTGATACTTATAAAAAACTTCATGAGAAGTTAAAAAAACAGTTTACCGGTAAAGAGTTTGGAATTTCTGACACTACAGATGATGAAGATAAACTTCTGATTTCTGTTGGTAGTGATAAACTATTTGGTGAATATTATATTTATGATGTTGCCAAAGATGAGTTTAAAAAGCTACTTAACTTAATGCCTCAACTAAAGGAAAAGGATATGGCCGAAATGCGTCCGATAACGTATAAAACCAGAGATGGATTTACCATCAGAGGTTATATTACGTTACCTAAAGATGCTGCTGCAGGGAAAAAAGTTCCTTTAATCATCAATCCTCATGGCGGCCCTTACGGAATACGTGATTCTTGGGGATTTAATCCTGAAGCTCAGTTATTTGCCAGTAGAGGCTATGCTACTCTTCAAGTAAACTACAGAGGGTCTGGAGGATATGGAAAAGAATTATACTTGGCAGGTAGTAAACAAATTGGAAGAAAAATGTTGAATGATTTAGAAGATGCTGTAGCCTTTGTAATTCAACAAGGATGGGTTAACCCTAAAAAAGTTGCCATTTACGGAGCTAGTTATGGAGGTTTAGCAACTTTAGGAAGTTTAGTGAAAACTCCTGATTTATATACTTGTGGAGTAGATTATGTTGGGGTTTCAAACTTATTTACTTTTGTTGATTCTTTTCCGGCATATTGGAAACCTTTAATGAAACAATTTTATGAGCAATGGTATAATCCTGAAAAGCCGGAAGAAAAAGAAATTATGAAACAAGTTTCTCCGGCTTTAAATGTAGACAAAATAACTAAGCCTTTATTGGTTGTGCAAGGAGCTAACGACCCTAGAGTGAATATTAATGAGTCTGACCAAATTGTAAAAAGTATGAGAGCAAGAGAAATTAATGTTCCGTATATGGTAAAATACAATGAAGGACATGGGTTTGGCCATGAAGAAAACAAAATTGAACTTTATAAAACCATGTTAGGTTTTTTTGCCAAACATTTAAAATAGTTTAGTATAAATCAAAAAACCTCTGTATTTCTACAGAGGTTTTTGTTTTATATGTTGTATAGTTTATTAAATTTTTGCCATAAATTTATTTTGTAAGTATTCTACCAATTCTTTTGAATTGATATCTTCCGGCACTTCATTTCTAAGGAAAAAACGCATAATTTCCAATTGATCATCTTCCGGATTCTTTTCTATATGCTTACATACTCTATCTAATTGTACTTCATGAACAAAATTCCAAGTAATAGATACACTATCTGACATACAGGTAACATCATGAAACCATCCTGAAGGAAAGAATATAATTTCTCCCGGAGATAACACATCTTTATAATCTGGAGTTAAATTTTTAAAGTTTGGAAATTTAGCATGATCCGGGTTTTTCACATCTACAAACTCATTGTTTACCATTACATCTTTCTCTTTATTCGGACTGTATAAGTAAATTTCTTTTTTTCCGTAGAACTGACATAAAACAGCGTTACTCATAAATGGATCTTTATGTAATCTTGTTCTTGAGCCTCTTCCTGAAATAAATAGTCCTTTATAAGGATAGCTATATTCATTAATATTTCTTTCAACCGCTTCTTTATTACTTGGTATAACTAAAGAAGTAGATGGAATAAAATAAGGTTGATTCCATGATTTTTTTAAGGATTCAAATACTGAATCTGACCAATAAAATTCAACTTCTTTTAATTTTGTGTACCATCTGATGTATTGTTTTGCCGGCCCTTCAGATTCACTTCTAGAAAAATTAGCGTCAATATATTGCTCTAATGACTGTATAGTTTGTAAATCAAAAAGATCATTGTACACTTGTACTTTTTCATCTCCAAATTCTTTTTTAAGGTTTTCCGGAGTAAATCTTTCCAAATCCCACTTCTCCATTCCGTCAGTTACGATCACCGGTTGATTTCCTTTTATGTACTTTTCAATAAAGATTTCTTCTGATATGTTTTTTACTCTTGTAACTTCCATTTTTCTATTAATTTGGTTTATTTTTTGATTTATTTAACTAACATAATTTAAGTAGGATTTATACAATGGAAAAATAACTTTTTCCGGTACTCCTAATCGTAATCCAGCATATATTAGCGCATTGTAGTATACATTTTTTAAAGGCGCCCCTTTCCATAAAGTGCCTACTCCTTTTGCTGCGCTTTTTGGTGTGTGCCAATCGATATTAAATGAAATTGATTGACTTAAACCGTGTACCTGATGTAACATTCCTCCAGGCATGTATAAAATATCTCCGGCTTCTAATAAAGCTTCTGTTATTTTAATATGTTTTGCTTCCGGAAATTTCTCATAATCCGGATTTTGAGGATCAAAATTTGCCCATCTCCAACCTCTTATGTAGCAGTTTTTTTTGTCTTTTGCTTCAATTAAAATAAACTTTTTTCTTCCTGCTACTTGAAAGAACAGATTATTGGTTAATAAGGTATCAAAATGTAACGGTGTTAAACTACCTGTTGACCCCATAAAAAACTGAATGTAGTTTTGCCACTTATTTCTGTACCATTTAGGTAACAAGTCTCTAGGAAAAGGGTTAATATCAGCTAAATATTCAGGAAACATGTAAAAGAAAGGAATATCATGTAAATACCCTGGTTTTTCCGCTTCTAAGCCTAACTTTAAATTTTGTTCATACTCCTCTAAAAGCTCTACATATGTACTTAATGTCATTTGCTCTCGCTTTCCTTCGCTTACGTTTCCTACTTTTATAGATACTTTTTTTCCTGTTTCTTTTGATCTAAAATATTCTGTATCCCACTCTAAAGCTTTCCAATCAGAGGTCATTCCTCTAATAACTACCGGTTTGTTTTTCTTAACATATTCGGTATAAAAAGTCTTTCTGTCTATTTTATTTTCAATAGTTATATGCTCAAAAGATTTTAGTTTTTCTTGTGTTAGCAGATTCATTTTGTTTTAGTTTTAATTACACACCTATGTTTTTATAGTTTTTTTATATGTTATTTTGTAAAATATAATCTCCTTCTAAACTGGTTTTAGCTAAACAACTATGCAACAAACTCAGAACTTCCTGGAAATTACCTTTGTCAAAAATTAATGAGATAGAATTAAAAAATAATCTAACTCCTAATACTTCTATACCTTCTTCTTCAAGTAGCGCTTTAATTCGGTTTAGTTCATATTTTTTATCCATACTCTGACTTGTAATTGTTATTAATGCAATGTTTCTTTTTTCAAGAATTACATTGTTTTTCATTTCTGCATAATCAACATCTGTAAGGTGTTTATTTTCAAGGGTAAAAAATCGTATGCATTCATCTGCAACAACGTAGTAAGTTCTATTGTCCTTGTTGTCCGTTTTTATTCGGAAAAACAAATAGTCTTTATCTATAATTTCTTTAATTACTTTTTTAGGTAAGTTCCAGTATTTTTCAAAACTTATAATACTACAAGATTGATGTAACGACAATGCTTTTTGAGAAGATAAATGTGTATTAATCACTTGTGTACCCACAAAATCATGATTAAATGTATTTCTGATTAAAAAAGGAATATTATGTTTTGATAACTGCCCTATAGATTCTGGGTGTACTAAAACGTTAGAACCGAATTTTGACAAGTTTTTTAATTCATCAAATGTAATATTTGTTAAAGAGGATGCTCCGGAAACTTTGTTAGGATCTGCTGTCATAATCCCATTAACATCTGTCCATTTCGTAACACTTTTAGCTCCTAAAACAGTTCCGAAAATAGTGGCTGTATAATCTGAACCTCCTCTTCCTAAAGTGGTCGTTTCTCCATCTATGGTTGAACCTATAAAACCTGTTATGACATAATTAGACGGGTTTTCAGAAAAGAATGTTATAATTCTTTCTGATGTTTCTTCCCAATTTACTCTGGCATTCTTAAAATTATCGTCAGTTACAATAAGGTTTCTTGAATCTTTAAATAAAAATGAAAAATTATTCTTTTGTAAGAAAGAAGTAACTATTTGTGCAGAAAATAACTCACCATAACTTACAATTTTATCGTAGTCTTTTGAGCCAACGTATTGTTGTTCTAGCAATTTATTTACGTCTTTTTCTAACTCAACTTCTAAGTTTTCAAGTATCTTAATTAACTCAATATTTTCTTCATCAAAAAGAAAAGTTACAAAATCTCTGTGTCTATTAACTATTTTTGTTAGAATTTCTCTGTAATCATTATCTTGTTTAGATAGATGCTCTAAAAGTTCTAACAAATCATTAGTTATCCCTTTTAAGGCAGATACAACAATAAGTAAAGGTTCCGTTTCTACATTGTAGCTTTCAATAATACGTAACATGTTTTGAAGAGAAACCTTAGAGCTCACTGAGGTCCCTCCAAATTTTAAAACATTCATAATAAGTTTATTTAGTAAGGTTAGCTTTAATTTTTACGTACCATTTTTTTATAAAAAAGTTGGAACGTTTTATAAATTAATTTTTATTCAAGTTTTTAACAAGACGATTGTTTTATGGGGAATTCTATCGTAAATGAATCAAGTAAATGATTGTTTTTTTATGCTTTTTGTAATAGTTTAGATACAAGTTCTTCTACTGTAACTTTGTTCATAACAATTTCTATTTTTTCTTCATCAGCAACCAAATGGCACTTATAATTATTATCAATTAACAATGAATGGTAGTACCAATTTTTTTCATTAACAGCTATTTTATCTTCCAAAATTTCAATTTCTTGAAGAGGGATATTAAGTCCTCTCCCGTCAGCTTTTACAACGGCTTCTTTTAGTGTCCATAAAGTATAAAAGTCTGATTTTGGTGTAGCTGAATTGTATATTTTCTTTTTTTCAGAAGCTGTTAATACCAAATCAAAGTCTTCTATTCTAGTTCTGTTATCAATTTGTTCTACATCAATACCCAACTGAGTATTTGAAATACAATAAGCACAAACAACATATTCTCCCGAATGTGAAACATTAAAAGATAAAGTATCGTTTACATACGGTTTATTAAACTCGGTATACTGAACATCTTCTAAGTCTTTATTGGTAGTTGTTTGCAGAATATTTTTTGTTAGGAGTTTCCCCAAAACATAAGCTTGCTTATCTTTCCAAAAACGAAATTTATTAGCTTTGTACAGGTAGTTTTCAGGAAGAAGCTTATTTATTTCTTGCCATAACGAATTTGATAAATCGCTATTATTTAGCACACTTATAACCCTTACGGTTAAACTCATAGATCCTTATTGTTTTTTTTCTATTAATACAGAGTTTTAATTACGTTTTTATCTAACACTTGTTTAATTGTGTCATTTTTTATTTCCATAATATAGGGAACAGACTTTGTAATTTTTTTTAACTCATCTCTCTCTATTTTTTCAATAGAAAAATTAATAGGTATTTCTTTCATAAGCTCTTTCATTTCCAACTCTTTACCAGCTATAGTTACACCTAAAACATTTTTATTTTCCATAACCATTTTATTTACATATGGTATTGATTCTTTACAATGTTTACATGTTGGTGAGAATAAAAACCAGTACTGAGTACTTTTCATTTTATTACTTAATTTAAAGTCATAATCATAGATAGAATGTCCTATTTTTTTATAAATATATTCATCAGAATTAGACACGCTATTTTTTACCGTTTGGAAACTTAGCAAGATTACAATACCTATTGATAATAGGCGTTTAGGTATTTTATACTGAATATCTTTAATATGAAACTTTAATAAGCTAATTGATAATAAAAATAAAATGATATTTTTAATCAATATTACCCCTATTTTATCAGAGTTAAGAAAGTTAATACTTCCGAAACAATCACACTCTTTAATTCCAAGAAATACATAACCATAACTATACACTAAGGTTATTAGTAGTAAAAAAAGCACAGAAAACCAAGGTGTTATTCTTCTAAACATCCAAGTTGCAAAGCCAAATGCCAGAAAGTATTCAATAGTTAAAATACCATAAGGTAATAATGAAAAATAAAGAGGATATTGTTTTGTTTTTTCTATAAATGAGGTAAAATCTAATGTTTTTCCCGCTGCAGACAACAAGTATGTTAATGATAAAAGTATACTTATCAATATCCACACAAATTCTAGCTTTTCATTTTTATTCAAATTTTTAACTCTCTTTTTATATATTCCTCTTAAAAAACTCCCTAAAAGAATATAAAACACAATAGGAAATAAAAGCGGTTTAAATTTATTTAAATCAAATCCTGTAATAAATATACTTTTAATTGTTTGATAAAGGTTTTGCGGAAAACTAAATATAGCTTGTGAGTCTGTATAGAATATTCCTGCTAAAAAAAGAATTATAATAGAGCTACTTATAAAGGCATACATAGCCAACAGTATATTCCTTTTTGTAAATAAAAATGTGCTTTTTCCAAAAACACTATTAAATAACTCTATTAATTTATTTGTTGAATTTCCTCTTAAATTACTTATCCCAGTTATATCTGATAACACCCAATAACCATCTGTTCTAAAAAATGGGTTTAGATTAAATGCAACACTCATAATCCCAAGAATATACATTAATGCTAAAAATTCTATTTTAGGGTAAATAAAATACATCACTCCAAAAAAGGCAGCAACAAGTATTTGCATAAATAGTCCTCCTAAGTTAACTATTATTCTTTCAGATCTTTTTAATCTCCAAACATCCGAAACATCAGCAAACATCACCGGGGTTAATAAATAAAAACCAAAACCAATATCTCCATGATTTCCACCATATCTTTTACAGGCTGCTGCATGTCCAAATTCATGCATAAAAATTGTTATTGCCAATACTCCTCCTACAAAAAGAGGGTTTATTGAACTTAAATTAGCATATATTTCTGTAATAAAGTAATTATAATTATCAATCCCAACTAATATTACAAATAGAAAAGTAATTACAAGAAGAGGATAAAATATTTTATATGAGAATAATGGCGCAATAAAATTAGCTATAGGTGCTACCTTATTCTTACTCAGAAGTGTAAAACCAAGCTTTAAATAATCCGGGCGATCAATAACTTTATACTCATGTGTATCATTTTCTACTATATGATACTTACCTAAAGTTTGGTATAATATTTCATGAATCTTTTCAGGTGTAATTTCTTTTTTAAAGATACTATTAAAATTTTCTGAAAGTTCTCTAATTGTTTGTTTCCCATCAATTAAGTTAAGAAGATTTATTACTAACTCATTAACTCTTATATGATAATTTAACTTTTTTTGAATAATTAAATGCCCTTCTCCATCATAAGGTAAAATTTCAATATCTGGGGATTTAACTGGTATTTTTTGTAGTAAGTCTATCATTCTTCTATTATTCTATTTAAAAGAGCTATTTTATACATTTAGCATAAGCTCTTAAACCTGATATGCATGCTGACGTAGTAAATAATCTATGAAAGTCCTTAACAATAATATTAGTTCCTTTATCTGTCACACTCCATTTTATTTCAGGATGTCCGGCATTTATTATCGACGGATACGGTATTCTCATTGCCTCCGATTCTTTCCATGACCCATCTTCAAATTGATTTTTGAGTAAAAGATTACTTATTTCTTCTCTTAACATTTCATATTTTTTCAACTCATTACTAATACTTAACACTTCTAAAAGTAATCCTAAATAAAAGTAATTATTAGTTTCTTTAATTTTAATATATTCTTCTTCTATAAAACTCCAGATATGTGGTAAAACCAGAGACAACAACTTTTTATCTTGCTCTATAATTGCTCCTTTATACACTAAATTAAAGGCATACATATTTGAAGTCCACCAATATGAATGTATGTTCTCTTTCTTTTCTAATTCTTTACTAAGGTAGTTTTTTAATTTTTGAAAAGATTTATTGTTTATACCTTGTTCACATAAAAATAGGTATGCAGCAGCGCTCACGCAAAAATGAGATTGCATCCAACCTTTTACATCAACAATAGTTTCTGAATTAAGAGATATTATGACTTCTTCATCATTTTTATACGTACTAAATCCACCATCATCATTTTGAAAATTACACCAAAGCTCTAATGTTTCTTTACTTATTTTTTTTTTATGTTTTGTTAATGCTCTCATTACAAATGTAGATGAGTCTGCATCAGGTATCCATTTAGTGTTATAACCCCATAACCCAGTTTCCTTTTCTTGGCTTTTTAAAAAAGATATTGCTTTTATTTCGTTTAAAAAATCTATGTCTTCAATATCCCAATAATCTTGAGATAAGACAAACCCTGTTGTCCAAACATCACTAATTCCTGCATCATTAAAATAGTCTTGCCAACATTTTTTTCTTTCATCATATTCTTTTTTAATAAATATTTTTCCTTTTTCAGAAGCCTTTTTAATTGTTTCAGATGTCTCTAATAATACATTAGATAATTGATTTTTTATATAAAAGACATCTATAAATCCCTTAACGTTTAATTGATTTTTTACAATAGCATTATGAAGTTTTTGTATTTCAAACTTCCACTCATATAAGTCATAACCTTCAACATATTCTTTTGCCTTTTTTAAATAAGTAAGCGCTTTTTCATACAATTCATTTATTATTCCTTCTAGGTATAATATTTTTTTTAATTCACCTATAGATTTTTGTTTAACTTCTTCTTTTCCAAGTTTTTTTTCCAATTCAAATAAAGCTATATTAAATTGCTCATTTTCTATATCTTCTTGAAAATCGGTTATATCATCTGTTATTTGAAAAGCTGTATAAAAGAACTTATGTGAACTTAATAAATTTGAATATTCTACTAAATCATTAGTTTCTGAAATATGATACAAAGCATCAATAGCTACTTTACCAAATGCACATTTATAATCAGCTAACTCCTCGTAATCTTCATATGAAATTATTTTGTGAGGGTTTTTATCTATTTCATAGGCTTTTACATATTGAAATTTTCTTCCATTCCAAGAGCTCCAAAATTGATGTTCAAGAGAAAACAAACTTGACAACAACTTAATAGCTTCTTCTTTACATATATCTGAAATTAAAAAACCTAAAAAGTTTTTTTCTTTTGACTTGTCATCAAACATTTCATCAATTACCATTACAGCTTTATAATAAAGAAAACCTGCTAGTGTTAATGTATTTAATATCTCTACATTTGTTACCTTAAATACAGTGTTAAAAAGGTGTGGGTAATAGGTATAATATGAAGGATTTTCTTTTATAAACTTCTCATCTGTTATTAGCCCTTTTATATTATCAGGCATTTTATTTTTACTAATAAAATATTTCAATTGATCTAAAAATTGTTTTTTTAAATCTTGAGATTTTTGAGGTTTTTCTATAGTATATATCATTTTATAGTAAAAGTGGATAGATGGTTATTAATTAATATTATAGCAAGCAATTATTCAAAAATATGAGGGTAAAAAAAGGTCTATTCCTCCAATGTTTTCTGAAAGAATAGACCTATAATTAAATTAGAAGTCGCAATTTACGTTGTTTGGTAAATATTGACATTCCCATGATTGCATTTCTAAACGTTGCTCTAATTGCTCTACTTGAAATTCGTTAGTTTGATTAAAATTTTTCATTATTAAATTATTTTAAAATTGTACCTACTCTATTTAGGATTTTCGGCTTTCTCCTTTTTAACAACAGAATATTTAAACAGTTTTTCATTTCGAATAAAAGGTATACTATCTATTTACTCTGTACATTAACTTTTAATGTTAATTGATTTTTAGAAATCGCAGTTTACGTTGTTTGGTAAATACTGACATTCCCATGATTGCATTTCTAAACGTTGCTCTAATTGTTCAACTTGAAATTCATTAGTTTGATTAAAATTTTTCATTATTAAATTATTTTTAAATTATACCTACTCTATTTAGGATTTTCGGCTTCCTCCTATATTTTTAACATTAGAAATCCTTGCATACATTAAATATGTATACAAAACATTAATAAAATTTATCTTTAAAAAAGTTATTGATTTAAGCTAATCTTGGTTAGCCAAGCAAATGAGTTTCGCTATAAAATAAAGGCTTTAATTTAAATAATTTGTTTTAGGATTGTTAAATGTATATTACCTACTAAAAAATTATTTATACTGCGTTAATCTATCTGATTCCTGTTCTATACTTGATTCTCTATCTTTTCTACTTTTAGTATATCCTCCACTAAGCTTATATGTAAAAGCTAACTTTATAGTTTTGGTTTGCCATGTATTATCTATGCTAACATCTGTGTTTGGGAAAGCACTTTTTCCTACAAATTTATTCCAACCAAAAACATCATTTCCACTTAATCTAATTTTTCCTCTTCCTCCCCACAAGCTTTTTCCTATTGCTAAGGCCAACTTTCCATATGGCTCTTGAATAAATGTATCAGTTAAACTTTTTGAAGTATACCATGCTCCAAGTTCAAATTTCCATGTTCCTCCTAGTTTATACTGGTTTAACATAAAACCTGTAAATGTTCCTGTTTTTATATCAAAATTATTTCCGTTAACCATTCCTTCTAATTTATTTTGACTATAATTGAGGTTAAGAGAAGTGGTCCATCTTTCCGTAATAGGTAAACCCGCATTTAAACTTACTCCGTAAACAGTTAAATCATTTAAATTATCTTTTTTGATATACGTTTCATTCTGAGCAGTATTTTGAAATATCACGTCTGTAATAATGTCTTCAGTTTTATTATAATAACCTGTAAGCGTAATTGCTCCTCCAAATGTTGAATATGAAAGTTCATAATTATTACTAAATTGAGGATTCAATGCTGGATTCCCTTCTTCAAAAGTATACTTATCATAAAAATATCTAAAAGGGTTTAAATCTCTATAATCAGGTCTTTGAATTCTTCTACCATATGAAATTCCTACTTGCGACTCTTCATCTAAATCATAAGTTAAAAATACTGATGGTAAAACTTTAGTGTACTTATTTTCAAATTTAGTATTTTGAGTAATTTGATTTCCTTCAACTTTTGTTTGTTCTACTCTAACTCCTGCCTGCATTGTTAAACTACCAAAACTTTGTGTATAATTAAGGTAAGCTGCATTAACATTTTCATCATATTTGAAATGATTACTTAAATTAATATTTTCTACTAACTGGCTACCTACTTTTTCGTAGTATTTAGCATTATTGTCTGTTTTCACAAAACTTGTTTTTGCTCCAACTTCTACCTTACTTTCATCAGATATAGGATGTGTATAGTCAATTTTAGCAGTATAAATATTAATTAATTGTGGTAAATTATTTAATAAAATTTCTGATGAAGTAAGATTTCCTGAATTATCATAAAGATTGTTTTCAAAATTTTGATCAATCGTTGATTTATATCTTAAGTAATCTAAATCAAGGGATATTGTTTTGCCTGTTGAATCATCAAACTTATGTATTGCATGTACGTTTGCTTGAATATTTGTATAATCAACATCTGATTTTGCCGGGGCTATTAATGTTTGCGTTACTGTGTTGGCATTATCTTTAAGCTGAGTATTGTTTGTAGTAAAAGATTCTCCTTTTGTAAACTGTGAACCAATTAAAAAACCGATTGTTGTTTTAGGGTTAATGAAATAATCCAATCCTAATCTGCTGGTTAAAAAATTATTTTCTCTTTTTATAAAAGTATTTTGCGCAAAAATAGATTCTAAATTATTATTAATATCTCTAAAATTTCTATCTACTTTATAATCATCAAAATCATTCTTATCGGTAAAACTCACATTTCCAAAAATGTTAACACTTTTTGTATTTGCATTCCATCCTATACTATTAGCTATTTCAGCATAACGCCCTTGTTTATATGATGAAGCTATATCAATTTCCCATCCTTTTTGATAATTTCTATTCGTTACAATGTTAATAACACCAGCATTACCATCTGCATCATATTTAGCCGGAGGGTTAGTCATAACTTCAATTTTTGAAAACTGATTAGCAGGCATACTGTTTATATAATTTTCAAGATCGGTTCCTTTTAAATAAGATCTTCTTCCATCAATTAAAACAATAACCCCAGTTTTTCCTCGAAGAGTAACTGCTCCATTATTTCCTACATTAACTCCTGGTGAAATTTTTAATACATCAGATAGATTTCCTCCATCAGCAGTCATTGTGGCTCCTACATCAAGAACAATTCTATCTATCTTCTTTTGTACTAGTTTTCTTCTACTATTTACAACAACCTCTTCCAAAACCATACTTGATTGTAACTGAATTACAGGAACTTCTTTTAAAGGTGTATCTAATTTAATATTTGTATACACTTCTTTAAAACCTACATAACTTGTATGCATATAATATTCTCCAAACCTCACTCCTTCAAAAGATACGGTTCCGTCTGTTTCAGACATTACTATTTTTACAATTGTTGAATCTTGTGCCTTGTATAATACATTTGTTGCAAACTCAACCCCTTGTTTTGTATCATCAATAATTTTAGTTGTTATATTTCCATACTTCTGTTGTCCAAAAGAAACTGTTGTAAGAAATAAAAAAGCTAGCAATTCTAAAAATCTTTTTTGATACCCTTTTACTTTCCCTTTTTCAAAAAAAGGTGTTTTTTTTGAAATTCGTACAGGAGTGTTACATACTCCTTTTATAAAATTAAAATCCATATTTATTCCATTAAACCTGCTTAGTAAAAACAGATAGATTTTATACTTGTTTGTTTTTTGTTTGTTTTTTAGATAGTTACTTCTTTTTTTCTTTTAAGAAGCTCTGTATTAATAATATCAGCTATTACCGATTTATGGTCAAGAATAAAGAAATGTCCTCCGGATAAAAAATGATATGAAAATGAAGCGCTTGTTTCATCTTTCCAATCTATAATATCATCTTCTTTTATATTTTCATCTGACCCACATATACTTATAACAGGCACGTTATATTTTTCATTTTCCTCATAAATTTTAGTCTCAATAGCCTTTATATCAGACCTTAATACCGGTAATATAAAATCTAAAAGATCTTGGCTTTTTACTACCTCATCAGGCATGCCACCTAAATTTAAAATTTCTTGTTGAAAAGCAGCTTTGCTTAGTTGATGTATTTTTGTTTTTAATCCTCTTTTTTTAGGAGAAGAACATCCTGTTGCCAGAAAACATACCGGAAGTTTATTATTATTATTCTTTAATTTATGAATTAATAAATTTCCTAGCATTGCTCCCATAGAGTGACCAAAAATCATATAATTATCATTTAAATCATCTTGAATTTGATTATATAAATCAATTACTAACTGATCTAAATTATCTATTAAAGGCTCTCCTATTCTAGAACCTCTTCCAGGAAGTTCTAAAGTAATCATTTCGATATCTTTGTCTAAATATGGAGCTAAATCTCGATAAGAATATTTATTACCTCCTGCATATGTTAAACATATTAATTTCATAGAATGTAAATAGTTTTAAAAATTCCAGAAATAATTTTTTCTGTTCTTTTGTGAAATATTTTTTAATTCCCATTTACCATCTTTCCTTTTAAGTTTAATTTTTGTTTTTATTTCTCCACAAAAAAATATAAACTCTGCTCTACCTGACCATTCTCCGTATGATGCTTTTCCTAATTCAAGATATGGATGCCCAGATTTAATTAGGTTAGAAGTTTCTTTATTGTCTATTATTGACACCTTTTCACCAAACATTGTAACTTTTACTTCCGGACTTATTCTGTTTCCTGTAACCAATATAATTGGTAAAAACTCTTTGCCTTTTGCTTCTTCTTTAAATACCTTTTGCAACTGCTCTAAATTCAAAGCATACTGAAGTGGTTTTGTTATTTCTTGAGATACGACTGTGGTGTTCATTGCTAATAAAATTACTATGGTTTTTAAAATTTTAATCATCTTTTTATTTTTTTAATTTGGCATTATTTCTTGAAGAGGTGTTATTTTTTGAAGATCTTGTTTGTCTTCTATTATTCTACCATAATTAAACTTCACTAATCTTCCTGCTTCATTGAAATATGCATCATCATGTGTTACAGCTATTACGGTTTTCCCTTTTTCTCTTAAATTTGGAATAATTTCTTTATAAAAATAGGCTCTAAATTCAGGGTCTTGTTCAGCCGCCCATTCATCAAGAATTAAAACATCCTTGTTTTCCATTAAACTATAAATGAAAGCAACTCTCTTTTGTTGTCCTTTGGATAATGTTGTTTTTACTTTTCCTTTCTCTTTATCAATTTCATATACCTCATCCATTTTCATTTCATTAACCAATTCATCTAATTCTGTTGATCTAACGATATAATCAAAATTGTTATAATTTTCTGAGAATAGATAGTTGTCTGTGAAAATACAAGAGATCTGATCACGATAATAACTATACTTATCCAACTCTATTTTAGTTCCATTCAGGTATATATTTCCAGAAGATGGTTTATACAAACCTGCTAAAAGCATAATAAAAGTACTTTTCCCACTTCCATTTCCTCCAGTAATAAAAATACTTTCTCCTTTAGTTATAGTAAGGTTTAAAGGTTTTAACCTAAATACTTCTTCTTTTTGTTCATTGAAGTACTCAAAAGTTACATTTTCAAAACGAATAGATTCAAATGAAGTATTAAAATCTGTCATATTTCCATGTGTTAAAACTTCTCCTTCTACTACTCCTAAAATTTTATTAAAATGATGTAATCTTTGAACTGCCACTTTCATTTTAGTAAATTCCTGAATAGCTCCAACCACACTACTTACAGGTCCTAACAAGTATAAAATGGTTACTACAAAGTTGGTTCTTACATCTGCTGAGATTACTATTACAGCTGGTAAGGCAAATAAAATAATCCCAATCATTAAGTAACCAGCATAATTCCCCATTAAATCATTGACTAAATATTTAGTAACTGTTTTAATGGTCAAGTCTTTTACTTTATTTCTATTCTTCTTTAAATACTCATTATAAATTACATCGCTTCTATGTGTACTCATCTTTATTTCACGAAATCCTCGTAAAAAATCATTTACATTTTCTTGGTATACATTTGCTAAATCTCTTGCCTTATTAATATCTTTTTCAATACTAATATTTCTTATATAATACACTATTGCCAAGGCTAGTAATGTACCTGACACAATTAAAGCCCCAATTGCATGTGTTACAAACAGATAAACAACCCCTATTGCTACCATTATTCCTGCATTGAAAGCTTCAATAAAACTTTGAGGAAATTTTTGAAGTGTGGTAACATCAGTCATTGCTGTTCTTACTTTATCTTCCCCTAATTCTTGAAATTCTTTATAATCAGTAAATCTAAGTTTATTAAAAATAGATAAGTTTAATTCGTTACCTAGCTCATAAGTTAACTTAATCATGTAAGCTTGAAAGTATCGAGCAACAACAAATGATACTACGATTAACGCTGAAAAAATTGCCCAATCATATTCTTCATTAACAAAAGGTAGTTTTTCTCCTGTTACTTTATTATTTATAAATAATAGCAATGCTGATGCCCAAACGGCATTAATAATACCCAGCAATGCCAGATTAAAATAAAAGAACTTTGATTTTTTTTGTAATAGTTTAAATAATCCCATTTCTATAGTTTTTGTTTAAAGTTTTTATTAGTTAATTTTAAAATAGCTTCAATTATATTATTTAGATTCGCTTCTTGTAATATGCTAAAATGATTTCCTGAAATAGTTTCATGATAAAATCTTTTATTTGTTACTGTTTCCCATGATAACATTTTATTTTTCTTGGCAGATTCACTAGCTTCCAGTGCTAATAAATCTGAATTAATAATTTTAGTAAATCCTTCATATTCTTTTAGTAGTTGGATATTGTTTTGAACTAACCTTTCTATTCTTGACATACTACTTTCAGGTAGTGGAATTCCTTGCATATGTTCAGTTATAACATGTTGGATTAATTCTTCTTCATGAAATTCTTTCTCATTATTAAGTATATCTATAAATGCATTTCCAGGGTCTTTATCTATTAAAACCAATTTTGTTTCATACCCCATTATTTCTAACTCAGTTACTATTTCCAATGCTAAAATTGCCCCCATAGAATATCCTAAAACAATATTACTCTTACTTGTACTTAAATAGGGTTCAATTTCTTTGACCATCCCTTTTGCCATAGCAGGAATACTTAAATCTAAATTTGTTTCATAGTCAAATCCACGGTACTGAACTCCATAGCATGTAATACCTATTTTTTCTAACTTCTCAGCAAGTGCTTTATAGATTATTGAAGTTCCTAAAACCGGAGGAATCATAAACATTTTCTCATCATAGCCTTCTTTATTTAGTGTAACTAATAATGATTTTTCTTCATTAGTTTTCCCTAAAATAATTCCAGACAATTCTTTAATGGTTGCATTCCCTAAGAAATTTTGCAAGCTAATTTCTTTCTGATATACATTCCATAACTGACCTATCAACTTCATTAATAAGATAGATTGTCCTCCTATTTCAAAGAAATTATCATCTGTACCTATTAACTCTTTATTTAAGTTTAATATATCACTCCATATTTCTAGTAGTTGGGTTTCTACATAATTCTCTGGTTTTCTTTTTTGTTTTAAATGGTTTTCTTGTTCTTTCTTTATAAGAGTATCTAATTTTTTATAATCAACTTTTCCATTAGTTGTTAACGGTATTTTTTCTAATGAAATAATATAAGTTGGAATCATATATTCCGGAAGTATTCCTTTTAAATATTCTTTTAAATTCTTACTTGTTATGCTCTTATCAGCAACAATATATGCTGATAATATTTGCTGTTCTTTTTTAAAAGAAATAACCGCTTCTTTAATATCAGGAAACGATAAGATAGCTGACGAAATTTCACCTTTTTCTACTCGATAACCTCTAATTTTTATCATTTCTCCTGAACGAGATTTAAACTCTATATTTCCATCATACAACCATCTACATATATCTCCCGTTTTATATAGCTTATCTCCTTCTTTAAATGGATTGTTTATAAATGCCATTGTATTTTGTTCAGGTCTATTAATATAGCCTCTAGCAATACCATGACCAGAAATATACATTTCTCCCCAGCACCCAATAGGCATCAAATTCATCTTTTCATTTAAGATATAAATCTGTGTATTTTCTAATGGTTTACCTATAGGAATTATTTTATTTTCCTCTCCATTTACTTTATAAAGAGTTGCACATACACTATATTCTGTTGGTCCATATGCATTAAAATAATTAATTTTTTTTCCAAAATATCGGGCATCTTTACCATTTGGTGCTTCTCCTGCTGTAACTAATACTCGTAATGTACTTAATGATTCTTTGTTTAAATTAGAAAGATAAGCTGGAGGTAAGGTTGCGAACGTTACTTTATGCTCTGTTATATAATTTGTAAAATTTAAAGGGTTTGCAATTGTATCTTCCGATATTAGAACAATAGAACTACCTGCATATAGTGCTATAAAAATTTCATAAACAGAGGCATCAAAAGACATACTGGCAAATTGTAAACAACGGTCGTCCGCACAAATTTTTAGTTGATTAACTTGATCTGTAACCATGTTAATATTTCCTCTATGTTCAATCATTACACCTTTAGGCTTACCTGTTGAACCGGAAGTATAAATTACATACGCTAAATCATTTGATTTAATAGTTATTCCTTCTGGTTTATCTACCCTAAATCTAGAAACTTCTTTCTTAATTTTTTCTACACTTTCTATGCGTATATCTATATCAAAAATGTGCAAACTATCATCTCCAATAACAAATAAGGGGTTTGCATCTTCTAGAATAATTTCCTTACGTTTAGGAGGAAGCTTGCTATCTATTGGTAAAAACGCTGCACCTGATTTTAGGATAGCCAACATAGATATAATTTGCCACTCAGAACGTTGTAATGAAATTGCTATAATATCATTAGGTTTTGGCTGATAGTTCTCTAGTATCCATATTGCCAAAGCATTAGATTTATCATCCAACTCTTGATAAGTGATTCGTTTATCATTAAATATAATGGCAGTTTTATTTGGAGTTCTTTCAACCTGCTTTTCTACCATTTCATGAATTGTCTTGTAATCCTTTTCCTTTTGGGTATTATTAAATGTTGTTAATAGTAATTCTTTATCTGTTCCTAAATAATCTATTTGATTTATAGTTTGATTTGGATCTATACAAACAACTTCTAATATCCTTTCAAAATGTTTTAAATATTGTGTTAAAAACGACTCAGAATAAACAGCTGCATTATATTCAACAAATATTTGTAATCCTTGTTTTGTTCTTCTGGTTACAAATGAAGCATCAAATTTACTTTCGGATAGACCTTCACCAATCCCTTCTATTTTTAACCCAGATAATAAAAGAGATGATTCATCTACTTCTTCTGTATTCTGATGAATAAACATTATATCAAACAATGGAGATTCTCCTTCACTTCCAGAAATCCCTAAATCATTAACCACCTGATCAAAAGGATAGTATTGATATTCTACTGTTTCTAATAAATCTTCTTTAATAGTCTCTAAAAGCTCTTTAAAAGGCCTGTTTACATTTAAAATTGTTCTTTGTGCAATAGTGTTAACGTAAAAACCAACTTGGTTAGCCAGTTCCTGTTTTTCTCTTCCGGCAACTACTGTTCCTATTAAAATATCATTCTGATTTGTATACCTATATGCTAATGTCTTAAATGAAGCTAATAACATCATATATAAACTCACATCATTTCGATTTGCTAGATTTTCTATTTTCTCAATTAATGAGTTATCAATTATGTAATTTATAGATTTTCCAATAGTCTTAGTACCCGATTTAGGATACGTTAAGGGTAATGAAAACTTATTAAATTCTCCTGATAGTTTCTTTTTCCAAAACAGTTTATCTTTTTCAAAAATTCCTCTTTTAAATTGTTCATTTTGCCAAACCGCATAGTCTTTATATTGAATTTCAAGTTTTGGCAAATAAATCTCTTCTCCTTTTATTAAAGCATTATACCTTTCACATAACTCATTTAATAAGATTGTAGCAGACCATCCATCTGATATAATATGATGAAAGTTTAGTGATAATAATGTTTTTTTATTTTTTGTTGTAAAAATTCTAAAATCGAATAATGGTCCTTCTGCTAAATCAAAATTTTTATTGATTAATTTAGATACAAATCCATCAACTTTGTTTTCTTCAACGGGTAGGCTTTCTATTTTAACTAAATTTTTTAACTCTTTGAAAGGAATGATAAACTGCCTTGGTTCTCCCTCGACCATCTTAAAAACTGTTCGTAATACTTCATGTCTTTTTACAATGTCTGTTAATGCTTGAGATAAAGCTTCTACCGTAACTTCTCCAGTAAGCCAATATACTTTAGGAACATTATAAGCTAATTTGTTAACAGAAAATTCATGTAGCATCCATAGTCTTTTTTGTGAATAAGACAGAGGATAAAACACTTGTTCTTCCGACTTTACAATACCCGTATATCTTTCTTCCTGTAAACTTTCAAGATATACCTCTAGCTTTTTTATGGTTGCATTTGCATATAGCATTTTCAATGGGACTTTTTTACCCCATCGATGCTCTATACAATTTATAAGATTCAATGCTTTTAATGAATGCCCCCCAAGAAGAAAGAAACTAGCGTTGATATCTTTAACTTTAACTTGTAAAATTTCTTCCCATATTGCAGCTAACTCTTTCTCTAACTTAGTTGATGGTAGCTCTCCTTCTTCTTCATTATTTATTAGTGAAAGTCTCTCTAACTCTTTTCTATCTACTTTCCCATTTGGTGTTACCGGTATCTTATCTATAAGAATTATACTATTAGGTATCATGTATGAAGGTAATGATGTTTCTAATGCTTCTCTTATTTCACTAACTTTCTTATTTTCATCTACTTCAACAAATGCTATAAGCTGTCTTTCATCGTTCTTCTTTTTTACCAATAAACTAGTATTACGTACGAAAGGAATCGCTATTATAGCTCTCGTTACTTCCCCTAATTCAACCCTATATCCTCTTATTTTTATTTGATCATCTACTCTTCCTTTAAAAACTACTTCATCATTTTTTGACCAATATCCTAAATCTCCTGTAGCATATAATTTTTTTCCATTTTCAAAAGGACTTTCTATAAACTTTTCTTCCGTTAATTCTTTTTGTTTATGATAACCTTCTGATACTCCTATTCCTGATATATAAATTTGTCCTTGGACTCCTTGGGCTACCGGTTTTTGGTATGAATCTAAAATATACACCTTCATATTATTTATAGGTTTACCTATTATAGATTCTTTTTCCAGTTCTCGATAATTATGACAATCTAATGGTTTTACTATACATCCAATGGTTCCTTCTGTAGGTCCATAATGATTTATTATTTTTTTATTCGGATAGTACTTAAAAAACTTCTGTAAATCATTAGTATTAATTGCTTCACCGCCTAGCATCAACCATCTTAAATATTTTAAGGAATGAATCGTGAATTTTTGATCATTTATAAGTAAAGAGAAGAATGTAGGTGTTGATTTAATAAACGATATTTTTTCTTGATGTAAATACGTAGTTAAGTATTCAACATTTAAATATTCTTCTTTTTTCAACATGTGTAAAGTACCTCCATTTACTATTGTTGGAAATACGGCACTATGTCCTAAATCAAAAGCAAATGATGATAAAAGAGCAGCACTATCTTTATATGAATATGATAATTTATTTGTAAACCATGTGGTATAATTTACCAATTGTTTTTGAGTAATTCTAACTCCTTTAGGACTACCTGTTGATCCTGATGTATAAATAATGTAAGCTAAACTTTCAGGAGTATTTAATGATACTGTAGAGTTTTCACAGCTACTCCAACTATCTTCATCATCTATATTTATCCAATCTCCTTCGAAAGGCAATTGTTTCATAAAATTTGAAGATGCTATTATACATTCAACGCTGCTATCTTTAACAGTATATAAGATTCTATCTTCCGGCAAATCCGTGTCTATTGGCAAATACGCCGATCCTGATTTAAAAATAGCTAAAATAGCAATGATAACCTCAACGGAAGGCTCCATATAAATACCTAGTACCTTATTAGAGAATCCTTTTTCTACAATATAAGAAGCTAAGCAATTTGCTTTATATTCTACCTCCAATAAAGTTAAACTTGAAAATGTATCAACTAAAAAGCGTTTTTCGGGATACAAAGCAACTTTTTCTGCAAATAATTGATTTATTGTTTTTTCATATTCTGGGTAAACAACAGCTGTTTCATTTACATTAATCAATAATTTTTCCTTTTCTTCTTGAAGTAATATGTCTATTTCTTTTAAATCTATACTAGGATTAATTCTTAATATATCTAAAAGTAAATTAAACCTTTCTACTATTTGTATAACTGTAGTGTCTTCAAAAAGTCCCGTTCTGTAATCTAAACTACATACAATTTCTTTACCTAAATCAGCTACTTTAAAATTAAGATCAAACTTAACTCCTGTTGCTTTATCTTCAATTAAAAAATCTTCAATTAAAAAATCTTCAGATGACAGTTTAAACTCTTCAGAAGATAATAAACTAAACATAGTATCAAAAAGAGGATTTCTTGTTGAGCTTATATCATAGTTAATTGCTTCTAATATGTCTTGAAATGGATACTCCTGATTATTTAAGTCATTAATTACATTATTTTTAACTTCATCTAAATAATCTATGAATTGATGATTCCCTTTAGGACGCAACCTTAACGGTATTGTATTGATAAACACTCCTACGACATTCATCCAACTCTTATCCATTCTACCTGCCACCGGAGTTCCTATAACTAAATCTTCTACTCCTCCTAATTTTGACAATACAATAGACCAAACAGATAACATTATCGTATATAATGTAGTTGTTTGTGTTTTGCTTCTTTCTATTAAAAACTCAGCATTTTCAGAAGATATTTTAAATTGAATTGTTTTTCCTTTAAAATCTTGTTGTATTGTACGCTCAAAATCTATTGGTAAGTGAAGTTCCGGAACTTCTTCTTCATACCTCTTTACCCAATAGTTTTTCTGTAATTTAAAACGTTCTTGTTGTTGTGCTTGTAATAGCCAATATACATAATCTTTATATTGGAATGGTACTGTAGTAAGTGGTTGGTCTTCTAGAAGAGCAAATAATTCATTTTCTAAAATAACCTGTGACAATCCGTCGGTTATACTATGATGCATATCAAGTAATAACCAGTTCTCGTTGTCTTTTGTTTTAACATAACCAACTCTAAATAGCGGTCCCTTTTCTAAGTTAAATGGTTTTACAAAGTTTTGTAATGATTTTTCTATATCATTTTCTCTCAAACTTTCAATTACAATATTGTAATTTTCATGTATCTTTTGATACAATTCATTATCTCTATTTACAAATTCCGTTCTTAAACTCTCATGCCTCTTAACTAATTCATCACATGCCTTTTGAATTTTTTCCAACGAGTATTCTTTTTTACTAAGTTGTATACTCCCTGTTACATTATAGGCTAATGATTCTTCATCATATTTATAAATGGTATAAAATCTTTTTTGAGCTGATGAGGCTAAATACAGTTCTTGCTTAGGAGCTGGTTGAATTTTATTAACTTTTGTAATATTACCTTCCTCATCTATTATTGAAGCCAATTCTTCAATTGTTCCCACAGAAAAAATAGTATTATAACTCACAGAAGCATTAAGGTTTTCTTCTATTTTATTGGCTAATAAAATAGCTTTTAAGCTATGCCCCCCTAATTCAAAAAAATTAGCTTTAACTGATATTTTTTCAGTCAAATTCAAAATTTCTCTAATGATACTAATTAATTGTTTTTCTGTTTCTGTAGAGGGTTCTATATATTCTTCTGATTCACTTATTTGAGCATTTGGTAACGGAAGTAATTTTCTGTCTATTTTTCCGTTTTTATTAAGAGGCATTTGCTCAAGATGAACTAAATAAGTCGGAACCATATATGACGGAAGTTCTTTTCTTAAATAGTCTCTAAGCTCATTTTCTAGATTCACATCATTTTCAGAAGTATAATAACCAACTAACGTTTTATCACTTCCTTGCAAGTTTAATGCTAAAACTTCTACCTCTAGAGTTAAAGGATGCTTTTGTAGCAATGAAACAACTCCGTCCAACTCAATACGATGTCCTCTTATTTTAACCTGATGATCCTTTCTTCCAAAAAATGTTATTCTACCGTCATCTTGCCACCTTCCTAAATCTCCCGATTTATATAAATATTCATTTCCAGAAAAAGGTAAAGTGATAAATCTTTTTCTAGTTTCTTCTTCATTATTCAAATATCCTTTACTTACACCTAAACCACCTAAGTATATTTCACCAGTAATTCCAATCGGAACAGGTTGCATATCATTATCTAATATATATACAGTAGTGTTATCTATCGGATACCCTATAGGTATATTTTCAATGTCGTCATGAAATACTTCACAAGAAGTCGAAAAAGTTGTATTTTCTGTTGGTCCATAAAAATTAATAATAGGGACATTAGGATATACTTCTTTTACTTTTTT
Organism: Tenacibaculum sp. TC6; assembly: GCF_050606265.1. Taxonomy (NCBI): domain Bacteria; kingdom Pseudomonadati; phylum Bacteroidota; class Flavobacteriia; order Flavobacteriales; family Flavobacteriaceae; genus Tenacibaculum; species Tenacibaculum sp. TC6. The sequence goes on along the minus strand of NZ_JBOCUK010000003.1, from coordinate 114,742 downwards.
AAAATGGATAGGTGATAATCTTTCTCCCCCTACCCAAATTTCATCTAATCCTTGAAAAATATCTGTATCAATATCTGCCAACTGATGAAACCATGCTGTGGTAATCCACATTTTAGTAATTCCTCTATCCTTCTTAGTTTTATAAAGGCTTTTTACATCTAATAGATTTTGTTTTTTTATAATATGGAGTTCTCCTCCATTTAAAAGGGCTCCCCATATTTCAAATGTTGCTGCGTCAAAAGACAAGGATCCTGTTTGCAATAATTTATCTTTTTCACTAATATTTGAATAAGAAATATTTTTTACTAATCGTAAAATATTTTTATGATTTACCATTACTCCTTTAGGAGTTCCGGTAGTACCTGAAGTAAACATTACATAAGCAAGAGCCTCTAGAGAGTTAAAACTTTTTTCTACTTTTTCTCCATTATAAGTTAAAATACTATTACTATCTGTTATATCTAGACAGTTTAACTTATTTTCCCATTTCTCTACATCTTCTAATTTATCTGTTATCATAACTTTTGTTTCAGATATCGATAACAAATTTTGAATATGCTCCTCTGTGAAAGTTCTTTCTAATGGCAAATAAGCTCCACCTGCTTTAATAATAGCTAAAATACTACAAATATAATCTGCAGTTCTATCACATAAAACTGCTATTATTTCATCTTTTTTAATGGTGTATTTTGATAGTAAATAATTAGCAATTTTATTTGTTTTTTCATCTAACTCTTGATACGTATAACTAAGTGTATCGTCAGCTAATGCTAATGAAAAAGGAGATTTCTTTACCTGCTTATTAAACTCGTCTACTAATGACCTCCAAGGCATTTCTTCAGAAACCGAGCCATTAAATTCATGAAGTATAATTCTCTCATTTTTTGTAAGATAATAAACCTCTCCAACTTTAGTTTCCGGCATCTCCAAACAAGTTATTAGCAACTCATTAAAATGCGCAAGCATTCTATCTATTTTTGAATCAAAAAATAAGTCTATACTGTAATCTATTTCAACAGATAAACCATTATTTTCTTCAATAAAATTAAATAATAAATCAAACTTACTATGTTCAAAGTCTTGTTCATAAGAAACTAATTCAAAGCCTAGAGATTCAATATTTGTTTCAATAGTCTCTGACTTATTTTGCATAACTGCAAAAACATCAAAAAGTGGATTTCTACTTGATGTAGAAGCTGTAATATTTAGATCCTGAATAAGTTTATCGAAAGGATATAATTGATGCTGATATGCCTCTAATAAATTATTTTTAACTTCTTCCAAGACGTTATTAAAAGAGAATGTTCCTTTAATTTCTGAGCGTATGGCCAACGTGTTTACATAAAAACCTATTTGCTCTTCCAAATCTACATGCTCTCTACCTGCTATTGGTGTTCCAACAATTATATCATTTTGTCCTGTATATCTGTATAATAAAGTCTTCACTAGCGACAATAGCACCATAAATGAAGATGCTTTATTTATATTAGCGTAATCTTTTACCTTATTATATGTACCCTCCTCAATAAAAATCTTTTTAGTAGCTCCCTTATGGCTTCTATCTTTTTTTAATGGTTTATCATAAGGTAGTTCAAGAGAAGTAATTTCTCCGGAAAATTTTTGACTCCAGTAGGCTTTTAAAGAACGATCTTTATCGTCTTCTAATAAATTATTTTGCCAAAAAGCAAAATCTTTATACTGTATTTTTAAAGGTTCTGTATGTGCTTCTTTATTATTTCTGATAGCCTCATAATTAAACAATAATTCCTGAGTAAATACTTGTGTAGACCAGCCGTCTGATACTATATGATGTAACGTAAAGAAGAAAATATACTCCTGTTCTGAAACACGAACTAAAACTGAAGAAAGCGGAGGTTTTTTATCTAATTGAAAAATATAATTTACTTGCCTTTCTGATATTTGTCTAAGCTTATCATCTGCATTATTTTCATTTCTAAGATCTTCATATTGTATTGTAAACAAATATGAATCTAGAATTTTTTGCCTTGGTGCTCCATTAACCGTTACAAAGATGGTTCTTAAAACCTCATGTTTATCAATTAATGCCTGAATTGATTGATTTAAAATATCTTTATTAACATCACCAACTAGGCGAACAGCATGGGGAACATTATACGTTGCTTTATTTTCTTCTATTTGGTTTAAAATCCACATTCTTTCTTGAGAATGTGATAATGCATAATCATTTTGTAAAGGTGCCTTATCAATACTCACATATTGATCATTTGCTTCTTGAGATATGATTAATGTCGTTAAGTCTGACAGAATTGGAGTCACAAAAATTTCTCGTAAAGGTAACCTTACCCCAAATGCTTGTCGTATTCTTGCAGCTAATTGACTTGCTTTTAATGAATGCCCTCCTATTTCAAAAAAATTATCAAAAATACTAATCTCCTCTACATTTAGTATATCCTTCCAAATATTCAACATTTTTTCTTCATCATTATTTCTTGGAAGTATGATTGCTTTTTCATCTTCTATCTTTGTCTTCTTAGGATCAGATAACGCTTTTTTATTAACTTTTCCATTCGGAGTAATTGGCATTCTCTCTTCTCTTACATAATAATGAGGAATCATGTAAGAAGGTAGTTTCTGCTTTAAAAAATTGGTTATTTCTTCTTTACTAATGCCTTCTTTTGACACAAACCATAAAGTCAAAAATTCTTCTTCTTCATTTTTATAAACCAAAGTTATAGCATCAGTAATCAAAGGATATTCTTTAGCTACTTCAGTAATCTCATCTAACTCTACTCTATATCCTCTTATTTTAACCTGATTATCAAGGCGGCCAACAAACTCTAATGTTCCATTTGGAAGCCATCTTGCCTGATCTCCAGTTCTATATATTTTTTTACCTGGTTTTAAAGGATGGTCTACAAATTTAGTTTCGGTTAATTCAGGTTGATTATAATATCCTTTACTAACACCTTCTCCTCCAATACATACTTCTCCTAAAACTCCTACAGGTTGCATTGTTAAAGAAGCATCCATTATGTATATTTCCTGATTATCATAGAGTTTTCCTAAAACTGGTCTTCTTTTAAACTCTTTAAACGTATCTTTTGTTATCCAATACGCAACAGAACCAATGGTACATTCTGTAGGACCATAATGATTTCCTAAAGTGACTTCCGGATATTGCTTAAAGTATTTTTCTAAATTATTAACATTGATTGCTTCTCCTCCTTGTTTTACTATACGTAATGATTTACAAGATTCAGTATCAGAAATAAAGGTTTGTGAGTTTACTAAAATTCCGAAAGTTGACGGAACAATTTTTATATGTGTTACTTTTTCTTTTTTAATATATTCTAAGGTAGCATCCGGATCAAAAATAGTTTCATTTGGAATATGTAATATTCCTCCTGTTACCAATGTTGCCCACACATATCCATAACATCCGTCAAAATTATATGAGTTTATAAGCATGGTACTATCTTTCTCTGTTAACTCATATTGCCTTTTAAACCAGTTTACATTATTTGTCAATGAATAGTTATAAATCATGGAACCTTTTGGCTTTCCTGTAGTTCCTGAGGTATAAATCATATAAATAACATCTGTAGGCTCTAATTGATTTTGAGGATTATAAGTTTTGTTAGAATGTATATCATTCATTGATACAAAAACCTTATCTAACTTATTTTTTTGCTCTTCTATATACCAATCTTCTGTAAGAATAACGGAACATTCACAGTCATATAAACAATAATCAACACGTTCTTTAGGAGCTGATAAGTCAATAGGGATAAAAACACCGCCAGCTTTTAATACAGCTAAAGCTCCTATCATCACTTTTTCTGATCTATCTACCATTAAAGCTACTCTTTGATGTTTTTTCAAGTTGCAGTTTTCAAGTAAAAAATGAGCTAGTTTGTTAGCTCTTTCATTAAGCTCTTCATAACTTAAAGTGATGTTTCCACTTTTTACAGCTATTAATTCAGGGGTTTTAAGTACCTGTTGTTCAAATTGAGTTACTACTGGTATTTGTTCATAAACAACCTCAGCCCTTTTTAATTCATCAAATATTATTTGCTTATCTTTTTCTGTAATAAAATTAATTTTTTTAGCCTTAACATTTAAATCATCTAATAAAACCTCTATTGCTTTTAGTAGATGAAGGCAAAATAATTCCATTTCATCTTTTGAATACAGTTCTTTACTATATTCTATTTTTATTGATAGTTTATCTTCTTTTTTATATAGTTTTAGTAGACAAGAACAATCAGATAATTCATCAATCCAAGTATTTAATTCTTCATAAAAGAAACCTATGCCAGAAATAGTACTTTTATTTTCTTTGATAGAAAGTACTTCTTTAGTTAATTCTTCAAAATCATAATCCTGATTCTCTACAACTTCTATTAATTCTGAATGAATTTTTCCTAGTAAATCTTTAACAGAGTCATTATCATTAAGATTTATCTTAAAAAATGAAAGGTTTGGTTTTATAAACTCATTTAATGAATTTATATTTAAAGTTGATGTGGTGATTAGTAAATCTTCATAAACTGTATATTTTGACAATACTATTGATAGTCCTGTCATAAACAATTTAAAAATATTTACGTCTTTTTCCTTTGAAATAGTTATTATCTTTTCTGATAACATTTCAGAAGCCTGTATCGTAAAAGACTCTTTCTTTGATAGGATTATATTTTCTTCAGAATAACAAGTATAAGGAACAGTTTTGGTAACTGTTTCTATTTTTTCTTTCCAGTAACTTGTTTTTGATATTCCAAATAGTGTACTTTCTTTCATCTTTCTTTATAAAAATTGTATGAGTATAGTTTTAAATGATTTTAAAGAAAATCATCAACTAAATCTACTTGCTGAACATTCTTTTTAACATAACTTGATAACGGAGTACTTGGATTTGATAAAATCCATTCAAACCAACCTAACATATTATTTTTCATTTCCTTAATAGTACTATCATAAAATAGATTTATTAAGTACTTTATTGATATGGTAATTGCTCCATCTTCTTCTGTCTGGAAAGTATAGATTAAATCGTACTTGTTTTGTGTATCATTTGTTTCACTTCCTTCTAACTCTACAAACTTTAATTCATGATTGTCTTCATCTGTTTCAAAACCATCGTAATAAGAAATTAACACATCAAATAAAGCGTTTCTCGCTGTTTTTCTAACGGGCTCTAGTTTATTGACCAATAAATCATATGGATACGTTTGATGCTTAAATGCGTCTTCAGCTTCTAAATTCAATTGGCTTACAATTTCGTTAAGAGACTTAGTATCAGAAATATGCGACCTTAGCACTAACATATTGATATAAAAACCTATCTGATCTTCTAATTGCGGGTGATTTCTACCTGCTACTGCCGTTCCTATTGTTATATCTTCTGACTTAATATACTGAGCTAGATATGTTTTTAATAATGCTTGCAACACTATAAATGTTCTTACCTCTAAAGTATTTGATATTTTCTTTACTTGGTTGGATAATTCAAGACCTAAAGTAAACTCAACTGTATTTGACTCTGTATTTCGAACAGTCCCTCTTTTTTTATCCAAAGGTAAATCCGGTCGTTCAGCAATATTTTTTAATGTTTTTAACCAATATTCTTCTGCTTCTAAATTCTCCTTCTCAAGCTGTCTATTATGCCAAAAAGCATAGTCTTTATACTGAATTGGAAGGTTGTTTTCTAATATTGAATTCGTGATTTTTAATTGTTCATACGCTTTTAAAATATCAGTCTGTAATGTTTGAATTGACCAACCATCACCAATAATATGGTGCATATTTATAATTAGCGCATGTGTATTTCCATTGGTAATTAACCTGAATCTAATTAATGAATCTTTTTCTAAATTAAATTCATATGCTTCCTCTTCTTGAAATATAGTTCTTGCTGTAGCTATAACCTCTGCTTTTTCAAATATTTCAAATGCACATTGATTTTCTGAAAATGGTTCAATCTTTTGATACGGTGTTCCATCAATATCAATAAAATTGGTTCTTAATATTTCATGTTTATTAATAACATGATAAATTGATTGAGTTAGTTTATCAATAGCTAACTCTCCTATGATCTCAAACCCAATAATTATGTTATACACAGAACGATTAACCTCCATTTGCTCTGCCAACCAAAGACGTTTCTGCGCCTGCGAAGTTTCATAAAACTGAGATTCAGGTATAACAGGTATTACTATGTTTTTTTGCTCTTTTTCTAGATTATCTATTTCTTTTGCTAGCAGTTTAACTGTTGGATTTTTAAATAATAGTGTTAAATCTGTTACCACTCCTAACTCTAATTGAATTCTTGAAATAGTCCTCATTGCTAAAATAGAGTGCCCTCCAATCTCAAAGAAGTTATCATTTATTCCTAAACTTTCGACTTTTAATAAATCTTTCCAAATATTAAGTAAATGGAATTCTGTTTTTGTTTGAGGTACTTCTGAATCAACAATACTATTTAACGAAACGGCATCAGGCAATTGGTTTCTATCTATTTTCCCATTTCTATTTAATGGAAACTTTTCCATTGCTACATACACCTTTGGCACCATATATTCCGGTAATTTAAGTAATAGTTGTTTTTGTAACTGATCAGAGTTCAACTCTCCATCAGAGACAGTTACATATGCCACTAGTTGTTTACCTCCATCAGGTATTTCTCTTGTAATTACAACAGATTGCTTGATATTTACGCATTGATCCAAAACTGCTTCAATTTCTCCTAACTCAATACGATAACCATTCACCTTAACTTGAGAGTCTTTTCTTCCAATATAGCTAACAGTACCATCAGGAAGCCATTTTGCTAAATCTCCGGTTTTATATAATCTTCCTCCTTTTTTATATGGATTTTTTATAAACTTTTCTGCATTTAACTCGTTTCTATTTAAATATCCTCTACCTAAGCCTAAACCTCCAATACATAACTCTCCTATAACACCTACCGGTAATAGACTCAAATCATCACCAAGAATATATATTTGTGCATTGGGAGTTGGTTTACCTATAGGAACTGTTTGTGCTTTTTCTGATAAGTTATTTGCTGTAAAATAATTGCTAAAAACTGTAGTTTCTGTTGGCCCGTATATATTATCTAATGAAGCTGTTAAATTTGATTTTTGGTATGCTTGAACAGTTTTTACCGGTAATACCTCTCCTCCAATCAAAAAGTAACGTAATGAAGGTAATGAAATATTATTAGTTAAAATATAATCAACAAATACAGAAAGATGAGATGGTACCAAATTTAATTGAGTTACCTCTTTTTCTGCAAGTACTTTTATGAATTTTCCTAAATCCTTAACATCACTATCCGAAACAATAACCATACTTGCACCTCCCATAATCCATCCAAAAATTTCAGGAATTGCCATATCAAAACCATAATTGGTTTTAAATGTCATTTTTTCTCCACTTGTTAATGGATGTGTATGGTTTGTAAACTCTAAAAAGCTATTTAATGCTCTATGTTCTATCATAGCTCCTTTAGGTCTTCCTGTTGTTCCGGAAGTATATATAATATAAGCTAAATCGTCTTGCGTAATAGTAATTGATAATTCAGTAGATGGTAATATACCTATCTCTTTTTCCATGCTATCAATTGTAACACATGCAACTTCAGTACACCCTTGAATTTTATTTTTTAATTCAGTATGTGTAATTACTAATTTTGCTTCTGAATCTTGAATAATAAACGAAATTCTATCTGATGGGTTCGTAGGATCAATAGGAACATAAGCAGCCCCGCTTTTTATAATACCAAAAATTCCAACAATCGTAAGAATAGATCGCTCCATGCAAATAGGAATTAAATCACCTTTTACTATCCCATTATTGTTAAGATAATGTGCTATTTGATTTGATTTTTCTTCCAATTCTTCATAAGTAAGCACATCATTATCATGAATCAAAGCTATTGCCTTAGGCGATTTAATAACTTGTTCTTTAAAAGTACTGAGTACAGTTGCATTTTTTGAGAAATCTAAATTACTATGATTAAAAGTGTCAATAAGTTGAGTAACCTCTTCTTTATTTAACATTTTTAATTCACATATTTTTTGTTCCGGATTTTCTACAATTGAATTTAATAAATTCATGTAATGATTTGCCAAACGTTCAATAGTAGAAAGATTAAATAAGTCTTTTCTATATTCAATTTCTAAAATTAATCCTTTGTCCGAATCTTCTTCTATAATAAAATGCAGCTCACTATGTACCTGTATCTCCGATGGTTTTACCACTTCTACTTCTAAATCTTCAAAAACCAACTCTTGTGATTCAGGTGTATTTTGGTAGGTAAACATTACTTGATAGATTGGATTTCTATTAAGGTCTCTTTGTTTTACCGTTGCTTCAACTACTTTGTCAAAAGGTGCATCTTGATTTTTATAAGCTTCTAATGATGTGTCTTTAACTTGTTTTAGATAGGCTTTTACACTTGTTTCTCCTTCAATATAACTACGTAATGCTAGTGTATTTACAAAAAAACCTATTAAATTTTCAAATTCTTGATGAGACCTTCCTGCAATTGGAGTTCCAACACAAATATCATTTTGTCCAGAGTATTTATGTAATATTATTTTAAAAGCAGATAACAACGTCATAAACAAGGTTCCTCCGTAACTTGATGACAGTTGTCTCAGAGCTTTCTCTATTGACATAGGAATAACTACCTCAACAGTACCTCCTTCTGTGCTTTTATTTTTGGGACGGTTAAAATCTGTTGGAAATTCTAAAGGTTGTGCTTCAGATAATTGCTCTTTCCAATAAATAAGCTGCTCTTCTACAACTTTTTTCCTTCCTTGTTGCCACAAGATATAATCAGCATATTGTATTTTTAATTGCGGTAATGTAACTGCTTGATTTTTTTCTTTTGCTTTATACAATGTTAAAAGTTCATCTACCAAAATACCTTCTGACCAGCCATCTGAAGCAAAATGATGCATTACTAAAACTAAGACACTTTTTGTTTTTTCATATTGAATAAGGCTTGCTTTTAATTTATAATCTTTTGTCAGATTAAATGGTCGCTCAATTAAATCTACAATTTTAGATTCTAATTCTGATTCATCAACAAATTTCTCTTTAATAACTTCTAAACTCCATTTTTCACTATTTAAAAATTCTAAACAAGGAATTTCTTGATTATTATTTACAATACTTCTTAGAACTTCATGTCTGTCTATAATTTCTCTTAAACAGTCTTCTAGTAGCTCTACATTAATTTTCCCCTTAAATTTTAATGCTGCCGGAATATGATACTCTGAACTTCCTCCATGTAACTGATCTAAAAACCAGATACTTTCTTGTGAGTATGATAATGGTATATTTTCTGTTCTAGAATATGCCTTAATTTCACCTTCTTCTTGTAATGATTTTTTATCTATAAGCGCAGCTAGTTCATTTAGTTTGGTATAGATAAACAAATCTTTAACCTCTAATTGAACCTTTAATTTCTTTAATACAGCTGCCTTAACTCTCATAGCCAGTAAAGAGTGTCCTCCTTTTTCAAAGAAGTCTTCATCAGCTCCAATATCATTCCTTTGAAGTATTTGCTCCCATATATTTTTTACCTCTCTCTCTGTATTTGTATCACAAGGTTTAATAAGACCAGAGGCTTGTGTTATTCCTTCAAAACGTTCCTTATATATTGAAACTAATTTTTTCTCATCAACCTTATCACTTAAATTTTGTGGAAGTTTGTCTATTATACAAAATTCATCAGGTTGCATATATAAAGGCAATTCTTTGGCACATTTTTCTTGTAATGCTAGAATAAGCGATGTATCAACATCTCTATTTTTTCTATAAGCATAAATATTATATAAATCAGTACCTACTAATAGTTTTTCTTGTTCAACTGAACACACAAACCCTTTTTTATTTAATAATTCTAAAACTTTATTTAAAGAATCATCATTGTCATGTACTTCTATTACTATTTGCTGAATCTTATCCCAATCCGTTTTATTAATTCCCTCTAAAACATCCCTTTCACTTCTTTCAACATCTATTTTTAATAAGTCAATTCGATCTATATTTTGTTCCGCTATTATCTCTGAAATAGTTAATAATTGACAATTATAATTTTCAGACAACAGCGCTTCTTCTGCTAACTTATTTACCTGGTATTCAATATCCTTATCTAAACTTTCATTAAGATCGTTTGTAGTTATTTGTTGAAGAATTACATTTTTTATATATTCTTTATCCTTGCTTTTATCTCCATACATTCCTGATAACATGGAGTTTTTAGGATAATGTGTAAATGTTATTGTCTTTTTTTCGTTTGACAAACCTGCATTATAAGTATATATATCTGAATAAGAATTATACAGTTTTGCATTGGCTTCCATGATTTGAAAAGTTGGAGGAATTGGCTCAAAGGCATATACTTTTGACCCAGGAAAGCATGTTGCAACCATCAAACTAAACATTCCTATATTTGCTCCAACATCAAAAACAACTGATTTTGGTTTTAACTCAATTCCATGTTGTAAATAGGCTTTATCTTCAAAAATTTCTTTAAAAACAAAAGTAGTTTCTGAGTTATTTAACGAGAATATTTTCAACCCATTATCAAAACTCATTGTTTTATTTTTTAATCCTTCAAACTCAAATTGTAACATTTGTTTTTCTCTTTCTTTTTCAAATGAAATATCAAAATTTGGTTTTACGGGTACTATTGTTTTTGTGGCAAACGCTATCAAAGAGGTATTAGAGATATCTTTTTTATAAGCCACAACTGCTGCATTATCTACTAAATCATTTTCTCTTATAATAGATTCAATTTCTCCTAATTCAACTCTGTTTCCCCTAATTTTTACTTGTCGGTCTTTTCTTCCCAAAAACTCTAAATTTCCATCTGGTAACCATCTTCCTAAATCTCCGGTTTTATACATGATATTTCCAAGAGTATTCGGAAAAGGGTTAGGTCTAAAACTATTGGCCGTTTTTTCCGGTTCTTTAAAATATCCAGCACCAACTCCTACTCCTGAAACACAAATTTCACCTGGAACTCCAACTGGTACTAATTTTTCATTAGCATCCAATACAAAAATGTTCATATTTAGTATTGGTTTCCCTATAGGCACTTTATTTAAATGTACAGGTATAGGTTTTACTATTTCATATTGTGTAATGTCATCCGACGCTTCACAGGGACCATAACCATTTAACACACGACAACCTGGAAATAATTGCAACCAATTATTTACTAGTTTTACAGGTATTTCTTCACCTACCATCATCATCCATTGTAAAGATGGCAATATATTTTCTGAGGAATTAATTTCTAAAATATGATCTACAAAACCAATTAGATAAGAAGGAACAAACTCCGCAATAGTAACCTTGTGCTCTTTCATTAAATCTAATGTTTTCTGATAATCTAAAACATCTTCTTTATCGGCAATTACTACTGAACCTCCTCTTAAAATAGGCGCTAAAATTTGCCATACTGAAATATCTGAAGCAATACTGGCACTTTGTAAAAAACAAAAACCATCTTGTAGCTGCATGGCTTCATACTCTGCCAAAATATGATTCATGGCTCCATCATGACGAGTAATAGCTCCTTTAGGTTTTCCTGTAGAACCTGAAGTGTATAACATATAAGCCCAATCATTAACTTTGTTAATGTTTTCAGGGTTATGTATACTACATAATTCTATTTTTCTTTTGTTTATAAGTGATACTGAAGAATCTATTGCAAATTTTTCATCTGTAATATCTGTATCAACACAAAGAACCTGTTTTAATTGAGTGTTTAAAAAACTATGTTTTGTTAATAATTGTAGTTGTTTTTCAACACTAATTAAAGCTTTTATCTCTCCATCCTTCAATAGTTCTACCGTTCTGGAAGTCGGGTTTTGTATATCTAATGGCACATACACTCCCCCTGCTTTAAAAACTCCTAAGAGCGCAGCTACCATATCAAAAGTTCTTTCAATATGTATTCCTACAAATTCTCCTCTTTGCAGTCCTACTTCTATTAAGGAATGAGCAATTTGGTTTGATTTATTGTTAAGTTCTTGATACGTCCATTTCTCATTATTATGAATAACAGCAATTCTATTACCTTTACACTTTACTTCTTCTTCAAATAATACATTTATTGGTTGTGTGTTATTTAAATCAAAATTGCCCTTGTTAAAACTATATAATAATTCTTGTATTCCTTCTTTTGAAACAAAACTTACTTCAGTAATTGTTTTATGAGGTGTTTTAGCAAATTGATTTGTTAATGTACTAAAAGTATCAGCTACTTTTTCTATATAATTAATGTCATAATTTTGCGAATTATAGTAAAAAGTCACACTAATTTCTTCTGCTAATTCAACATCAATATCAAAATCATAATTGGTTCGATCAAATACACTAACATTTGATATTTCAAAAAGATTATCTTGTTTTTGTTCTTCATTAAGTTCAGATATCGGGTAATTTTCAAATGCTATTATATGTTTTACTAAATCCCCTTTTAGTACTGTATTATTTTGAATATCTGCTAATGAACTGTAATGATGAGGTAATCCATTTAAAAAATCATTATGTATTCTTTTGGCTATCTGAACTAAAGTATCTTCATTAGAGTATTGTAAACGAACCGGTATTGTATTAATAAATAAACCTAAACATCTATCTATTCCTTCCAATTCCGTAGGTCTTCCAGAAACTACATTACCATAAACTACATCATTAGTACCGCTATATTTAGATAGTAAAAGCCCCCATATTGTCTGAAATATATCATTAAGAGTTATACCATTTTCTCTTGCCTCTCTGGTTAATTGTATAGTTAACTCTTTAGAAAAAACAATTTTTTTATGTGGATTTGATAAATCTGTAGTATCTCTACTAAGTACTTTTGGAATTTCTGCTATTTGATTATAATCATTTAAATACTCATTCCAATATTTCTCACTTTGTTTTTTGTCTTGTTTTTCTAACCATTTAACATAGTTACTAAATGGAATTGGATCAGGTAATTCAAGTTTTCTATTTTGTTTTAAGCTACTATATATTTCACTAATTTCTTCCACTAAAATTGCATGGCACCACCCGTCTAATAAAATATGATGATAACTCCATAGAAAATCATAGAGTTCTTCTTCTCTTTTTATAATAGTTATCCTAATAACTGATTCTTTAACTAAATCAAACCCTTTATTAATATCATTTTCTTTATACTGCTCTAAAAAATCATGATACTCAGAAGCATTTAACATTGTTTTATCAACCAATGTTAAAGCTATTTTTCTGTTTTTAAGTACAACTTGTATAGGTCGTTCAGTTTTTTCATATACAAAAGCTGTTCTTAAAATATCATGCCTTTTACTTAAAATTTCTAAACTTTTAGAAAAAACTTCTACATCTATTTTTCCTTTTGTTGTATAGAATAGCTGATTAAAATATGCGTCAGAATTATCTCTTATAGAATGAAATAACATCCCTTCCTGCATGGGGGTTAAGGGGTAAATTTTTTCTATATTATTTTCTTCTTTTTTCATGATTTAGAGTAGTCAGTTTTTGTTTGGTTAGTTATTTCTTGAGTTCTCTTAGTTAAAAGCTATATATATTAGGAAGTATTTTAAAAAGTACTTCCTAATAATTTTATATAGTAGTTAAAAGTTCTGCTTCTTCCTTATTGAAAGCAATCGGCTGTGGAACTACTGCTTGTAAAGCTTCATCCATAATTTGTAAACCGGCATCAACAATTGCAGGAGTAATAGTTAATGGTGGTACAATACGAAGTACATTATTATAATGACCACCTACTTCAAACAGTAAACCTCTTTGTAAACAGTTAGCTCTAAATTCTTTTACAATTTCTGCATATGGCTCTTTAGTAATAGGGTCTTTTACAAACTCAACACCAATCATTAATCCTTTTCCTCTTACTTCTCCAATAACAGGATATTTTTCAGCTAATTGTTTTAATCCATTCATTAAATAAGCTCCTATTTCTTTAGTGTGATTTTTTACATCATACTTTTCAATAAAATCAAAAGCTCCGTTTGCTGCTGCTAAACTTACCTGATTAGCTCTGAAAGTTCCTATATGATCTCCAGGTCCCCAAGCTTCAACATTCTTGTTATAGATTAATGCAGATATAGGGAATCCAACTCCTCCTAATCCTTTAGATAATGTTATAATATCCGGCATAGCTCCATAATTCATACAAGCTAAGAATTCACCTGTTCTAAAAAATCCGCTTTGAATTTCATCAAAAATCACTAATACGTCATTTCTGTGAGCAACTTCAATAATTTCTTTTAAGAAACCTTCTGCCGGTGTTATATTTCCTCCTTCTCCTTGAATGGATTCAACAATTATAGCGGCCGGTTTTCTAATTCCGGAATGTTTATTTTCTAATAAAAACTCTAATTGTTCAACACAGTATTTTTTACAAGCTTGTTCATCTTGGTTAGACGGACATCTGTATTGATATGTAAAAGGAGTAAAGTGTACGTTTGGAATTAATGAGCTTATTTTGTTTCTGAAAGTAGTATCTGCAGTTACGGCTAAAGCTCCGGATGTCATTCCATGATAACTTCCTGAAAAAGCTATAATTCCATCTCTTCCTGTTTTAATTTTTGCTAACTTAATAGCTGCTTCAACAGCATCTGAACCAGTTGGTCCTCCAAAACTTACCTTATAATTTTTTCTTTCTTCTTCCGGTAAATTGTTTAGAATTTTTTGAACTGCTGTTAATTTATTTTCTGTTGGAAAATCCAGTGCATGAACTAATTTTTCTTGTTGTTCTTTAACATATGAAAGCACTTCTTCATTACAGTGCCCAACATTTACAACGCCACATCCTGCAAAAAAGTCAATAAATTGATTTCCGTCAACATCTTCAATAATAGCTCCTTTAGCTCTATTAATAGCAAAAGGCATACTTCTAGGATATGAAACAACGGCTCCTTCAATTTCTTTTTGTAAAGCCAATAATTCTTTTGATTTTTCTCCTGGAATGCTACTTACTATTTTTGCCGTTTCCGATAAATGGAAACGAGAAAATTTATGGTTTGTGTTTTTCATTTTTGTTATTTTAAAGTTAGGTTTATTTACTAATAATTCTGTTCTAACATCTAAAAACAGAAGTGTTTAAAGTTGTTAAAGTGGTATATACAAAGAGAATTATTAAGTAACTGAGTTTTTTATGTATTAGAATAAATCGTTTAACTCTACTAAATCATCTAAGGATAGGTCTGAATAATCGTAATCACTAGGAGTTGCTTCTGTGTGTTCTCTATTTGCACAAAAACTAATTAGCTCTTCCAGCGATTCTTTAAATACTTTTAACCAATTAGCTATTGTTTCGTCTTTAAATTGTGATTTATGATATTGAATAGTTAATTCCATTTTCTTATTTCTAATACTTCCTAGAATTTCAATAGCATAATCACTTTGATTTTGATAAGACTCTTCTACTCCAAAGGTATTATCTAAAAGCTCAAATCCTACCTCAGCCTCATCACCTTCATTTACAGAGCCTAGAAAGTTAAATGCAATTTGAGGAATTATACTCTTTTTATAAGTTTCAGATGTATTTATATCTATATATTTTGCTATTCCAAAACCTATTCCATAATTAGGAATTTTATGTAGGTTTTCTTTTATCTCTTTAAGCAAACTTCCTAAATCATTTGTTTGTGATGATAAGTAAACTGGGAATTCGCTTGTAAACCAACCTACGGTTCTATTTGTTGTTATATCTTCATTTAGAGTTGCTCTACCATGACTTTCTAACATAATTGCAGTTTCGTTTAATGAAAAGCATTCTTTAATTGACATCATTAAAGCCGTAAGTAAAATATCATTAGCCCCTGTATTAAAGGCTTTATGTACTTTTGTCTCAAATAGATTAACGTACTCCTCTGATAGATAAATTGTTTTTTCTGAAACTTCTTCTACTTTTCCTTTATACGTTTGATTGGTTGTATTATCATAAGGAATTTGCTGAATATTTTCTTTAATTCTAGAATTCCAAAATATTTTTTCCTCTTCAAACTCCTCAGAAACCATATAAGCTCTAAGCTCTTCTGACCATTCTTTAAAAGAATGTGTCTTAGCAGGTAGGTCTATTTCTTCTTCTTTAGTTAATTTCTCATATATGTTTGCGAAATCTTCTAAAATTATCCTCCACGAAACTGCATCAATTACTAAATGATGAATAGCTATTAATACATAATCTGCGTCTTTTAATCTAAATAATACACTATGCATTAAAGGCCCCTCTTCTAAAGAAATTCCTGACTGAATTTTTGTTGCTAGGTTATGGATTGATTCAATAGAATTTTCTTCCATTAAATCATGAACTGTTAAAGCCACCGGTATTCCATCTTCTTGAATCTCTTGTTTGATCAAATCATCTTTAAATGAATAAGTAGTCCTCAGAACATCATGCCAAGATTGTATTTTTCTCAGTGTTTCCTCTAAAATCTGAGCATCAATTCTTTCAGATGATTTCAACACCATGGATTGGTTATAGTGGTGTGCCTCATTCTTTTGAGATTGGAAAAATGCCGCTTGTATTGGCGTTAACGGCACCTCACCTGTTATTACCCCTTGATTTGCTATTTGTAATAAAGGTTTAACAAAATTAGCAGCTTCTTTTATGGTTGGATAACGCATAATATCTTTCACATCAATCTGATACTTGTGCTTATACAAAAATGAAGATACTTGAATAGCGCTGATAGAATCTCCTCCTATTTGATAGAAATTATCTGTTGTCCCTATTTCTTCCAGATGTAAAGTGATTTTCCATGCCTTCAATAAAATTACTTCAAAATCATTTTCGGCTCTTTCTAATTCTCTATCATTTTCATCCTTTTTAACAGCTACCTTATCAAGATATTTTCTATCAACTTTTCCACTCATGGTTAATGGTAACTCAGATAATTCCTGAAAATCTGCAGGAATCATGTAAGGCGGTAATTCTTGGCTTAAAGTTATCTTTATATTTTCTATATTCAATTTACTTGAATCTTCAAAAACCACAAAAGCATGTAAGTATTTTCTTCCGTTATGCTCATTTATACGATCAATAACTGTTGCTTCTTTAACACCTGCCAGTTGTAATAATTTGGATTCTATCTCACCTAACTCAATACGCTGACCATTTACTTTTACCTGATAATCTTTTCTTCCTCTAAACTCAACCATTCCATTAGGTAAAATTCTTCCTAAATCTCCGGTTTTATACAATCTTTCTTGTACTTCTTTTTTGAATGGGTTTGTAATAAATACTTTTTCTGTTTTTTCTTTATCATTAATATATCCTCTTCCTACTCCTATCCCTGCAACACATATTTCTCCTATAACTCCTATCGGACATAGATTCATATAGTCATCTACAATATAGTTTGCCATATTATAAATAGGTTTTCCTACAGGAATACTTGTTGCATTTTCATCAACAGAATTAAAAACATTCCATGTTGTTCCATCTGAAGCTTCAGCCGGTCCATAATCGTTAATTATGGTCGTATTAGGATAATATGAAAGCCATTGTGCAATTGATTTTGGCTTAACTGCCTCACCACAACTGATTAAATGTGATATAGTAAACGGATAAGATTCTTTATCTTCTGCAATAACATCTACTAACATTGATAAATATGACGGTACTACCTGGAATACAGTTACTTTATGTTCAATAAATTTTTGTAATAACAATTCAGGTGCATTTACCAGCTCATCTCCATAAATAGCCGTAGTACCTCCTGTAATCAATGCTGTGAAAAATTGCCATACTGCAATATCAAAACTCAATGATGCATTTTGAACAAGCACCGAATTTTCATTCATGCTTAGATAATCTACTGTAGCTAAAGCATGGTTCATCATACCAATATGCTCATTCATTGCTCCTTTTGGTAATCCGGTTGAACCAGAGGTAAACATAGTTACCGATAAACTATGAGGGTTAATATCTATATCTAAATTTTCTGAATTTTGGTTTTGTGAAACTTCCACAAGATCTTGAATGTAAACTAGCTTACAATAGGTTGGAATTTTTTCTTTTAATTCATCACTTATTAAATTTTTATCAGCTATTACAAAGCTAACCTTTGCTATATCAACCATAGCTAGAACCCTGTTATCTGGCACTTTTTTATCTATAGGAATATATGAACCTCCAAGTTTCCATATTCCTAGTATAGTGGCCATAAATAAATCTGATCTTTCTAATAAAACTCCAACCTGGTCATCTTCTTGTACTGGTAAAATTGTTGTTATAGCTCTTGCTAATTGATTTGATTTTGCATTTAATAAACTATAACTTGTTTCTCTATCTTCAAAAATGACAGCTGTTTTATGCGGTGTTTCCTTAGCAAATTGTTCTAAATAATGATGAAATGTTTTTTCGAGTGGTAATTTTTTTTCTGTATTATTAATTTCTTCAATTAGAGTGATTTCTTCACTAGTTGAAATAGATACCTCTCCGTTTTTTTGGTTTGGGTTTTCTAAAATCCTGTTGATTAACAACTCTAAATGAACCAATAAATCTTGCATTTGCTCATCACTATAAATAGTATCATTGTAAGTAAGCATAAGTTTTAACTGGTCTTTTTCTTCAGTAAAATCAAAATCCATATCAAATGGACTTCCTTGATTTTCTACAGGTAGTTCTTTTATTTTTACTCCTTCAAATCCATTAATTAAAAGTTGATCTTCATCCTCATCAAAACTTTGTAATAAAATCATTACATCAAAAATTGGATTTCGACTGATATCCCTTTCAATATCTAATTCGTTTACTAACCTGTCAAATGGATAATCTTGATGTTCAAAAGCTTCTAAAGTTTTGCTACTAACTTCTTTTAAAAACTCTATAAATGTAGCTTCTGGATTTATAGAATTTCTAAGTGGTAAAGTACTTATATAAAATCCTATTTGATCTTCTAAATCAGGATGCGTTCTTCCAGCAGTTCCTGTTCCTAAAATAATATCGGTTTGCCCTGTATATTTATAAAACAATATATTTAAGAAAGAAACCAATGCCATATATAAGCTTGTTTCTTCTTTAAGAACTAAACTTTTTATTTTATTTAATGTTACTTTATTGAAATAATGTTCAATTGCTTTTCCACTAAAATCCTGAATTAATGGTCTTTGTTTGTACGTTGGAAAGTTTAATACAGGTAAATCTCCTGCTAATTTTTCATGCCAATATTTTTTATGTGGCTCATAAGCTCCTGTAACTAATCTATTCAATTGCCAAGCAGCATAATCTTTGTAATGTAATCTTAATAAAGGTAAATTAGGTGTATAATTATTAATATAAGATTTATAGTTCGTTAAAATTTCTTTAACTAAAATAGGATTCGACCATCCATCACAAATAATATGATGCATAGAACAGAAGAATATGTACTTATTTTCACCTAGCAAAAACATTTTTGATTTAAATAAAAACGGTTTCTCTAAGTCAAAAGGGTTGTTAGCTTCAATTGTTAACTCTTTAATAATCTCTTGCTCAGCAACTTTTGTATTTGAATAATCAATTATGCTAAATATTTGCTCTTTTAAAACTTTATTATGGATTATTTGTACAGGCTCTCCTTTCTTCTCTGCAAAAGTTGTTCTTAATACTTCATGTCTATTTACTACACTTAATACAGCATCACCAAAGGCTTCAACATTTATATTACCTTCAAAAGAATAGGCATTATATGTATTATAGCCCGAAACTTCATCTACGAGACGATCCAGAATCCATAATCTTTTCTGTGCATTAGAAACCGGATAATAAGGAGCTTCTGCTATTTTAGGGATTTCTTCATACACAACCTCTTCTGCTACTCCAATAAGTTCTGCTAGAGTACTGATAGTTGGATTACCAAAAATATCACTAATTGCTACTTCTGCTTCAAGTTCTTTTTGTATTTGAGAAACCATACTAATCACCTTAAGTGAATGTCCTCCTAGCTCAAAAAAGTTATCATTAATACCTATTGCTTCAATTCCTAATAACTCTTGCCAAATCTTAAGCAATATGGTTTCAACCTCATTTCTAGGCACTTCATAACTTTCATCTACTTCATTTACATATTCAATATCTGGCAAGTTCTTTTTATCAATCTTACCATTAGGTGTTAGTGGCATTTCCGATAGTTGAACCCAAAGTCTCGGCACCATATAGTCTGGCAAATTTTCCTGTAAGTGATTTTCTAGGTATGTTTTATCAAATGTTACTCCATTACTCATCACTACATATCCTAATAAATTATTATTACCGGTTGCATCTTCTTTCGCTAACACACAACAACTAGTAACTCCTTGAGCTACAGATAGAATATTTTCAATTTCTCCTAACTCTATACGATGTCCGCGTACTTTAACTTGATCATCTGAACGTCCAACAAACTCAAGAGTACCATCTGAAAGCCAGCATCCTAAATCTCCGGTTTTATATAACCTCCCTTCTCCAGTAAATTTATTCTCTACAAACTTTTCTTTTGTTAATGATTCTAAATTCAGGTATCCTCTACCAATTCCAATTCCTCCTACCCATAATTCTCCAATCACTCCTATTGGGCACAATTCTCCTGAATTGTCTACTACATATAACTGCATATTTGCTACAGGTTTTCCAATAGGAACCAAACCTTCTTTTGGAGATTCAGTCATAATATGTAATGTTACATCATCTGAGGCTTCTGCAGGCCCATATGCATTAACCACTGGAATATTTGGATATACACTAAACCATCTATCCAATATGTCTTTTGTAACTGCTTCTCCTGTAACTAAAAAGTATTTTAAAAAGTCTAGTCTGTGATTTGTAGATGCTTCTAATAAACTAGAAGTATAAGAAGGTACTAATTGTAAAATAGTTACTTTATCAGCATATAAGGCATCTCCAAAAGCTTTTATTTGTAACAGATCCTCTTCTTTATAGATGGCTGTTTTTCCTCCAACTAATAAAGCGCTTAAAATTTGCCAAACAGAAATATCAAAAGTAAACGGAGCTGTAAATCCTATTACACTTTCTTCGTTTAATTTTAATTCATCAATCATTAATAACAAATGATTAAGTAAACCTTTATGTTCTATTAATGCTCCTTTTGGAGTTCCTGTACTTCCCGAAGTATAAATTATATAACTTAATGAATCAGGATTATATATAATATTTAATTTTGTTTTTGGATATTCATCAAATTCTTTGCTTTCTGAGTCTAATACAATTACGTCAACATTAGATTGATTGGCAAAATTTAAACCATTTTTGCTTTGTTTATCGGTTATTAAAAGCTTACTATTAATATCAGATAGTATATGTTTTATTCTAGATTCCGGATAATCAGGTTTTATTGGTACATAAGCTGCTCCTGCTTTTAAAATACCTATAATTCCTGTTATCATTGAGAATGACCTTTCTAAACAGATGGCTACTAAGTCATCTTCTCCAACTCCTTTTTCTACTAAACAATGAGCAATTTGATTTGATTTTTCATCAAGCTCTTTATAACTTATTGCTTGTCCTTTAAAAGATAAAGCTATATTGTCAGGTGTTTTTTGTACTTGTTCATTAAATAAATCAACAAATGTTAAATGTAGAGGATAATTTACTTTAGTAGCATTGAAATCATATAACAATTGTTCTTTCTCTTCATTTGTCAAAATTGATAATGATGCTACAGATTGTTTATTATCAGTAACAATACTTCTTAACAGCATTTCATAATGATATAACATTCTTTGTGCTGTTTCTTGCTCAAATAAATCTGAACAGTACTCTAAATTTAATGAAATTCCTTCCTTATGCTCTTTTGCAACAAGTATTAAATCATATTGGGCTGTATCCTCTTCAAATTCATAAGGAGTAAAATTAACTCCATCTATTTTTAATTTCTTCTGCTCAGGAATATTATGTAAATCAAACATTACTTGGAATACCTGAGTAATACTCATGTCTCTTGATTCACCAATACGCTCTACAACTTTATCAAAAGGAGCCATTTGATAATCATAACTTTCTAACGTAGTTTTCTTTACCTCTTCTAATAGCGCTTTAAAATTCATTTTTTCTTCTAAGCTACTTCGTAATGCTATTGTATTAACAAAGAAACCTATCATTCCTTCAATATCAGACTGAGTTCTATTTGCTATAGGAGTTCCTACGCAAATATCATTTTGTCCACTATACTTAAACAAAAGAATTTTAAATGCAGAAAGTAACAACATAAATAAAGTTACTCCTTCTTCTTGGCTCATTTTTACAAGACTATCTTTTAAAGACTTATCTAGTTCAAAATAAAGATTAGACCCAACTCTACTTTGTACTGAAGGTCGAACAAAATCTGTTGGTAAAGTTAAAGGTGTAACTCCTTTAAGTTTATTTTCCCAGTAAGACAATTGGTTTTCTAAAAATTCTCCTTCAATATGTTCTCTTTGCCAAACTGCATAATCTGAATATTGAAGTGATAATTTTGGTAATATTAATTCTTTTTCTGTATGAAGTGCTCCAAAAATATCTGTTAATTCATCAATAAAAATTGGAATAGACCAACCATCACTTGCTATATGATGAAATACACATGCTAAAATATATTCATCTTCTCCTAAGTCATATAAACACGCTCTAAACGTAAAATCTTTGGCTAAATTAAACGGTATATTTAAAAATTCATCTATTAATATTTTTTCTTGTGACTTTTCATCTATCACTACACTTGATAAATTCCAATCTCTGTAACTAATTACTTTCTGATATCCAACTCCGTCAACTTCTTCTATTACTGTTCTAAGAATTTCATGACGTTCAACAATTGTACGTAATGCTATTTCTAATAAATCAATATCAATATTTCCATGTATTCTTACTCCTCCGGAAACATGATACTCTCTAGTTCCCTGAAGTTGGTCTAAGAACCACATTCTTTGTTGATTGTACGACAATGGTACTTTTTCAATTTCTCCTTTTGAGGTTATAGGAGGTAATATTTTACTTAAATTTTTTGACCCTAAGTTTTCAGATAATAAGCTAATTGTTGGGTGAGTAAAAATTGTTCTAATTGGAATTTCTACACCAGTTTCTTTTCGTATCATCGATACTAATCTGGTTGCTAAAAGTGAATGCCCTCCTAATTCAAAAAAATTATCATTTACACCTATTCTTTCTACTTCTAATAGTTTTTCCCATATTTCAGTTAGCTTTTCTTCTTGTTCATTTCTTGGGGCAAGATATTCTGTTGTAGATAATGATTCATTATTAGGCAATGGTAATTTTTTCTTATCAATTTTACCACTAGATCCTAAAGGCATTTCAGCTAATTTTACCCATATACGCGGCACCATATAATCAGGTAACTTTGCACTTAGGTATCCCTGTAAAGTTTCTTTAGCAATATCTTTTTCAGAAACAAAATAACCAACTAGATATTTCGTACCATGAATATCTTGATTTGTAATTACACATGATTGTTGAATTTCATGATACTTCGATAATACATTTTCAATTTCACCTAACTCTACACGATACCCTCGTATTTTTACTTGTGAATCTTTCCTTCCAACATAACTTATATTTCCATCAGGTAACCACTTAGTTAAATCTCCTGTTTTATATAAACGTTCATTAGTATTGAAAGGGTTAACAACAAACTTTTCATTTGTTAAATCCTCTCTTTTCAAATATCCTTTTGATAGTCCTAATCCTCCTATACAAAGCTCTCCTACTACTCCTTTAGGTAGTAACTCCATATTATCAGATAAAATATAAGCTGTAGCATTGGGCATTGGTTTACCAATAGGAAGTGTTGAATAATTTTTTGACTTTTCATTTACAGGAAAAAAAGTCATATAAGCTGTAGTTTCCGTTGGGCCGTATATATTATCTAGTTTTGCAGATAATTTAGAGTTTTTATATATCTGCAATGCTTTTTCAGGAAATGCTTCTCCTCCTACTAATAAATATTTCAATGCAGGAAGTTCAATATTACTAGCATACACATAATCCAGGAATACTGAAAAATGAGACGGTACCATATGTAATTGTGTAACCTCCTGTTTTTCTAATTCTTTTGAAAATAATGTTACATCTTTAACCTGTTCATCAGAAAATATTACGGCACTTGCTCCAGCTTTGATCCAACCAAAAATTTCCGGAATTGTCATATCAAAACCATAATTAGTCTTAAATGCCATTCTATCTTTTGATGTTAAAGGATGGGTATATTGTAAAGCAGTTAAAAAACTATTTAAAGCTCCATGCTGCATTACTGCTCCTTTAGGAACACCGGTAGTACCTGAAGTATATATTATATAAGCAACATCATCTTGGGTAATATTTATATTTAATTTATCCTTAGAATGTAACTTTAATTCCTCTTGAATTTCTTCAACAAGAATACATTCAATCTCAGTGCAGCTCTTAACCTTTACTAACAAATCACTTGTTGTTATAAGAACTTCTGCTTCAATATCGTTAGTAATAAAAGATATTCTTTCATTTGGGTTTGAAGGGTCAATTGGCACATATGCTGCTCCACATTTTATAATACCGAAAATACTTACCACAGTTAGAATAGATCTTTCCATACAAATAGGTATGAAATCTCCTTTCTTAACCCCTTTACCTTGTAAATAGTTTGCTAATTGATTTGATTTTTCATCAAGCTCAGCATAGGTTATTGTGTTATTACCAAAAATTAAAGCAGTTGCATTAGGCTTCTGAATTGCCTGTGAAGAAAATGTTTCTAAAATTACTTCATTTTCAGAAAATTGCACATCACTTTTTGGATTAAATGCTTGTAATAATTCCGTAATTTCTTCATCACCAAGCATTTTCAATTTACCTATTTTTTCAGTTGGACACTCCGCTACAGAAGCTAACAACTTTAAATAATGATTTGCTAATTGCTGAATTGTAGATTTTTTAAAAAGATCTTTACGGTAATGTATTTCAAATACTAAACCTTTATCTATATCTTCTTCTAACACAAAATGTAAATCACTTTGAACATGAATATTAGTAGGCTTTACAACTTTTACCTGAAAATTTGACAAAGCTGATTCTGTTACAACTGGCATATTCTCTAAAGAAAATAAAACTTGTAGCAACGGATTATTGACTAAATCTCTTTCCTTAGTAGTTACTTCAACAACTTTTTCAAAAGGCGCTTCTTGATTTTTATATGCTTCTAAAGAATTTTCTTTTACTTCTCTTAAAAAACTCTCAAACGAACTATTAGTATCTACCTGACTTCTTATAGCTAACGTATTTACAAAAAAGCCTATTAAATTTTCAAATTCTTGATGTATACGACCTGCAATAGGAGTTCCTACACAAATATCTTGTTGTCCTGAGTATCTAAATAATAATATTTTATAGACAGAAAGTAATGTCATGAACAATGTGCTTCCATTATTTGAAGATAATTCCTGTAATTTCTGTACAAGTTCTTTATCTACAACAGTTTCAAATAACTCACCTTGTGTACTTCTTTCTTTAGACCTTTCATAATCAAATGGTAACATCAATGGTGAAACTCCTGTAAGTTTTTCTTTCCAATATGTCAACTGAGTTTCTAAAAGTTCTCCTCCTATATATTTACGTTGCCAAATAGCATAATCGGCATATTGAATTGGTAGCTTTTGTAAAACTAAATTTGTTTTATTTTTTAATGAATCATAAATACTAATAAATTCATCAATAAATATTGGTATAGACCAACCATCACTAGATACATGATGAAAAACAAGAACTAATAAACTCTCATGCTCATTTATAGTGTGCAAACCTGCTCTAAACATATAATCCTTTGATAAATCAAAAGGAATGTCTGTAAACATTTTTATAACATCTTGCTCTGTTTGGTTCTTTTTTGCTGTTAATTTTGATAAATTCCAAGATTTCGCATCTATTATTTCTTGATACCCTATCCCTTCTTTTTCTTTTATAACTGTTCTTAAAGCTCCATGCCTTTCAATGATAATTTGTAAAGAAGCTTCTATTAAATCTTCTTCTATCACTCCCTGTAGTCTTAGACCTCCGGAGATATGATACTCTCGAGTACCTTGTAATTTATCTAAAAACCATAATCTTTGCTGACTATATGATAATGGAAGGTATTCCTTTTTTTCATATGACTTTACAGAAGGTATTAAACTTTTATGTTTATTTAGAGCTATTACCTCTGTCAACATTTCAATTGTTGGAAATGTAAAAATAGTTTTAATGGAAACTTCAGTATTCATTTCCTTTCGAATTAACGAAACTAATTTTGTAGCTAAAATTGAGTGCCCTCCTAACTCAAAGAAATTATCATCTAATTCAACAGCAGAAACGCCTAATAATTCTTCCCAAATAGTAACCAACTGTTGTTGTTCTGCACTAACTTCTGCTTTAGGTAAAACAGTTACTTCTGTGTTTTCTAAAAGTGTATAGTCAATATCATTGTTAAGTACCGGAAGTTTATCAACAAACTCAAAATGAGCAGGCATGTTTTCTCTAGATACTTTTCTTTTTATCCAGTTTCTTACAGTAGTAACCGTTAACTCTTCTTCTTTTGCTATTTCAATAAAAGCAATTAATAAGTTTTTAGCTTCTTGAAACACAACTACTGCTTTGCTAATTTGCGGATGTAATTGTAAATTTTCTTCCGTTACATCAGGAGTTATTATTTTTTCGTTGATTAATAGCTCTCTATCTTTTTTGTTTAATAATGCTATTTTTCCTCCGGATTCAAATTTTGCTCTGTGTTCTAAAACTCTTAGTTTTCTGTCTGCGCCTCCAATATGTAATTCATGCATTTTAGCATTTTCAATAAGAGGAATATTTAAAACTTTACTTTCAATCCATAATTCTCCTAAAACACCGATAGGTGCTGGTCTTAATTTAGCATCTAATATTTGAACATTAATTTTTCCTATAGGCTTGGTGTATACAGCAATTTCATTTTCTTTTAAATCAAGTAAATTATCCGACTGAAGTACTGAATAATAGACATTTTTTAACTGATATACTGCTGTTATTTTTTCTACTTTAGGAAAAGCTGCTTTTAGCTTTGTTATTGCTGCTCCAGATACTTTTTCATTAGCAGCTATTATTACTTTAGTAATTTCAAAATCACAACTATTTGAAAGTTTTTCTAGTGCTTCCTCGTTTAATTCTTTAGTTGTTATTTTTAACGTTCCAATACCTTTTATTTCTGTTGCTATTCTAGCAGTTTCATTACTAATATATAATGTTGCTTGTGCTGTTATAGCCGGTAATATGTATTCTAAAACATCTACATTTGTTAGTGCTTTAGTAGCCAAAACTTTTGCTCCTTTTTCTAATTCAAGTGTTTGTATTACAGATGAAACATGTTCTTGAATTTCATTTATTTCTACCTGATATACTTCACTAACAGAGTTATTAACTAAGATAACTCCCCCTTTTTCTACAGACTTTTCACTAGTTACTCCTACAGCTAATTGTTGAAGTATGGTTGATACTAATACTTCTTCACTATCAGTAGCTATATATAGTTCTTCTTTATTAAAAACCTTTACTAATGATTCTTCTGAAATTTCATTTTCTGAATTAGTTACAATAGCATAACCACCTGCTTCAATTACAGCCAGTACCATAGTAATTTGCTGAATAGGATTTGTATAATTAATTACAATTTTTTTGCCGTTAAGCGCTCCTAATTCATGGTGTTTTTCATCAACTAAATTCTTCAGTTCAGAATAGTTGATTGAAGTGCCGTTATAATGTATAGCTTCCATGTCAGTTTCTATAGTAGTTAAAAATGAAAAGTTATCGTTAGTTAGTTTGTTGTTCATCACAGTAGTTTTGGTTCTGCTTTAAAGTTTATAGGTTATTCCAGGTAGAAAACGCAGTGGTTTCTTGTTGGTTTTCAATAGAAATTTCTGCTAAAGTTGTTGAAGCTTCTTTTTCAACACCTTCTAATAAATTCACAAAATATTGTGTCCAGTTTGTTATGGTTTCTTCTTCAAAAAGTTCTGTATTGTAGTAAAAATCAACAGATAATTTATCTTCTAATTCAATAATACTGATACTTAATTCATATTTAGCATAGGCTACCGGTGGGAAGTAAAAAGAAGTGTTTAAATCTTCAAAATTCAAGTTACTTTTTACACTGTTCATATCAACCTCCGTTGTAATTTTAGGTGCCGTTAACCCATCTGTTGACTCAATTATTTTTTGGAAAGAACATTGTTGGTATTTAACTGCATTGGTAATTACATTTTTTACCTCAGATAAATACTCTGCGAAGGTTTTGTTTTCGTCTATTTTAATAAACAACGGCAACATTTTTACACACTGTCCTACCAAACTTTTTTCTCCCATAACTAACTGTCCTGATGCTGGTATTCCCACAACAAATTCTGTTTGCCCTGAAAGTCTGTGTAATAAAATGGTGTAACAAGAGAAAAGTACATTAAAAATAGTAGATCTGTTTTCTTTAGAAAATACTATTAAACTATTTTTCAAATCATCACTTAAAGGTACACTTATGCTATGTCCTTTTTTAGAATTACTCGCTGTAACCAAGTTACTTGGCAGGGTTAATTTAGGATACTTTTTTGCAAATTCTTTTTTCCAAAAAGCTAATGCTTCTTTTTCTTCATTAACATCTTGTATATCAAACCATTTATTAAACTCTCTAATTGGAGTTGATGGTAATAAGCCTAAAGTTGCCCCTTTCTTTGCGGTAGAATATGCTTCACTTAATTCGCTCCAAATTACTTCTATAGAATAACCATCTCCAACCAAATGATGTGTTGTTAATAACAGTTTATGATGGTTTTCTGCTATTTTTAATATCGTTAGTTTTATAAAAGGTCCTTGTGATAAATTAAAAGGTAAGCTTCCTCTTTTACTTAAAAACTTAAGGCTATCTTCTTCTGTATTTACTCCGTCTAAAACATCTATAGTTAAAACCTCAACTTTTGGAGTTATCTCTTTAGCTACATGATATCCTGCTTCATCAATTGTTATAGTTCTTAATGCTTCATGACGATTTACTATACATTCAAAAGCACTTTCTAATTCTTTAATTGATAAATGACCTTTTACATCAACAATCTGATTTTCATTAAATGAACTAGACGCTTCATCACTAACAGAAGCCACAGTATATAATTGCATCTGTTCTTCTGTAAATGGGATTACCGTAGTTTTATGACTGTCTTGCGCTTGTAAACTTCCCCATCCTGAATTTAAAAGGTCTTGGGTAGATTTAACAACTCCTTGATAAATATGCTCAACATCTTCCTCTGTATGAGCTGTTGATAAGAAACAGTTTCGCCCTTCCCAAACATATATTTTGTTGGCTAGCAAGTGTTGATAAAACAACTCCCAACCTCCTCTTAAAACAAATCGGAATAAAGAACCAAAGCGAACCACTTTAATAGAAGCATTAGTTTCTTTAAAAAAGGTATTTAATCTATCTACTAATTTTTGAGTTTTAGTATTTAAGTCTTCCTGTAGTTGTGTACCTTCCTTTTTCAGATGTGTTAAAATAGCAAGTGAAGCTGTCATTGTTAACGGATGCTGATTAAAAGTACCTGCAACAAAAGTTGTAGGTTTATTAGGGAAAGAAGCATCTCCAAATTGCCAATCTCCTCCATCAACTGCATCCATAAATTCAGCAGTTCCGGCAACAACTCCAACCGGCATACCGCCTCCTACTACTTTTCCGTAAGTACATAAATCGGCTTTAATACCATACCATGCCTGAGCTCCGCCGGGATGAATTCTGAAACCGGTAATTACTTCATCAAAAATAAATGCGGTTCCGTTTTCTTTTGTTATTCTTCTAACTTCTTTTAAAAATTCAGTAGGTTGAATTTCTGGTCTTCTACTTTGAACAGGCTCTATTAAAACAGCTGCTAACTCATGTGCGTGCTTTTCAATATAACTGATTGCTTCTTTGCTTCCATACTCTAAAACAATCGTGTTCTCTATAAAATTATCGGTAATACCAGGAGCTAATGGTATAGAGTTGGCTATATCCAAAGGATTATTTAACGCTAAAACTCCGTCAAATGTACCGTGATACGATTCTTTAAAAATTACATATTTTGCTCTTCCTGTAGTAGCTCTTGCTAAACGTAAAGCAACCATAATAGCCTCAGAACCTGAATTATAAAAAGCGACTCTTTCATTACCCGTCATTTCAGTAATTAAAGCGGCCACTTGCCCTGCAGTTTCATTCATAGGTCCTACAGGGTATCCTAATCCTAAATTATCCTGTAATGCTTTTTGTATAAAATCTGGATTATATCCTAACAGGTTAACACCAAACCCCATGGTTAAATCTACATACTCATTACCGTCTAAATCTTTAATTTTTGATCCTTGAGCACTCTCAGCAATAATTTGATATGTAATTTCTTTCGTTTCAGGTTTAAATCCGGCAACGTTTCTATTGTTAGCCAGCGCCTTTCTATATTGCTGAGTTACTTGTTTAGATTTCTGTGTTTCTCTAGCAATTTTTTCTACAAGTTCATTAAGATGACTTGCTTGTTCTTCTGTTAATGTATGAGTAGAAGTTTGGTTATCAATCTCTTTATAAGGAACAAAGTAATCTATTTCTCCTAAATCTTTTTTAGTTGCTTTACCTTGTTTCTTTTCTTGTTTTTTCTCTCCTTTTTTACTACCGTTGTTAATAATGTATTCTGTTAGTTTACCCAAATTATTAACCACCTCATAAAATTGTCCCATCTCAAGTTTAACTCCATACTGCTTTTGAATAGTTTGGATAAACTGCATGATAATAATTGAATCAATTCCTAAATCAAAGAAATCTTCTTCAGCCATATCTGCTCCTAACTCAATTCCGGTATCAGCTTTAATCATTTTTGATAATTGGCCATATACCTCATCGTAAGACAAATCTTCAGCTACTAACTCAATTATTGCTGCTTTTGATGTTTCTTGTAACTGAATTGCTTTTGTTTCATCAAAAACAGGCCAACAAGAAACATATTGTAATGGATAAACAGGTAGTTGTATTTTATTGAATGTAATATTTTTATAGAAATCTTTCCAAGAAATTATACCTCCTTTTTTATATTCTGCAATTAGCAATTCTATATTTGAAGCATCATAATTACTTTCTACAACTCTTTGTAAAACTTCTTTACTGATAGTATAGGTAAATTCAGTTTTAGCAATGTAATCATCAGATGCTTTTAAAGCTTCTTTTAACTCATCAATTGTATTTACCTTTACGGCAAATCTCCAATCATAAAGTCCTTTTTTGGTATTTGTAGCATAACAAATATCTTCAAAAGATGCTGTAGTATTTTCTGACAACCAATTTATATAGGTTTCAATTGTATTCTTAAGAGCTTCTTTAGAATGAGCGCTTAGCGTAAATAATGATGGAATTGTTATATTTTCTTTTTCTTTCTTTTTCTCAATATATTCTTCTAAAATTACATGCGCATTGGTTCCGCTAATTCCAAAAGAACTAATCCCACATCTTCTTGGGTTTTGTGTTTCTTTCCAAGTTTCAACTTCTGTATTTAAGTAAAAAGGTGAACTTAAAAAATCAATATTTGTATTTGCTGACTCATGATTAATAGAAGGTGGTATAACTTTATGTTGCAAAGCCAACACACACTTAATAAGTCCGGCAACACCTGCCGCTTCAAATAAATGCCCTATGTTACTTTTTACAGCACCTAACGCACAAAATTGTTTATTTTCTACGCCTCTAAATGCATCTTGTAATGCCTGAAACTCAATTGGATCTCCTAATTGAGTTCCGGTACCATGCGTTTCTATATAACTTAATGTATCTAGTGTTATTCCTGCTCTTTCAGCTGCTTGAAGTATTACTTCTGTTTGTGATTTCGGATTAGGAGCAATAACCCCTGATGAAGTACCATCTTGATTTATGGCAGATCCTTTGATAACAGCATAAATACAATCATTATCTTCAATTGCTTTATCTAATTTTTTTAACACAACTGCTCCAACTCCTTCTCCTATTCCTGCTCCATCTGAATTGGCGGCAAAGGGTTTTGTTTTACCTGTTGGAGATTCGAAACCAACGTGATATTTATCTTTTTCAGGTAAAATATATAATTTTCCTCCTCCAGCTATGGCTATTTCACAATCTCCTTTTTGTAAGGCATTACAAGCCTGATGAACTGCTACCAAAGAAGAAGAACAAGCCGTATCAAGAGTTACAGCCGGCCCTTTTAAATCCATAAAATAAGAAACTCTACTTGAGGTTATAGAATTTGTATTTCCCATTAAAGCTGCCGGATTTAAAGAACTTTCTGAATTTTCAACGATATCTATATACTGAGAATATGCTATATCACCCGAAGCTCCAAAGAAAACACCAACATTTGTATTATCCGGATGTAATGCTCCTGCATCTTCTAAAGCTCTCCATGATGTATGTAAGTACATTCTTTGTAATGGATGCATAGTTGCTGCTAAAGGTGCAGGAAATTTAAAAAACTCATAATCAAACTGATCAATATGATCAAGATAAGCTCCTTCTTGAAATGCCATATTTTCAACAGCTTTTCCTTTACTTTTATAATAAGGCTCTAATTGATTTTTTCGACTGTTTGGAAAGCTTGTAACAGCGTCTTTTTTGTGGATAAGGTTCTTCCAAAACTGATCTGTATTTTTTGCATTTGGAAAGTCTAAAGCCATACCAATTACAGCAATTTCCTCAGTATTTTTACCTGATTTTAAATTGGCTAATTCAGCTTTATATTTTTCAATTTTAAACAGAGCTTTCTTTAGCGGACTTAAATTATTAAGTCGCTCTTCAGATGAGTTTATCATGTTGGTTAGTTTTTTAAAGAGTTTGGTTTCTTGTGCTATTTCTTAAAAAATGACTGCTTTTTATTTAATCATTTAACAATTGAATAACTTCTTCTTCACTCATTGATTCTATTGCTGATAAAAGCGATTCATCATCATTAACAGAATTGTTTGAGCTTGGTGTAGTAGTCTCAGATGTTGAGAATAAGTTTTCTTCCAGATATAAAGAAAACTGATTGATTGTAGGATATTTATATAGAATAGTAGGAATTGAAGGTACCCCTAAGCGTTTACTTACCATTTGATTTAATTGTACTGCATGAATTGATTTGAATCCTTGATCACTCAGAGGATTATTAACATCAATCATTTCAGGAGTTGTATAGACCAATTCAGCGCAAAGTTTTTGTAACCATTGGCTAATTGAATAAATTCGCTCTTCTTTATTTTTAAGAGTTTTCCATTGTTCAGTAGTTCTTTTTACTACCTCATTATGAACCTCTGAAATTACTTCGTCAAAAACTCCTTCTTGGTATTTTTTTAATAAAAAGGCATGCTGTACTTTACCACTAGTCGTTTTAGGAACTTCTCTTATAGGAATTATCTCATCCGGCACAATATCAATAACATCCGATAGTCTTTTCTGAATAGCTAAAACAGTATCAACAAAATGTTGCGGTTTCTTTTTGAATAAAACAAAAACTAATAATTTTTCTCTGTCATCTGCATTACCGGGAATTCCACAAACGGCAACTTTCCCTAAAGTAATATCAGACGTTCCAAATAAAATTTCTTCAATATCGTGTGCATAATAATTTTGACCTTGTAAAATCATCATATTTTTATGCCTTCCTGTTATAACCAAGGTATCATCTTCTAATAAAAACCCTAAATCTCCGGTACGTAACCAACCTGTTTTTGTAAAAACTGCTTCCGTAGCTTTAGGATTTTGATAATATCCTTGAGTAACATTTTTCCCTTTTATATCGATATAACCGAGTGTACCTTTTTTTAACGGGTTTCCTTCTTCGTCATTAATTGATAGCTCGCAACTTGCCAACGTTTTTCCAATACCAACAAAACTTAATGTTTTACCTTCTTGTACCTCATTTTCAAATTCAACTTCATTTCCTATAAAAACAGAATCCCTATTAAGATAATATTCTTTTACAGAAACTTTTGTATTTCCCATACTAACACCTACCGAGGCTTCTGCCAATCCGTAAGAGGGCACAATACAATTTTCCGGTAATTTATATTTAGCTAAAGTAGTTGTGAATTCGTTACAAATTTTTGCAGAAATTGGTTCTGCTCCGTTAAAAATAGATTTTACACTAGATAAATCCCAGTCTAAAATTTCATCATTATTTCTTTGTAATGCTTGTAAAAAGTACTGGTATCCAAAGTTTGGAGAACATAATTTAGTAACTGAATGTTCGTATGTTTTTTGCATCCATAAGATAGGTCTTCTTATAAACAAATACGTTGGCATCATTATATGATTACATCCGGCCACAATACTTGTTAAATGAAAAGCAATCATTCCCATATCATGGGTAAGTGGAATCCAACAAAAATAAGTGTCATTTTGAGCTATATCCATGCTTAAGGTTAAATCATAAGCATTGTATACCAAATTTTGATGTGTCAACATTACTCCTTTAGGATCTCCTGTTGAACCTGAAGAAAATTGAATAAACGCTAATTTATCAGGATTCACTTCTATATGAATTCCTAATTCTGTTCCGGAAAGCGGCTGTGAAGAATCTATAAACCTACTTTCTAATTCTGGTTTTTCAGAAATAAAACCTTTATCTAAACCAAACTCAACCATTCTTTCTAAATCAACAATGGATGAAAAAAGATGTGGGTTTTTAAGAGTTTTCCAAACTTTATAAAATTTTTGTTTGTGTTCTTCTTTTCCTCCAATGGCCAAAGGTACCGGTATATAACCGCCTAATAAACAAGCCCAAAAGCAAACTAAAAACTTATAGTTATCTTCTTCATATATAACAACTTCACTTCCTTCTGTTAACTTAATTTCTTTTTGTAAAATTCCTAAAAAAGCTAGTGCTTGTTGATATAATTCAGCATACGAAACAAAGTATTCTTCTTTACTTCCTGTAATAAAAGTTATACCTCTTGATGTTTCTTTACTTCTTTCTAAAAGAACTTCATTTAGAGTTTTATATTGATATAGAGCTTCCATACCTCTTAAATAGACGTGTTAATTTATTTTTTATGTGGATAATATACAGGGGAAAGGGGAAAACGGAGAAATTGGTTTTACACCAACTCAACTACATCTGCTATATAATTCGCAGGCACAGTAGCTATTATATTTTGTTGAAGAGAATCAATTCTAACAACTATTTTATTCGTATTATTAACTTTTAATACTTCACATTCCAGGCCTTGTAAAGACCCGTAATTAATTTTTCTTACTTCACCTACTTTAGGTATTTGATAATTTGTTTCTAAATCGATTATATTCTGATCTTCAACCAAGAACTTCATATTATTTATCTCTTTATCTGTAACTTTTGCATACTCTTTTCCAAAACGGATAAAGGAGCAAGCACCATCAACAGATAAAGCTTTGTGAAATTCTTTAGGAGAATTTAGGTTTACAAACACATAAGATGGTATCAAAGGTTTAAAAATTACTTTTTTCCTATCACTCCACTGTCTTAGTGTCTTTGTTAGTGGCAAAAAAGGTTCTAAACTGATTTCTTTTAAAGATTCGTAGACCCTTTTTTCCCAACGGGATTTGACATAAATTACATGCCATCCGTTAGTGTAATTCATAGTTCGGTTAGTTTTGATTGGTTACTTTTTTTGGATAAGGCTTCGCCTCTCCCACTTACATGAGCTTTATTTTTCATCAATAAAATGGTGGAATATGAATTCCCTTTTCCAAAATAGTTATTTATGTGTAGTAGGTAGTAAGGTTTTAAATAACTATTATTTTTTCGAGTACAAGTATAGTAAATTTTTGTTTCAAAAAAATTTTTAAATGTTAAAAAAACATAAAAACAAGAGCTATTTTGTTTTAACTAATAGTTAACTACTGCTTATTACTTTCATTTAACAAATAAATAAGCAGCTAAAATACAACAACTTAATCCTTAAAATATATTTTAATACATCTTAAAACTAAACGTCTTAAAAATTTATTTATTTTTTTAAACTACTAAAAATTATATATTATTTTGAAATTTTACTATAAAAATTTAGTATTACTGAAGTAATTAATAATACCCATGGAGTTCCGTGTAATAATACATCAAACCAATCTAACAAATTCATTGCGTGTTCACCGGTAAAAGCATTACCTCCTATAATCCATTTTATTTTCCCTATGATATGAGATTCTTTAAAAGGAGCCAAACCTAACGTTAGACTTGCTATTAAAAATAATTGCCAATGCTGTTTTATATATTTCATATATTAAATAAACCAATTCCAAACCACTCCGAAACGAATTACAAAATCACGATAAGGATATGTTGGCGCTGAAAAATAATTTTTCTTAAAAAAGAAAGAACTAATATTATCTGCCTTAAAATATACTCTGGTTCTTCGTACTCTACCATTAAAAAACAAATCTATAGTTGGGTAACCAATCTTTGTATTATTTTGAAGTGTAAACTCTCCTAATAATGGATTGTAGGCATTAGCGCTGTATTGAGAAAAATATTTAAATGTAGCTCCTATTTGTACTAATAAAGGATTTCCTTTAAACCAATTATCTGTATAATACAATGTATTTCTAGTAACAAACTCCGGAACTCTTAATACACTACTACCATTTGTTACTTTTTGATACATAACTGTATTATCTAAGGCAAATTTTCCAAAAGAAATTTCTTTAGACACTTTTGCTTTTAAGTAATTAACATTACCAGAATATTGATCAGGAAGTCCGTTTTCATCAAAATAAGTATAATTATCTATGTTGGTAATATCAACTGAGGCATTTCCCCATTTACTAATAATTTCACCTCCTAATACCCTTGTACCAACTGTTGCATAATCATTTTCCCAATTAAACTTATTATAATTACTTTGATGCAGTAAAAAGTTAAAGTTTGGCATTTTAATATTTAATCTCAACTTTGCTTTGACTTCAAAAACGCTGTCTTTTTTATAAAATGCTTCTGCATATAAATCTTTTCCTGACAATCTGCCACTACCCGGAGTTAATGTTCCGCTAATGTTTACATGGAAGTTATTAATTTTTCCTTTCCAATCAGCTCCTAACGACACGGCACTTCCTTTTAGTCGATTATTAGTTATACCAACTAGATTGTTTTGTAAATTTTCATACCCGTAGTTATATGTTATGTATCCTGTTTTTACCCTAAACTTTCCTAAAACATATTTAGAGTTAAAATCTAAAAATAATTGATTGTCATAAACCAAGTAATTTGTTTGGTTAGAAATATCTCCAATCATTCTATCCTTATCAAAAAAATCGGAAGGATTGGTTTGTCTGAATTTATAAAATTTAGAATCTCTTACAAATGAATGCCCTATTTTCAGGTTAGAAAAATCTTTATTATCAAGTGTATCTTTTGATGATAATAATTTAAAAGTTTGTTCAAAAAAGAGTCTCTTTCCTTCTAAAATATTTTCTGCATCATTTAAATTTACATCTAATCTACCTCTATCATTACTAAAATTAGGATCATTTGATGTAAATGCTAATAAAGAAGTTTCGGTTAAACCTCCATTTTCCTGATTTGTAAAATCTTGATTTACGGCATGCCCTTTAATGGTATATTGTCCTTTAGGACTTTCATAATGAAAACTAAATCTAAAGTTTCCGGTACTAGCAAGTGACCTTCTGTATGCCCCTAAAGATCGTAGCCCTCTATAAGACAACGCTATATTAAGTCTTTTAGATAAATTCAAAGTAAATAAAGCATCTAATACCTGCCCTTGTTCTAAACCGGTTCTATACATAATTTCGGTAGTAGGTGTAGGAACCTGATAATATTTTACATCTTCAACATCAAAGTAATTAAACTGTTTAGCCCTAAAACCTATATCCGGAATAGCTGAGATATTGCTAAAATCATACCCCAGATTATTAAATGTTTGTCCTTGATTATGAAATGCTAATAACTCAAAGTTATCTTTTCTTAAAAAATTAAACTTATAATACTTTTGTATTGTTAAGGTAGTATCAACTATGGTCGTATCATTTTTATGAGAAATAATTTTATAATCAGTGTACTTAGTTTTTCCACTTAATAAAACATTAACTTCTCCATTATTTAAGCTATCCAATCTTTTATCCCCTAGAACTTGTGAATTTGGACTTTTATAGCCTCCGTCAACTGTTCGAAGCTGTGAAAATACCTGAACACCCACCAAACAGAAAAGTAGCAACAAAAAAATTTTCTTCATAAGAGCAAAAATATAATAATAAAACGAGAAAAAAAGTCAATATTTTCTTTCAAAACTGTTAATTTGTAGCATGTTGAAACTTACTTACAGTAAATATTCTTTAGAAGCTGGTACAGATGAAGCCGGTAGAGGTTGTTTATCAGGTCCGGTGGTAGCTGCTGCTGTTATTTTACCATCAAATTTTAATCATGATTTATTGAACGACTCTAAACAGCTTTCTGAGAAACAAAGAAAAATAGTACGTCCTTATATAGAAGAGCATGCTTTAGCATTTGGCGTTAGTTTTATTCATCAAAATGAAGTTGATGAGTTAAATGTACTACAGGCCTCTATTACCGGAATGCATCGTTCTATTGATCAACTTAATATACAACCGGAATTTATTATTGTTGACGGGAATAAGTTTAAACCTTATAAAGAAATTCCACATCAAACCATTGTAAAAGGAGATGCTAAATTTATGAGTATTGCAGCGGCTTCTATTTTAGCCAAAACCTATAGAGATGAGTATATGGAAAAAATCCATCATGAGTTTCCGCAATATAATTGGAAAAAAAATAAAGGATACCCCACTCAAGAACATCGTAATGCAATTCGTGAATTTGGAGCAACCTTATATCATAGAAAATCCTTTAAACTACTACCCGAACAATTAAAGCTAAAGTTATAGTTTTAATTGTTCAGAAAGAAGTTAACCATTGATACTAGGGACTTTAAATTATTTTGTTTTTACACCTACAAATTGGTCTGATTTTAATTTAAATAACACATTAAATGTGGTTAAACTACCATATATACGGGTAATATATTGTTGTAATTCTACTTTATCTTGATCTTCCAGAGTTTTACTCGCATTTATTTTTTGCTCCATTACTCTAATACGATCACGAACCATAACTATTTTATGAAAAAAAGTATCAATAGGTATTTCTTTAGAAGCCAAAGTAGCATCTGCCGGTTCAATAATTAATTTCCCTCCTTTAAACTTATCAGCAATAGGTACAATTTCAGTAATATCACTCCATTCTTTTAGTATTTTTCTAAGAGAACTTTCAACTTCGTAAAAACTAACCGTGTCCACTTCCTGATTTACAGCTTCTATAATTTCAATTTCATCATTTAACGGAATGGTTTCTATACCATACTCTTGAAATGTTACCCAGTAGTGCTTGCTATCTACATTCGTTACAACTCCAAAACCATATTCAGGGTGATTAATTCTTGATCCTATTCCTAATAATTTCATATTCTTCTATTTTAAAAGACACTAAAATAGTTATTTTTGCTTCTCAATTTTTTAGAAAATGATTAAAAGAACTCGTGCCGAAATTAGCAAGTGTATTATTCATAAAGTAGCTAATAAATATAATAGTGGACAAAACGCTTTGTCTGAAAATTTAATTCGTTTTGATGAAGAGAGTTACGAGTTGTTACTCCCTTTTTTATTAAAACCTTTTGGTACCGTAACACAAAGCTATCGTTTCAACCATCATGCAGATATAAAACTCAATGAGATTAATAAATATACTTCTGATATTTTTGAAAATGAAGAAATGTTTATTGAACACTCTAAAAACATTGTTAATCATTTATATGAACAATCTAACTCTGCAAATATTAAAACGGGTGACGTAATAGTTGCTTTTTTCGATGGGCTTGAGTATAAAGATGTATTAACAGAAGCCATAGGTATTTTTAAAATTGAAAGTAAAGTTGATTTTTTTCAAACCTATTTAGATGATACCAGTTATGATGTGGTTGTACAACAAGGTATTTCTACTAAAAAACTAGACAAAGGTTGTTTAATACTTAATTCTTCGGATAGTGAAGGAACTGTAGTTTTATCTGTTGATAATAATAATTACGATGCTCAATATTGGATTAGAAACTTTTTAAACGTAAAGTATGCTGACGATAGAAATTTACATACTCAGAATTATTTAGAATTATGTAAAGATTTTTCTGAAGAAGTAATTAAACCGGAGTTTGGTAAGCAAGAGCAAAGTACTTTT
This sequence comes from Tenacibaculum sp. TC6, assembly GCF_050606265.1. Lineage (NCBI taxonomy): Bacteria > Pseudomonadati > Bacteroidota > Flavobacteriia > Flavobacteriales > Flavobacteriaceae > Tenacibaculum > Tenacibaculum sp. TC6. The sequence goes on along the minus strand of NZ_JBOCUK010000003.1, from coordinate 74,539 downwards.
TTAGCCAATACGGTAGATTATTTTAAAGAACATGAAAGTGTAGACTACCACTCTTTTAAAGATGATGTTTTTGCCGAAGACAAACATAAAGATATGTTTGAAGACTATAAAAAGCATTTTGAAAAATTAAATGATGTACTTATCAGAAATAATTTTGAAGTGTCTGATGCTGTTTTAAAGAAAGAGAAAAGTAAGTTTAAAACAGAAATTAAGCTTGACACCAATATCCAAATTAAAATTGATGTAGATGCCCCGGACGCTTCTTCTGAATATTTAGAAAGAGGTTATGATGAGGACAAAAAAATGAAATTTTATAAGGTGTATTACAATACTGAGAAATAAAAAAAGCGACTTAAAGTCGCTTTTTTTATTTCTTGTTATTGATGACTACTCTTTTTCAGCCATTTTCTTCACATAATCAGTAACAATTACTATTTGGGTACCGTCAACCTTTCCTTCTATGTATTTAGCATTTTCCGGATCTAACGAAATTCTACGTACAGCCGTTCCTTGTTTAGCTACCATACTAGATCCTTTTACTTTCAAATCTTTAATCAACACTACATTATCTCCAGCTTGTAAAATAGCACCGTTTACATCGCGGTGAATTACTTTTTCACTCTCATCTAAATGATCTCCGGTTGCTTCAGCAAAACGTAATTCCTCATCATCTAAATACATCATATCTAATAAGTCTTGAGACCATCCGTCCTTTTTCACTCTGTGTAACATTCTCCAGGCAACAACTTTCACGGCTCTGAATTCACTCCACATACTATCATTTAAGCAACGCCAATGGTTTGTGTCAGTAATTTCAGGGTTTTCTATTTGCTCAACACAGGTATTACAAGCCAATAAACTACCATCAACACCTCCGGTTGAAATGGGAGGAACTTCATAAATTTTTAATGTATCCTTTGCTGCACATAATTCACATTGATTTCCGCTTCTATTTTGTAATTCTTGTAATAAACTCATTATTGAAATTTTTTGATGAGCAAAATTACATATTTAATTGAATTGACCTACTTTAATACACAAGATTACTCTTTGTTAAAGCAAATTACAAAGCGAGTTCTTTTAATGAGTATGATTAAGAATTATAATGAAAATAAGAAACAACAGACGTGTGTTTCTTTCAAACTTTTATTAGTCTATATACAAGCTTATCAAACCTTCCGGCGTAGTTACTTCAATAGTTTTATTCTTTTTATCTACCTTTTTAATAAAATCGTCTATCATTGGAATAAAAACATCCTTTCCATCTCGATCTACGACAAACAAAGGTTGAGCAGAGGTATCGTTTATTTCTTTTAATTGTCCTACTTCACCAAAAGTGGCATCAACAATTTTAAACCCTATAACCTCATGAAAGTAAAATTTATCTCCGGTTAATTCCGGTAATAAATTAAGTGGTAAGTAAATATCAGAACGCAATATAGCTTCTGCGTCTTCTTCAGAATCAACACCTTCAAACTTCAAACGTAACATGGTACCTCGGCTTAAAGATGATTTTTCAATAAAAAAAGGAACCAGATTATTGCCTAAATCGACAAAAACTGATTCCAAATTTCCATAAAGATCGGGTTCATCCGTGTCTAACTTAATAACCACTTCACCCTTAAAACTATGTTTTTTTACGATTTTGCCAAGATAAAAGCAATCTTCCTTTTGCATCATCGTCCTACACGTTTTTATTCTTCACTATCTGCTCCGTTCTCAACTACAGCATCTTCACTGTCAGTAACAGGTGCTTTAGCTGCTATACGCGCTTCATTAGCTGCTTTTTCTGCTTCTAAAGCTTTTGCTTTAGCTTCTTCTTGAGCTTTTGCTAAACCTTCAGTTTTTCCGGCAATTTTACCATCTTTAGAATCTAACCAAGCGTTGAATTTAGCTTCAGCTTGCTCTTCAGTTAACGCTCCTTTTCTTACTCCACCAGCTAAATGGTTTTTCAATAAAGCTCCTTTATAAGATAAAATTGCTCTAGCTGTGTCAGTTGGTTGCGCACCGTTTTGTAACCATTTTACAGCAACATCAACATCTAATTCAATAGTTGCAGGGTTTGTGTTTGGATTGTAAACTCCTAATTTTTCTAAGAAACGTCCATCTCTCTTAGCTCTTGAGTCAGCAGCTACTACCCAATAAAACGGTTTACCTTTCTTACCGTGTCTTTGTAATCTAATTTTTACAGGCATAATTTTAATTTTTAAGGTACACGTACCTTGATTATTAATTTTGAGTGCGCAAATTTATAAAATATTTTCAATATGACACTCTAATACGTTAGTTTTTTAAACTAAAAAAGCACCTGAGTACCAAGTGCTTAAAAAAATTAAAAGTGTATATCTATTAAATTACTCTAACACTAACAGCGTTTAATCCTTTTTTTCCTTCCTTTAGTTCAAACTCCACAGTATCTCCTTCTCGAACTTCATCGATTAGTCCTGATACGTGTACAAAATGTTCCTTGTTTGATCCTGACTCAATGATGAATCCAAAACCTTTAGATTCATTAAAGAACTTTACCGTTCCTTCTTTCATTATAAATGTATTAAAATTAAAGCGGCAATGTACGCTTATTAATTGAGTATCAACAACTTTTTTTTAATTTTATTTGCAACTCATACTCAACACTTTAGTTTTATATTTTAATTTTTTTTCGTAAAACCATATTACTCAACAGTCTATTCCTACACTTTTATTATTTAACAAATTACATTTTCTTTCATTAACACATGTTCTTTTTTGGTTAATAACTTAAGTTCTCAACAACATAATTTCTTCGTATTTTTACACGCTGACTTTTTGTAAAGTTCCCATAAGAAAACAAACATCGATGTACTTAATTTTTGATACTGAAACAACTGGATTACCTAAAAGTTGGAATGCTCCAATTACAGATACTGATAACTGGCCAAGAGCTATTCAAATTGCTTGGCAGTTACATGATGAAATGGGTAACTTAATTGAGCACAATGATTTTCTTATTCAACCCGATGGTTTTAATATACCTTTTGATGCAGAGCGTATTCATGGAATTTCTACCGACTTAGCAGAAGAACAGGGAATTCCTTTACAGGAAGGGTTACATTTATTTAATGAAGCTTTAAAAAAAACTAAGTTTGTTGTAGGACAAAACGTAGGCTTTGATGTTAATATCATGGGCTGTGAGTTCTATCGATTAGGTGTTGAAAATAACCTAACAGAACTTCCGGTTTTAGATACCTGTACCGAGCATACTGCAGAATTATGTAAAATTCCCGGAGGTAGAGGTGGTAAATATAAGTTACCTACACTAACAGAATTACATAGTTTTTTATTTGGAACCGGGTTTGATGAAGCGCACAATGCAACTGCCGACGTTGAAGCTACTACCCGATGTTTTTTGGAACTAATCCGATCACGTCAATTTACCAAAGAGGAACTTGACGTTACAGAAGATTATTTTGATAACTACTCAGAAAAAAATCCAATGCCTATTAAGGTAATTGGATTGAATCATTTAAATCTTAAAGAGGAAAGCGAAAAAATTCGTAAACGAAAAGCTTCCGAAGCTGAAAGTTTATCAACTCACACCACTTCTGAAGGTCTTGCTACTTTACAAAATGTACAATTTGCACACTTACACAACCACACACAGTTTTCTGTACTTCAATCTACCATACAAATTAGTAGTATTGTAAAAGCAGCTGCAAAAAACAACATGTCTGCCGTAGCACTTACCGATACAGGAAACATGATGGCTGCCTTTCACTTTGTAAGAGAAGTGTTAGATTATAATAAATCTGCAGAAACTCCTATAAAACCTATTGTAGGTTGTGAGTTTTTTGTTTGTGATAATCATGCCGATAAATCTAAAAAAGACAACGGCTACCAGGTGGTAATGTTAGCCAAAAACAAAAATGGTTATCATAATTTAGCCAAAATGGCTTCTATTGCCTATGTAAATGGATTTTACTACGTTCCGAGAATTGACAAAGAAATTATTCAACAGTATAAAGAAGATATCATTGTTTTAACCGGAAACTTATACGGAGAAGTTCCCAGTAAAATATTAAATGTAGGTGAACATCAAGCTGAAGAAGCCTTAGTATGGTGGAAAGAACAATTTGGCGAAGATTTATACATCGAATTAATGCGTCACGGACAAGAAGATGAAACCGTTGTAAATAACACCTTGCTAGAGTTTTCTAAAAAACACGACGTCAAAATTATTGCCACCAACAATACTTATTACTTAGATAAAGAAGATGCCAACGCACATGACATTTTATTATGTGTAAAAGATGGAGAAAAACAAGCAACTCCAATAGGAAGAGGTAGAGGGTATAGATACGGATTACCCAACGATGAATATTACTTTAAATCATCTGAAGAGATGAAAAAGTTATTTGCAGATATTCCTGAAGCAATTATTAATATTCAAGAAATTGTTGATAAAGTTGAACCGTATTCTTTAGCCAGAGATGTATTATTACCTGCTTTTGATATTCCGGAAGAATACCAAGACGAAGCTGATAAAGAAGACGGAGGAAAACGAGGAGAGAATAATTATTTACGTGCCTTAACTTATGAAGGAGCTGCAATTCGTTATGAAGAAATTACTGATGATATTCGAGAACGTTTAGATTTTGAGTTAGAAGTAATTGCCAATACCGGATATCCCGGTTATTTCTTAATTGTTCAGGATTTCATTAAAGCAGCCAGAGAAATGGGCGTTTCTGTAGGACCGGGACGTGGTTCTGCAGCAGGTTCTGCCGTGGCTTACTGTTTAACAATTACGAATATAGATCCTATCAAGTATGACCTGCTTTTTGAGCGTTTCTTAAATCCTGAACGTGTATCGATGCCCGATATTGATATCGATTTTGACGATGAAGGAAGAAGTAGGGTTATGGATTATGTTATTAATAAATATGGTGCCAATCAGGTAGCTCAAATTATTACCTATGGTACCATGGCTGCTAAATCTTCTATACGTGATACTGCCCGTGTATTGGATTTACCTTTATTTGAAGCCGATAGAATTGCCAAATTAATTCCCGGAATCAAACTACAAAACATCTTTGGTGAAGATGAAAAAAGTAAAGGTAAAGTTGCCGGATTACGTTCAGAAGAAAAAGAAAGTGTTGAAGAACTTCGCTCTATAGCGCAAGGAAGCGGTTTGGATGCCGAAACCATTAATCAAGCGGCTGTTTTAGAAGGTTCTGTAAGAAACACCGGAATTCATGCCTGTGGTGTTATTATTACTCCTGATGATATTACCAACTTTGTACCGGTATCAGTAGCTAAAGATTCCGATATGTACGTTACACAGTTTGACAACTCTGTAGTGGAAAGTGCCGGATTATTAAAAATGGATTTCTTAGGGTTAAAAACATTAACCCTTATTAAAGACACGGTAAAAATTGTAAAAGCCCGTCATGGGGTTGAATTAGATCCGGAAAATTTCCCTATTGACGATCTAAAAACATACGAGCTTTTCCAACGAGGTGAAACTGTAGGGATATTCCAGTACGAATCTCCCGGAATGCAAAAATACATGCGTGAATTAAAGCCTACTGTGTTTGCTGATTTAATTGCCATGAACGCTTTATACCGTCCGGGACCTTTAGAATACATTCCGTCTTTTATTAGAAGAAAACACGGAGATGAGCCTATTGAATATGATTTGCCCGCAATGGAAGAATACTTAGCAGAAACCTATGGTATTACCGTATATCAGGAGCAAGTTATGCTACTTTCGCAAAAGTTAGCTGACTTTACTAAGGGTGAAGCCGATGTATTACGTAAAGCCATGGGTAAAAAACAGATTGCGGTACTTGAAAAAATGAAGCCTAAATTTGTTCAACAGGCAGCTGCAAACGGGCATGATGAAAAGAAATTAGAAAAGATATGGAAAGATTGGGAGGCATTTGCTTCTTATGCTTTTAATAAATCGCACTCTACTTGTTATGCATGGGTAGCCTATCAAACGGCTTACTTAAAAGCGCATTATCCGGCAGAATATATGGCGGCTGTTCTTTCAAACAACATGAATGATATTAAACAAGTATCTTTCTTTATGGAAGAATGTAAACGTATGGGATTAGAAGTACTAGGTCCGGATATTAACGAATCGTTCTCTAAATTTTCTGTTAACAAAGAAGGCGCCGTTCGTTTTGGAATGGCTGCTATTAAAGGTGTGGGCGGAACAGCTGTAAAAGCAATTATTGATGAGCGTAAAGAAAATGGTAACTTTTCTTCTATTTTTGATATGGCTAAACGTGTTGATTTACGTGTTGCTAACAAAAAGGCTTTTGAAGGATTGATTTTAGCCGGCGGTTTTGACTCTTTTACACACACGCACAGAGCTCAGTATTTTGCTGAAGATGAAAAAAACCAAACATTTTTAGAAAAAGCACTTCGTTTTGGTAATAAATACCAAGAAAATAAAAACTCATCTCAGGTTTCATTATTTGGTGAAGCTTCCGCCGTAGACTTGCCTGAACCAACCATTCCGTTATGTGATACCTGGGGAACTATGGAATTGTTAGCTAAAGAAAAAGAAGTAATTGGAATGTACATTTCTGCGCATCCTTTAGATGATTTTAAAAATGAATTAAAGTTTTGTAATGCTTCACTAACCTATTTTAAAGATTTAGCGAAGTATGAAGGAATGGGTTTAAGCTTTGCCGGAATTGTAACCGATGTTCAGCACAGGGTATCAAAAATGGGAAAAGGTTGGGCTGCCTTTACCATTGAAGATTATAATGATAGTTTTGAGTTTAGAATTTTTGGTGAAGAGTATTTAAAATTCAAGCACTTTTTGGTTCCTAATTCCTTCGTTTTTGTAAAAACGATGGTTAAACCGGGGTGGACAAATAAAGAAGGAGTAAAAGGTGATCCAAGAGTTTCTTTTACCGAGTTTAATTTACTTCATGATATTATGGATAAAATGTGTAAAAAAATTACCATTACCATGCCTTTACAAGATATTAAAGAAGAAACTATTAAAGATTTACAGCATTTATTTGTTATTAATAAGGGTTCACAAAACTTACATTTTACCATTTGGGATGCAGAAGAAAAAATAGAATTAAATCTTCCTAGCAGAACTACTAAGGTTAAAATTTCAAATGCGTTTTTAAAAGCATTAGACGAACAATTTATTAATTACAAACTGAATTAACAAAATGCTTCCCGGCTATCAAAATAGTTTAGATTTATTAACTGATGCAACGAATAACAAGTTATATCAGCAGCTAATAATTCAGCTTAATAAAGATGTTAGTTTAACCGGAATTGATGTAGTTTTTGCTGAAAATTCTACTCCTTTAATTTTAAAAGAACAACTTCAAAATACGATTAAAGATCTCTTCACTCATCATTTTGATATGTATACAAATCTTTTATATCGTATTGATGTTTCTGAAAAAGAAGTTCTTACTGCCACTTCTTCTGATATGGACAGTTATACTGAACATATTACTTTTTTAATTTTAAAAAGAGTCTGGAAAAAAGTGTGGTTTAAAAATCAGTTTTCAAAATAAATCTTTGCCACCAGCTTTCCTACAGCAATTCAGCTAAACGCTGTATAATTATAGTATACGCTTCAGCGGCGGCGCTGAATGCAATGAACTAACTTCATTCTCTTGAGCGGTGGCGCTGAACGTAATGAACTAACTTTATTCTCTTGAGCGGTGGCGCTGAACGCAATGAACTAACTTTATTCTCTTGAGCGGTGACGCTGAACGTAATAAACTAACTTTATTCTCTTGAGCGGCAGCGCTTAAGGTTTTTTGCTAACTTTTTTGAGTTTGATTATTATCACAGATGTAAAGCCTTGTTATCTCCAATGATTATATGCCATGTATATAGGTTAACTAATTTGTTGACAGCTTTTCATTTATTTTTTTGAATAAAAATTGACATTATCCTATATAGTATTCAATAAGCATTAAGATAATTGGTTGATTATTAATTTTAAATTTAAACAACATTAAAATAATTAAAGCTAACACAAGCAATATTATTAATAATCCATATTTCACCAATAAAAATTGACTTTTATTTAATTTCTCTTGTAAGTCCATTATTCACCTAATTCTAACTGATTTTTGATCAATTTATAATAACTTCCTTTATAATTTATTAGCTCGGAGTGAGTTCCTTGTTCAACTATTTCCCCTTTATTTAAAACTAATATTTGGTCTGCATTTTTAACTGTACTTAGCCTATGTGCAATTATAACAACAGTTCTATTCTTAAAAAAGGTTTGTAAGTTATTATGAATAATATTCTCATTTTCTGCATCTAAAGCACTTGTAGCCTCATCAAAGAAAACAAAATCAGGATTATTATAAATTGCCCTTGCTATTAATATTCTTTGTCGCTCACCACCAGAAATACCATTACCAGAGGCTCCAATTTTTGTATTTAACTTCATAGGCAATGAGTTTATAAAGTTTTCGATATTTGCCACTTTTATGGCGTAATTTAACTTTTCTTCATCAACGTTCTTATCTCCGGTAACTATATTTTGTTTAATAGAGTCTGAAAAAATATACCCATCTTGCATGACCACTCCACATTTATCTCTCCAGTTTTTAGGTGAAATTTCAGATAGGTTATTATCATCTACAAAAATATCACCCTCCGTTGGAGCATAAAATTTTAACAATAATTTCATTAAAGTAGTTTTTCCACTTCCACTAGATCCGACTACTGCTGTTATTTTTCCTTTGGGTATTTGTAAGCTTAATTTTTTTAATACAAAAGGAGATTTTGGCCCTTCATATTGGTAACTTAAATTATTTATAATAATTCCTTTACTAATATTTTGTCCCTTAATAAGTTTTATTTGATTTTCTTTTTCTTCATTTTCCAAATTTTCAATTTCCATAAGTCGTTCAAAACTTAATTTGGCATCTTGTAATGATCTAAAAAAGTTAATCATTTGACTTATAGGAGAATTCATTTGCCCAATTATATAAGAAATAGCCAATAACCCTCCCAATGTAATATTATCATTGATTACCTCTTTAGCAGCAATGTAGGTGACAAATATATTTTTAAACTGATTAATAAACTGAAATCCAGTTAATTGATACTGATCAAGTTTTAAAACTCTTTGATTTATTTTAAATAGTTTCAGTTGTATTTCACCCCATTCTTCTTTTTTATAATCGTCAAAGTTATTAAGTTTAATTTCCTGAATACCATTTATTAACTCATAAATAGACTCTTGATTTTCTCCTTTTTTCTGAAATAGATAATAATCTAATATTTTTCTTTTTTTCAGAAAAATAACTGACCACATAATTGATATAAGAGTTAGAATAGTATAACTAATAACAATCTCAACATCATAATGTAATAGAACTAGAAAAAATATTGAAAAACTAATAAAAGAGAAGAGTGTAATTAAGCTTTGTGAAGTTAAAAAGTTTTCAATTCTTTCATGATCTTGAATTCTTTGTTGGAAATCTCCAATGACTTTTGTATCAAAAAACTTAATTGGGAGTTTTAATATTTTATTCAAAAAGTCAGATAAAATTGAAATGTTAACTCTAGTTCCTAAATAAAGAGTTACCCAATTTCTAATAACTTCAATAATTGTGGTACCTAAAAATAAAAAAACCTGAGCTAAAAGTAAAAGAAATACAACATCTATTTTTTTATTTTCTATTCCTTCATCTATAACTTTTTGAGTTAAAAAAGGAAAAACAAGTGTTATTAAACTACCAAACAATAACCCTAAAAAAAGCTGAAAAACTTCTTTCTTATATGGTTTTAGATATTTAAATATCTCCAAAAAAACTGATTTTTTTTTTGCCTTAGGGGGTATTAATTTATAAAATTTTTCCGTTGGACTTAGAAATAAAGCAATTCCTTCTTCTTCTTTAGAACACCAATTTTTTTTAAAATCTTCCTCATTAATTGAAACAATTCCATAGCCTGGATCAATTATTTTATACTTGTTTTTTTTAATTTTATTAAGTATTACAAAATGTCCCTGTTTCCAATGTATAATTGATGGTTCATTAAAGTTTTTTTTTAGCTCATCCAATGTTAATTTAGCTGGAAAAGTCTCAAAACCTATTTTTTCTGCAGCGTCATTTAACCCTAATAAACTAATACCATCATTCGTCATATAAGTGATATCTCTGATATATTTCAAAGGATAATTTTTACCATAATTATTTGATATCATACTAAGACAAGCAGGTCCACAATCCATTTGATCATGCTGAGGAATAAACTTCATATAGTTCTAAAATGATTTATATTTTTTTAATCCTTTTTCTTTCTTGTAATACTTTTCAAGAAGGCCGTAAAAAACTAACTCATGCATACCTGAATTAGCTGTTATAAACCTATTAACTGTCATATGTATGTAATTACTAATCAAATCTTTTATAATAAAATCAGGTTCCTTTATTAATCTAGAATATATTGTATTTTTCAATGCAATATTTCGCTTATCAATTAAACTAGAATATAAATCTTCTTTTAGTATTATTTCACAAATACGATTGTATTCTTTTCTGAATTTCTTATCGATTTGAGCCCTAATAGTTTTATTAGAGTTAAACTCAATAGATATATTTTTATACATAGCGTCTAACATCAAGTATTTTTCTTCAAGAGAAAAATTAAACAGCTCAAAATAAGCATCTATACTTTTAAGACAGTATAACCATAAATCATCTTCTCTATTGTCTTTTTTCAAAGATTTTAGTAATTTAAGAACCATTGTACTGTCTTCGCTAAAAACTGTCTCAGTTTCTTCTATAAATTTCCCATAATATCTCTCGACTTCTCTTTCATATGTAGAAATATCTAATTTCCAAACTAAATCATTTGAAATAAGATCCTTGAAATAATTATTAAACATATTTATAACTTTTCCTTTTTCTTTATCATTTTTTAAGTGCAATCTTATTCTTAAATGAAAGTCAGGGTCTTTATATCTTATAAAAAACCATTTATCTATTATTCCATTATTCTTTAGTTCTTCAATAATTCTATCGACTTTACTTATCAAAATCTTATTTGCTATGTTAATCCCTGTGAATATTTTAAAATACACCCATTCATCACAAGGGGAAAAACTTCTTTTGATATCATCATATTTTATATTAATCTTTGTATCACTTGGTTCGGGTTTGCAATAAAAAGACATTAAATATTCATTGCAAAATGAATTTGTTTTATAGTCAGAGATAAATTCAGTAATTATTATTTTTTTCTTTTTTTCTAATTCTTCAAGCAACCAATTTACCATGTAAGGATTTTCTATATCCAATACTATTGGCTCTCTATTGTTTTCTAATAAGGTAATTAGATTTGGAATTTTTAACTTCTGTAAAAACTCTTTAAAAATGTAATTTGAATCTACTTCACTACTTTTTTTCTTGAAATCATTAAATTCAGAATACCTAATACTCCATCTTGCTAAAAATAAAATAATATCGTCTCCGTATTTAATTCTTGGGATATAGCTAAAATATTGATAGAAAAGATTATTTAAATGTAAGTCTAATATATTACTTCTATATTGAGATTGCAAATCACATAAAAAATGATAAACAGGAAGGGTATCCCTATGATAATTTTGAGCACAAGATAAGAAAGGAATAATTTCTCTTTGATTTTTATCTTTTAATTTAATATTCCCGTCATCTATACTTATCAATATATCTTTTAACAGAACGGTTTTTGTTGTACTACTAGATTTTGATAAAATTGGAATTTCACAATCTCTATCAACATTTCTAATGGAGATATTTCCTGCTCTATAAGCTGGTAAGTGAATTATTTCTGCCAGTAATTTGTCTGAAAATATTCTTTTTTCAGCTTCAGTAATTTCATTAGCAAATTTTTTTATTTCATCATCACTTGACGTAAAACGACCAATATAATGCAAAGCCGTTGTACTACCTACAGACATTATAGAAATAGTATCTTTTACTTTACTGTATAAAACTGAAAATGTTCCTGAAAAATCTTTAGTATTTTTCTTTTCACGCAGATCATCTAGGTTCTCTAATTTTAAATCTATTTCAGTAGCATGATTTCTATGTGCCTTGAGAATTGCATCAAACCAAAAACCATCAATATCTTTATTACTGGAAAATTGCTGTTCGTTATTGGGGTTTTCTATTTCATTAAAATCTATATCATCAATAACATTAGAAAAAGAGTTAAAATCATTTTCGTCTTGAATATAGCCAATACCAGTTACATTATCTAAAACTGACAACAAAGGCATTTGTCTGGCCTCGTATCGTTTCATATAAGCTTCAATGAACTTCTTTAAGTTTCTATTTGGAACGTACTTATTCAAAAAAGTTTTAGGTGTAAATAGCGATAATATTTGGATAGCTTTATTAATTTTTTTTAAATCTTTTTGAAATAAAAAGGGAGCTTTCTTTTCTACATTTTTTTTTAAGTTTGTATTTATTAAATATTTAGGATTAAATTCTAGTTCAGATTTTTGGGCAACGCTTATTATTTTTTTGTATTTAGATATATCATTATACTTAGGGGCATTATCTAAGTACATTAAACCTTTATCTAACTCATTTAATAAATTAAATACTGTGTTTATATATTCATTAGGCTCTTTCATAAAGTTCTCTTCAAAAAAAAGAATTAACTGCTTTAAAGGCGATTCATGATTTAAACAGATATCTAATGAACTTGTTATTATTTGCGACCTTATTAATTCCTCAATGTACTCGTCTATTTCCTCTTTTTCAACCCCCTCAAGGTTATCTAATAAAACATTATGAAGTTCTTTTAGTGACAAGCCTTTATCAGTTTCCTTCAAAACAAAACTCAAAACTTCATCTTTGTTAACAGTTGATAGCTTGAAATTTATATCACTATTATTTTCTATCACTTCAATATATCTTATTTCATCTCCTAATGCGTAACAAGTATTATTTGGAAAATATTTAAGCTTTGATTTTATCTCTTGTCTTTTATTCATAGTATGAATAAGTTTCATCAAGAAAGTCATATCTAAACTAGAAAACCTACTATAAGAAATATTCGTATTATTATTGTCTGAGTTTGGTTGTAAAATTGAATATGTAGAAAACAATCCAAAAGGAACCGGATTAGAAGTTACTCTAATGTAATATTTTAAAATACTTCTTACTATTTTTTCTTCTTTATTATTATGACCGTTATAGAATTTTTCCCATTCATGGTATAATTCGGGAGATGCTAAAAAAATTCCTTCTTTGAAAAGTGAATCGTTAAAGAGTTCTTTTACAAAAGATACTATGTCTTTTTCTTTCTTAGGAATTTTAAAAAAGTTGCTGAAAGGTAACGTGGGCTCTCTTAAAATAACTTTGTCAAAATTGAATATTTTATTATCCCCCATATACTTCTTTAAGTTGTGTTAATTTAAATTTTTCAGCTATTTGAAAAATATTATCAATTTTTTCTTCGTTGTTTGCACCAATATCAAAAAGAATAAATTCATCAATTCCATAAGAGATTTTATATTCATTTAATAAATCAAAAAGAGAGTTTACAGTAACTGGAATAATTTTCCATGCTTGAGATAATGAAACACCTTCTTTTTTACAGGCTAGTTCAAATTTTTCTTTAGCTTCTTTAATCGTTTTTCCAATTGATATACCAACAGCTATATTAATCTTAGGGTAAAATCCATTTTTGCTAAAAAATACTTCCTTATGTTTTATCATTTTTTCTTTTTCCAACCCAGTATCAGTCGTTCCTTGACCATGAAACAAAGATCTTGAAACGTTAAATTTATATTTAATTATATCATCGAAGTTATTGTATGAACTAGATAAATACCAAAGTTCTGGTAAATCTCCTTTATAAGGAGGGATTATTACCTCCTTTTCTTCAAAATTATATTGCTCATTATTTATTAATTCAGCTATTTCATGAATTTTTTGATTATAAAATCCTTCTTTATTAAAGTCTATTTTTTCTTTTAAATATTTTATTCCGGGATTACCTTTGGCCAATCCCAAATCTATTCGTCCTGAAAAGAGATTATTTAATAATTTAAAGTTAGTTATAACTGAATATGGTTCATACATTTTTATTAAAGTTCCAGCTGAACCAACCCTTATATTTTCGGTCATACCTGCAATAATTGTAAGTAAAATATCCGGATTCGTATATGGAATTCTTGGGTCTGGACCATGGTGTTCTCCTAACCAAAACCTTGTGTAATTTAATTTGTCTGCTACTGTAGCATACTCAATTATTTCATTTACGGCACTTAATGAGTTTTTATCTCCTCTATCTCCAAATTCTAAAAGACCTAATGATATATCATTCATAACCTAAATATTTATTAAGTATAAATCATTTATTATTTCAATATTTTCACCACTGATGGCATACAAGGATACAGCTCCTCCCAGCCAACCAGTTAAAATTTCTAAATCTCTGTCTCGAAAAACACCTTTATCAATTCTTTGTTCCATAAAGCTTAAAGTTTTCTCTTTCCAGAAATCTATAGATTTTTCATATTTATTGTTATTTGTTAATTTAAATAAACTGTAGTACATCATTAAAATTCCACAACTCCCATGACACATATGAAAATTCCTAACAGCAGTTTTCTCTTCTTCTATTCTATTTAGAGTACTTAGCGATAGTAAAGCTGCTATATCTAAAATTTCATCATTATTAAATAAAATAGCCGCTTTATAAATTATTAATGAACGACTCAAGTCTCCGTTACACCAACCTAGTCTATTTGTATAGTAGTACTTATTACTTTTATTTTGCTTAGAAAATGATGTTTTATTTTCAGAAGCTATATTATAAGGGAATAACGAGCAAAAATCAGATAGCTTTCCTCTTACCATTTCAACATCTCCAGTGAGGTCTTTTCTAAATTCACATAAAGATTTGATAGATTTTATAACTATCTCTTTTACTTTATCTTTTTTAACTCCTTTATGATATAGGTTCAAGCATATAGATATAATTGCAAAACTCCCATGAGCTACACCAAAGTTAATTCCTTCAACATAAGGGTCATCAAAATTGTTATAGAATAAAAAATCATTTTTCACACCATATTTATATAATACATCTACTATTTCATTAGTATAATCAACTCTATTTACTTCATTTAGATAATGAAATAGTCCAATAGCACCATAAAAAAAATCAAACCTTTCTTCTTTTAACATTTTTAGGCAGTTTTCATAGGCCATATCACTTATAACATCTAATTGTTCTGAATAATCCTTATCTAAAACCCCTTCTTTCAACAAAATATTTAATAAAATCCCCAACCCAACTAGTCCATCAGCTAAT
The DNA here is from genome assembly GCF_050606265.1 of Tenacibaculum sp. TC6. Taxonomy (NCBI): domain Bacteria; kingdom Pseudomonadati; phylum Bacteroidota; class Flavobacteriia; order Flavobacteriales; family Flavobacteriaceae; genus Tenacibaculum; species Tenacibaculum sp. TC6. Next base: position 59,230 of record NZ_JBOCUK010000003.1, on the reverse strand, counting down.
GTTATATTTTTAATTATTTCAGATTTATTTTGCGATATATCAGCAAAAATATTTTCAAGTACTTCTTGTGTTTTTAACAAATAATCATCTTCATTTTCAATCTTATAAACTAAGAAAGAATAAAGAGCTAAACTTAATTTTCCTGAAAAAACACTGTCGTCTTCAAAATTTGACACGTCAGAATATAAAACCTTCTCATTAATATAAGAAAGAATCTCTCTAATTCGTTTATCACTTTTTTTCATAAATCTTTATAATTTAAAAAACATAAATAGTCATGTGACTCAAAGGTTAATTGAGTGTTAATCAAAGCCAAACCAATTCCTATTAATCCATGTTGAAAAGATAATTGAATTGTTTCGTCAAAGCCGTTTATGTAAGTTTTATAACCTGCCCAATCCGATTCGTGGTAATTAAAATTAATAATACGATTTAGCCAATAATCAGCAGCTTTTTCATACTTATTTGAAAGTTCTTTAAACTTATCAAAAAAAACAAAAAGCCCTGAAGCTCCGTATACTAACTCCGCATCTTTTATAAAGACACCTTCATCATCTCTAAAGTTAGAAGCATTATCTATAATACCTTCTCCAATTTTAAAGTATGCTTTATCAACATATTTCCCTAAATGTAAAAAAGTATAACCTATACCAATATCGCCATATCCTAAACACTGATAGCTTTTTTGACTTCTTTTTTGTTTAACATCTGCGAAAGGAAAAAGCGTATTTGGTTCATCTTGTTTGAAGCTTAATACAAACGATGTTGATTTTTTAATCATCATGGCACATTTTTCTTTTTCAAGTTGATTCTCTACCATCCTTGATAAAAAATAAATTATCCCAGACATTCCATGAACAAAACCTAACTCAACTATTGGGTTTTCTTTATTTCGCATTGGAAATCTCCAAAAAATAGATTCTGCATTTTTATGTATAGATAATTGATCAATAAATTTCACTATAGAAATCAAATAAAATTCATTGTTTAGTTTAAAAGTTTCTCTTAGGTCAATTAAATAATTTCCAACTCTTAATACTCCTTTTAAGGAGCCTAGATCTTCCTCTTCTATTTTGTCATCCAATAAGTTTAGTATAAATGGTTCGATTTCTTTAATTATTTTTAAAGCATCATGCTCATCAATACACTCTTTTTTATGTAAAAAACAAACATACTCCCCTAATTCTATCAGATCAAACATTGAAAAATCCTCAATTTTTCCACTCTCTAAATATGCCAGTGACTTTTCTAAGTAATAAGAAACTTCGTTTAAATATTTATCTTTCTTAGTGTATAGGTAGTAGTAGTAATAAAATAATGAAAGACCAAGACTACCGTTTTTTAAGCTAATCGAATCGAATTTATTTCTCAATTTTCTTAAAACTTTTTCTATGTCATATATTCTTTTATCGATTTTATTTATCATATCAATATTACTTCTAGCATACAGGGGTTATCTTCGTATTAACAACAAGGAGACTAGTTAACTAGTAAGAAGTTCATTTTTTTAGGTTGATAAAAATGTCACACAAAATTTTTAAAATTTTGTGTGACAATCTTTATACTTATAACTCAGACTCACTTTTTGTTTCATGCAGTTTACATATTATCTCTACAAGAACAGGCAAGCCCATTAGAACTAAACACTTTGTCTCCTTTTACAGCAACCTTTTAGTTCTCCTGTAATTTAAATAAAGACTCTTTGTTCAATTATAATCTTTAGTTAATTTGATTTTACTCAAGTTTAAAAGATTTAAAAAATTAAATAAAACAGACTAACTATTAATTCTAATACCGAGTCTGAATGATTTTAAGATAAATCTAACTCTTCTGATCCGTTACAAGAATTATCTCTACAAGTACATTTAGGTCCACTTGAACTAAATACTTTGCCTCCTTTTACAGCAGCCATTTGGCTCTCCTGTAATTTAGACAAAGACTCTTTGTTCAATTGTAATGCTCTAGTTAATTTGATTTTACTCATAATAAATAATTGTTTTAGATAAAAGAGGCATACAAAATTTTAAAAACTCTGTATGCCAATCCAAATACTATAAGCTATCTACTGTAACCTCTTTATCTTTACAAGAGTTATCTCTACAAGTACATGCTGGCCCGCTTGAACTGAATACTTTTCCACCTTTTACAGCGTTCATTTGATTCTCTTGTAATTTGGATAAAGATTCTTTATTCAATTGTAATCCTTTAGTTAATTTGATTTTACTCATGGTTAAATGTTTTAAAATTAATAAATACAGGTCTCTTTTAAAGTCATAACCTTTTTCGGACTAACATATGCATACGTATTTTTTTCAGAAGAACTCTGATAATTATTTCAAATCCTAATCAAGTCTATCTCTTTCGCTATCATTTCCAAAACTCACTTTTTTTATTTTAACTTTATTATTTCCAAATTTATAGCGTACAGAAAATCTTATTCTTTGTCTATCATACTCCAATTGTCTATTAAAACTTATACCATTTGTTTCACTTCTAAGACCTAAATTATTTGAATTTAGAATATCTTGAAAGTTTACTGAAAACAGCCATTTCTCATTCAAATTATATCTTAAACCTAAATCAAGGTTGTATATGTCTGATAAAAAATAAACTCCATCTACCCCTGATGATGAGTACCAAAAGTTTAATTCTCCTGAAAGCTGTTTATTTGAGGTTACCTGGAAAGAATTATTAATTTGAAAATAATAATTAAAACCAGTTTGACTATCTATCGTGTTAGTTATTGAAGAATTAATTTTAGAATAATTAATATTGAATTGTAGATATGAACTCAACCAACTTGCTATTCCTTTTAAGGTATACGATTCTGTTAAACCTAATGAGTAACTGTTAACAAAGTTTTCCCAAATAGTATATCTTAAATTGTTAGAATTTTCAACTATCGTTAGTTGATCTGAGCCATTATTTGTTTGAGAATAATATAGTGTAGTATTTAAATTATTTTTTAGTGAATGACTAAACTCTAAATTATCTATAAAATACGGTCTTAAAAATGGGTTTCCTTCCGAGTAAATAAAAGGGTTAGAATACCAACGAAAAGGATTTAATTGAGAATAATTAGGCCTCTTAACTCTTTTACCATAACTTAAAGAATAATTATTTTTCTCGCTTGGAGAATATGTTACATAAGCAGAGGGAAATAATTGTGAAAAATTATTTTCATTTGTTGTGTTCCCTTGTTTTAAACTTATAGAAGTTCCTTTAGTTTGTGTAAGCTCTAACCTTGTTCCTAATTTTAAACTCCATTTACCTAAATTCTTTTGAAAGTTTAGGTATAGTGCTTGTATATCTTCATTATATTTAAAATCATTAGTTCTATTTGTATCAAGCATAAAACTGTCATTGGTTTTACTAAATGTTTTGATTCCACTATTAGTTTCAATAAACGATAGTTTGGTTCCAACTGACATATTTAGAAATTTATAAGGAAGAGTGAAGTCAGCAGAAGCTGTAAAAAAATTAATTTTTTGAGTTGAATTAAACCTCTCTGTTATATCAGTATTAACTTGATTTGTTGAAGTTTTATTTAATTTTTCGGACTCATTATCATAATTCAAATAATTAAAATCAACTTTCATTATTTTACCTAAAGTATCAAGTTTAGACTTTAAAAATACATTTAAAGAATGGTATTCTATGTCTTTTTTATAATCACTTTCTGTTGATGTCAGTTCATTTAATGAAGATGAATTATTTTCTTCTAAAGAAGTAGGATTACTATAATTAGAAAGATAACCAAAACCAATGTCAGTTTTAGGCGAAAAATCATAATTAAACTCCAATCTGCTAGAAAGAAACTTTGATTTATTCTTACTATCTTCATTTATATTTGTTATCCCTTGATTATAAAATATATTTTCTTCTTCTCTTGAACCAACAGTACCAAGGCCACTATTTACGTTTAAAGACATTGATATTTTATTCTTTTGAAAATTAAAACCTCCTCCTAAATAACCTTTAGAGTACTGAGATTTTTGATATGTTGATCTAATAAAACCCGAAAAAGAATCATTTGTGTTTTTCTTTAATATTATATTTACTAATCCACTATTTCCTTCTGCATCATATTCTGCAGGAGGATTTGTAATTACTTCTATCTTATCTATATTTTCAGAAGGTAATGACTGTAGGAAATCGGTTAAATCATCTCCAGATAGTTTAATAATTCTATTATCAACCATAACTCCAAGTCCACTTTTCCCTATTAAAGATAATTCTCCGTCATTAACTTTAAGTAATGGAGTATATTTTAATGCGTCAATGGCATTGCCTCCATCAATTGAAATACTTTTACTAACATTAAAAATTAATCTATCAACTTTTTTTTCTATTATTCTTTTTTCTCCCTTAATTACAACTTCATCTAAGTTATTCTTACTCTCTTCAAGAATTACAACTCCAAAATCATAACTATCATCTATTGAAATTTCTTTTAACCAGTCTTTATATCCTAAGAAACTAATTGATAATTTATATCTACCTTCTTTTACTGTTATACTAAATATTCCATTTTCATTAGTAATTGTTCCTTTTACAATTTCATTTTTTTGATTCGTTAAGACAACATTAGCAAATTCTATTGCTACATTTGAAGAATCTTTTACCGTTCCTCTTAGTTCAATTTGAGCATATGTAGAGTAAGTAAAAAGTAAAACCATTGAGATAGTTTTTAATAAACTCATTTTATTCTTTAATCTTTAATTCATAAAATTATTTTCTTATAGCTATACTCTTACTACACAAAAGTGTAGTTTTCATTAAAAGTTATTTTTTCAAGAAGTTCTTGATTTGTTATTAAGTGTTTATTTTCTTCATAAAACCCTATAAGTCCAGTATATGAAAAGCACACAGGGATAGTTTCTGACCCCAAATAATTAATTGATTTTCCTACCACTTTAGCTTTTATTCCTAATAAGGATAGGACTCTCAATAATTTGCTATCACATTCAGCAAAAGCGAAATTTTCAGTATGACTACATATCGGAGAGATTGCACAAATCATTAACTTTTTAAATAGGTTGCTATCTTTTATCCCTTTTTTAATCGCAAACCTACCAATATGCCATATCTCATTAAAACATCTATCTTCTATATTTAGTAATGGATTTATTCCGAACAATCTTTGAATAGGTAGTTTATCTATATAGTTCCATTTTAAAACCCTAATAGAACCGGTAATTTTCCCTAAATCATCTTTACTGACAAATATTTTAGAATTTGGTACATATTGAACTTCTTCCTTATAAACAGATAAAATATATTTTTTTATACTTTTAAAATCATCTTTTTCTATGTGATGATTAAAGTTTTCTTCAACTACAAACTTTGATAAGTTATATACTTCTTTTATTGCTAATTTTTCTAAATAATTTTTTGAGAGGATCATAGATAATATAATTTTTACTCTCAAAACTATCTAGTTAGGGCTTTCAATGAACTACACAAATTAGTAGAATATTTGTAATTTATTAATTGAAAAAAATGAGAAGAAAGTTGTTTGGCTTTTTTTTTTGCTTACTTTTGACAAGAAAGTCCCTTCAAAACTATGAATAACATTAATGATTTTTTTTCTTCACAAAATATTGTCACAAACATATCTGAAAATGAGCACAAGCAAACGGCTAATTATTTGGAAGCAATAAAAGCTTTTGCCAGAACCACTTACAAAAGCATTTATGTAATAGATTATCAAAAAAAAGGATTTGAATATGTTTCTGAAAACCCTCTCTTTCTATGTGGTCATAAAGCAGAAGAAGTGAAAGAAATGGGCTATCTTTTTTACTTTAAATATGTTATACCTGAAGATATAGATTTATTGCTTAAAATAAATACGATTGGATTTGATTTTTATCAAAAAATACCATTAAACGAAAGAATATACCATTCTATTTCTTATGACTTTCATTTAAAAAATCAAGAAGGTAGAACATTCTTGATAAATCAAAAATTAACTCCTATTTTTTTAACTGATGAAGGAAAAATATGGAAAGCTATTTGTATTATTTCTCTTTCTAATGAACAAAATTCTGGAAACATAACCATATACAAGAAAGGAGAAAATAAAATTTTTAAATATGATTTAATTGGCAATTTTTGGAAAACAGAAGAGAAAATTGAGCTTTCTAACAGAGAAAAGGAAATTTTAAAATTTTCTGTAAGAGGATATACAATTAATGATATGGCAGACCCTATGTTTGTATCTCCAGATACAGTTAAATTCCATAGAAGGAAGTTGTTTGAAAAATTAGGGGTTACTAATATTTCAGAAGCTATTGTATATGCTATCAATAATAAATTAATTTAATTAGTATTGATAGAAGAAAAATAAAATTCCGGAAATCTTTTATACTCTTTATTGGTTGCTATTTTAAAAAGTAGATGTGTGCAAATACTAGCTACCAACCAAGAACCAATAGATAATTGTGGTGGAGATAATTTTTTATTTTCATTTAAGTACTCATCTAATATTTCATCAATCCATAACTGAGGTGTTCCCCAAAACTTCATATAGCTTGACGTATATTCTACTACTCGAAGCTCATTAACCTTTTGTCCATTTTTTGCAATAGCTTTCAATGATAAACCATTAGGTGATATTACAGTAGCCAACCCTCCCCAACCTAAATTATAAGGGTGAACAACTGGTATATTATTTTGTTGGCAAACCTCATCAAAAATCAAAGGCACATTTGAAGTAAAATCCAACGCATTAATTGCTATCTTATGATTAAAAATATATTCTTCTATATTTTCTGCTGTTAAAAAACAGTTATATATATTAATACATGCTTCCTTATTTATAGATAATAATCGTTTTTTTATAGCATCTACCTTATTTGTATTAATATTATCCTCTGTGTAATTTTGTCTATTTAAATTTGACTTCTCAACATAATCTCCATCTATAATAGTTATGTTTTCAAACCCAAAACGCAAAGCACATTCTGCAATAACACTACCAATCCCAGCACCCGCCAATAAAACAGGGTAATTTTTAATAAGCTCTTGCTCTTCCGGTTTAACATATATTCTATTTCTACTATATCTCATATCTATTGTTGTTATGATTTACAGCAAAAATAATGAGTACTCCATTATTATATTCTACTCAAAAGGGTAGTTTTATATCTTTTCAAAATTCTTAAAAAAGACCAATTTTAAAATAACCAAAACTTAAGCCAGCTATATAAAACAAATAAATACAAACAGTATTAAATTATACCATAATAAACATTTAGATAACACTATTTATAATCGTATCTAAATTATGAGTTTCATCAAAATTACCAAGCCATTGGGCCGTTTCGCCATGATCTAAAAAGCTGTTTAATGCTTCCCTTACGGCTATTCTGTTTTGCTGTGGTAAATCTTCAATTACTTCTGTTAAGTTATTCAATAAATGTTTGGGTGAGGTGTTTTCTTCAAACAGCTTAAATGCTATTCTACCGGTAAGGTCTAAAAACTTTAAATAATTAGTTTTGGTGGTTATTGGAGTATCTATTCCTAATTTTCCAAAAACTTCTGTTACTACTCCAGAAGTTTGACGACCCCAAACACCATCTACTAATATTTCTTCATTGTAAATGTATTTAAGAACTAATTGTAAATACAAGGTTTCTGATTTAGATGTTTCATTATAATCAACAGGAACACTGGTATCTACATGCCAATGATCTTTATGATTCGGGTAGTAATAATTCAACACAATTCCAAAGTGTTTTCTTAAAAAAGATTCTATGCCTAAATACAATTCTTTTTGATGTATAAAATTAGCAGTTACCAATGTTTCGTTACGCCAAAAAATGGCATCTAAATCAAATGCCTTTCCGTGTCCGTGCTGTCCGGGTTTATCTACAAAAATACCTGCAGTTGTAATTACTTCGGGTACTCCTAAAGGGCAATGAGTAAAAACTTCTTGTAGTGCATTTTCAAGTACCGGTAAAAAACTTTCGTCAATTGAAAAATTACGTTGCTCACCTCTGGTACCATACGGGTGATTAGTTAATCGTGCATAATGTAAGGGAATTCCGTTTATTTGATTTATTGTTTTCATAATGGTTCGTTTTTATGTATTAAGTTACCCTGTACACCTCAACAACTTACAAGGTAATATTGGTAGTTTTTCCTTCTTTTGTATATTCTTTTTTTATGCCTTCTAACAGGTACTGCTTTTGTATTTGTTGCTTTTTATTTGCTATGGTTTTTAAACAAGCATACTGAACAATATTTACAATATTTGCTCCTGTCATATTAAATTTTTTAGCAAGTTCTTCAACAGCCACAGATTCTTCTAATTCTACATTTTGAGGTAAATTATTTTTCCATAATACAAGTCTTTCTTCATAATTAGGCGCCTCAAATTCTATAATATTATTAAATCGTCTGGTAAAAGCAGAATCTATATTGTTTTTAAAGTTTGATGCTAGAATAATTAATCCGGGATGTGCTTCTATACGTTGTAATAAGTAAGATACTTCTTGGTTTGCATATTTATCATGAGCATCTCTTACATTGGTTCTTTTTCCAAAAATAGAATCTGCTTCATCAAAAAATAAAATCCAATCTTGATGAATTGATTTGTCAAATAACTTAGAGAGATTTTTTTCTGTTTCACCTATATATTTTGATACTACCATTGATAAATCAACTCTATACACATCTTTATTTGTGTATTTTCCTAACAAACTTGCCGTTAATGTTTTTCCGGTTCCGGGTAACCCGTAAAACAAAACTCTGTAACCCGGTTTAATTTTAGACTGCATTCCCCAATCTTTCATCAATACCTCATTATATTCCAACCAATGCTCAATCTCTTTTACCTCTTCCATGGTTTTTGAATTCAATACCAAATCATTCCAACTTAAATCTGTTTTAATTAAGCTTGCCGGAAAATCTTGACTTAATTGAGGTTTTAACTCTTGTCCTGTCAAAAATAAATGAACGTATTCTTCCGATAAAATCAATTTTGCAGACGTTAATGGCTCACCTTCTAAGGTGTTTTCTACATATATAATTTTATTTTTTATCAATCGATTTTCATAAAGAATATAAGATCTGTTTGATAACCTATTAGTTATATAATTACCTGATAATACATAAAGAGCTGTTTCTACAGTGGGTAAAATACCTCTATATGACTTTCCTTTAACTCCTCCAAACTCAGGAAATTCCCCTCCTTCAGGAATATAATCTTCAATAATTCTAGTATAAAAATTTGGTGTGAAATGAGGTATTAATGTCAATAATAATAAAACAACTTCATAATTAGACAATTGGTTTCTAATGATAAAATCAGACAAAAATGTTCCGTCATCTTCTATTTTTGGTTCAACCACCTCAATTATCTCATCTCTCAATTCATATGATAGCCTTGCCCGAACTCTCTCTTCAAGGTATTTTATTAATTCTAAATTAATTAATGAGTTTATTTTTGTATCAATTACTTCCATATTCACTTATTTTAAGATGCACTTTCTGTTTGCGTTTCATCTTGCATTGCTTTATGATCTTTTATGATGTTATCATAACTACTATCAACACCTAATTTAGCAGTTTTATTTCCAAAAGTATGCTGGTTAAAATCGGCTTTGTAATTTGGATCATTAGGATCTGTTACCATTTGTTTTTTAGTAAATTCATAACCGCTACTCTTATAAAAAACATTTAAAAATTGACCTGGTAACTCTTTAAGATCTTCATTAATTTCTTTCTGTAATACTTTAACTAATTTTCCTTTTACTTGCTTTTCGTCTAAACCTTTGAATTTTTCTGGATTGAATTTCGGGTTATCTTTTGCAAACTCCTTTTCTAATAATTGATTTAGATTATCTCCTTTTTCATGCTTTATCGTTGCAGATACATTTAAATCAAAAGTGGAAACACTAGGATCAGAAAAAACTGCTGCCATTTTGTTTTCAACTCCCAACATTGCTTTTCTGTTATAGTCGGGAGAAGAAGGATAAATATTTAATGCTGCGTTTTTCCCTGAACCACCAAATCGATCTCCTATTAAATGTGCATTATCAAAACCATTAGCAGCACTATCAGTAGTTCCTCTAGGATTACCTTCTAGTTTAAAAACCAGATTATCTCCAAAAACACTTCTGTTTTCTTTAAAATCATTACTTCCCTTAGCAACCTCACCATAGGAAATTTCTATTTTAAATTTTGGATTATTTTTTCCTTTATCTTCACCTGTATATGGCTTGGTTGTATACTCTGCTAAATATTTTTTAGTTGCCTTATTATAAGTCATCGTTATTTTATCTGGCTTATAATGACCATGTGTTTTTTTATAATTCTTGCTTGCTCCTTTTTTTAATTTCCCTTGGTCTGCATAGTTATCATCTGTATCACTACCATCAATATACAATGCTGGCAGAGGATTGGTCTTACCTTTAAAACTAACTTTGTTAATTTTACCTGTTTTAGACATTAATTGATATGCCTGATTTTCTTTCTTTTCTCCTTTAAATTTTAATTTATTATCAGCATGATTGCCTAATTTAGCTTTAAACTCAGGTGTAATTTCATCATTATTATCGGTAACTTTTTTACCTAATTGACTCAGGATTTGCGGCTCTTTTTCCAGTTCTTCAATATTTCCGAACTCGTGAACTGCTGCTCCCTCTTCTGTTGTATTATTAGGTGCTATTTTAATTTTAAAATCTACATCATTATCTTTTTTATCACTTTCTAAAGGAGTTACCGATACATCTATATTAATTCCTTTTTTTAATTGAGGTTGGTATTTATCTTCAAATGCTTTTGCTTCTTTTTTCTTTCTTTTATGAAATACTTCAAAGCTTTCATCTTTTTTAGCTTTTTCACTTAATTTCTTTTTAATGGTAGTTGCAATTTTTTTGTGTTTTGCTTTGTCTTTTGCCGTAAGTTCTGCCGGTTTTTGTTTTTTGTTGTCGTCTTTAATTTTTTTAGCAGCTCCTTTTTTAGGTTTCTTTTTTCCTAAAATTTTATTGAACATTTTTTTAGCCTTAAAAATTATTTTATCGATGGCTTTATCAATCTTTTTACGAACTTTCTTAATAATCTTTTGAATTTTACCGGTAAGCCCTGTAATTCCAACCAAAGCCGCTAAAAAGCTTATCAATACAGGAATGGCTTTAGCCAACGCTGTTTCAATCCCTTTAGCTACTGCTTTAACATTTCCGGAAGCTAACGCTTTTATACTATCTATAAACGCAGTTACCAATTCAAAAATTTGTGCGGCTCTTTCTACAAAAAACTTCACAATATCTATAATCATCATGGCGGCTTTTACAAAAGCTCCTGCCGGACTCAACAATCCCATTACCCATTTGATTCCTGCTTCAATAACTTTGGTAATAATCATATCACGAATGGCATCCATAACCATTTCTTTAAGATTACCGAATTGTTCTTTAATGTATTCCCAAAGCCCCATAACTCCTTTCGACTTAACAATGGTAAATATTTCCACTGCTTTCTCTATTCCGGCAACAACAGGCTCTCCTAAATGTTTAACAGCTTTACTTCTAAAATATTCCCAGGTAAGCCCCAACATTTGGGCTACCAGACTAAATATTCCTGAAAGACTAAATAAATTATCCGGTAGGGTAATACCCACATTTCCTAAAGATCCTGTTAGCCATTCTATCAGTCCTTTAATCATGTGTTGTTTAATGTTATTACCAAAATCAACAAATCCTTGCTTAATTCCACTAATTAAATTACTTAAGAAGCCTATCGGGTCTGAAATAATAGCTCCGATAGCGCTAGCCGCCGCCGCTAGCAGATTAAGCAATAAATCTTTTATTTTTAAGATTGTTTTTATAACTCCGGCTAAGGCATTAAGCGCTGCTCCAATCCACCCTGCACTTACTCTTTCTTTTATTTCATCAAATTTTTCTTGAAGTACATCTACATTTTCTTTGTAAGACTGTGCTAAATCTGCGGCTAACTCTTCTTGTTTTTCATAAACGGTATCTTCTAAATCTGCATATTGATCATTAAAATCGTTAAAAGCATCTTCTGCCAGTTTTTTTTGTGATGCATCCAGACTATCAAATTTTTCTTTTGATTTTTTCTTTCCTTCAGCAATAGCATCTAAAGCTCCGTTTAACCCATCGGCAATAATGATAGAAATATCATCTAAAACGCTGTTCATTTTAGTGATAAATTTATTTTTTTCAACTCTGAATAGTTTATCAATAGCCTCCGTATCTTCTCCGAAAATCCAATCATCAATTACCGTCCATCCATAAATTTCTCCTAAGCCATCTTCAACATTTTTCTCAAATGTTTTTTGAGCACTTTCTGCTTCTTCGCTAAACTTTTTATCAACATCTTCAGAAAGTTTTTCTAAACTATCGGTTACTTTCTTTTTTGTGTCATTATAAATAGTTTCAAACTCTGCATAAATTTTTTCCTGCTCTGTTTTATCATTGGTTTTATTAGTGGTTTGATTTGTTAAAACCGTATTTTCTGATAAAACTTTGGCTGCTTGCATTTGATCTAAACCTTCCTTACTATCAACCGAAGCTACTTTTTGGGCAGCTCCCAACTGTGCTTGCTCTTTCTTTCTATATTTTGACGGTGCTAATTTGGCTTCTGTTTGGGCTTTGTTTTTTTCATCTAAAGCTCCTGTAAATTTAGGCTCATTAGATTTTGCTAATTGCTCATCGGTAACTTCATTCTCAGTCATGTAATCATCTAATGACTGACTTTCTTTTTCCATTGAAATTTCTTCGGAAGTCTTAGGCTTCGGAATAGCTGCTTTGGCATCTAATTGTTTAGGTGGTTTCCCCGGATCGGCAGCAGGTAAGGGTTTTACTTCCTCTGTAGGTTTGCCACTTGCAGGTGCTGGTTTGTTTGCCTCACTTTTCATGGGCCCAGCTAACTTATCTCCTTCAGCCGTTACTTGTCCGGATATATTTTCTTTAATGCCTTCAATAGGCTTATCTTCTTTAAACTCTTTTGCTTCATCAGAATTTTTAGGTAAATCATCTTCTAAATCTTCTAAATTTTTCTCTAATAGTTTTTTAAATGATTCCGGTGTAAAAGGTTCTCTTTCTTTTTCTTTTTCAGATACTTCAGACATTGACTCAGCATGCACTTCTTGATCATTTTTCTTCGATTGTGCTTCTGCTGAGGCATACCCCGCTTCTTTTTGCTCAGTAACTTTTGCTGAAGCTTCCGGGTGTTGCGATTTTTCTTCTTTTGTTTTTTCTGTTTCTTTTATTTGTTGTTGAAAAGCAGGGTCATCTTCGGGTTTGGTAGGTGCTTTCGGTATTTTCTTTTCTGCTTTCTCTACTTTTCCTTTAGGTTCTTTTTCTTTTTTATCAACCTCTTCTTTTCCTGTTTCTTTTGCTTCTACCTTTTGATCCGGTTGTACTTCAAGAGAAGGAATTGCTGTATTTTTAGGCACGGCATTGTTTCCTTTTAAGGCATTTACAACACTGCTTTTGCCTTTAGAGGACATCATTTTTCCTTGTTGTTCTCCTTTTTTACTTCCTTCTTGTCCTTTATTGCTTTGAAGTTCTTTAGCGCCTTCTTTTTTTTCTAACGTAGTTTTCTCTTCTACTTTATTTAAAACTTTTTGAGGGGTAGCCTGAAAAAAATCAGGAGTTTCTTCTGTTGTCTTTTTTGCGGAATCTTTAGAAGCTTTTTCTTTATCATTATCCGATTTTATCACCTTCATTTCCGGTTGTATGAAAGGTGTTTTTTTATGCAATGCTGAATTGGGTTGTGGTGTATTATTTTTCTTAGCTGTAAACATAATTTATTCTTCTTTTTTAAGATTCAACATAGCCGTCATGCCTGCATTAAAATCGCTAATAGTCCCTTCTATTTCTTTGCCGTTATTTGAAATTTTTCCTGTAAACTTTCCGTTAGTACCTAAATAGGTTTCATAAGGAATTTCCAGGGTATTGTTATTACACTTTCCTTGTCCTGTAGCTGTACTAATCCATTGCCCGAAAATCAACGAGTATTCAGTAAAACTGACATTCCCTGTATTTTGATGTGTTATATAATATTTGCCATTTGCATTGGCTTTATCTAACCAGTACCCGGTTAAGTTATATTCTTTAGCTGCTTCATATACTTTAGGATTAATCGTTGTAATAACCTTTTGCTTAGTATCTTTTATTTTTTCTTCTTGATGGGGCTCTTCTTTTTTTACTTCTTCAATTTTTATCTCCTCTTTTTTAAGCTTACCAAAATCTAAAACTCCTACATTATGTAATATGGTTATTACACCTCCTATAGCACTTATTAAGCCTGTTATGGCTATAATGGTTGTTGCAAATTTTGTTTTAGTTGGATCAGTCATTGACTCTTTTTTTATGTATATATCTTATTATCGCATTTTATAGAACACCTGAAAAACTTCTTTCTACAAAAACATTATTTATGTAGGCTACGTGTCTAGATGGGCGCTCATGTTGTAAAATCCAAAAGGCTACTAATCCGGGAGAACCGTGACCCGGATTTAACGGATCCATATCGCTGTGATCAACACCAAAATCATCACAAATCTTAAATCTTAAAACACCTGAAAAGGTATTTGTTGTAGAGTCAAAATTAAAATCCCTAATAAAAACTTCTAATCCTTGAGTGCCTCCTAATACTGCATTAAGCGTTAAGGTATCTCCATGTAATACATTGAAATTAGCACCAGGCAAACTTCCTGCTGTTGGCAACACATTAAATTTTGTCCAATCAATATGACAAGAAGCTAATACCTGGGCTCTTATCTGTGATTCTATCAACGTAATGGTTGCTGACGACAAACTAGCAAAAGTAGGCGAGCTATTAACTTCTCTTGATAAAGCTGTTCCTATACCATGTGAAAGTGTACTACCACTTCCTATATTAAAATGATTAAATAAACTTACCCCCAAACTACCGGCAAAAAAGCTTAATTCAGACCTCATTCTATTTTCTAGGCCTGTATCCGAAAGAAAGCTCATAGGGCTATATAGGCTTCTTCTTCTTAATGCTGCCGGCACCCCGGGAAAATCATGTGATATAAAGTCGGCTCCTGAACCACATCCCCCTCTTAAACCTATAGATGTTAAAGTAGAAGACCCCGGAACAAAGCTTGGAGTAGTACACTGAGGCTGAGGCACCGGAGTTGGTACTGAGGGTGCCGTTACATTAATAGCTGCTGCTCTGAAAGAACTATTTCCATCTGTTCCTGCCACTTCTCCGGTAGCTTCTATTACATTAGGCATAATCCCTTCCGAATGTATTACACTTGCCATTCTATTGGCTCTATGACATGATAAACTTTCATTATATGATGCATTCCCATCTGAGCTTGCCATTCCTAAAACCTCAACTCTACTACCAGAAGCTATACTCCTTGCAAATGCTCTCAAACTTCCTTCCTCTCCGGTTTCGAAATCATCACAATTGCTTTTAAACAAAAATCTTCTTCCCAACGGAGGTTTATTTACCAAAACACAATTAGACGGAGTAGGTCCTACCGCTGCCGACCCACATGCTTTCTGAATTTTTTTCTGTACCATTCCCTTTTGTTGAATGGTATGTGTTAACTCATGAGCCAACAATGTTTTTCCTTCTTTTGAGGTTGGATTGTATTTTCCTTTATTAAAATAAATATCATTTCCGTGTGTAAACGCCTGTGCTCCTATATTAGCACTCATTTGTGCAGCCTGAGAATCTGTATGAATATTTACATGAGAAAAATCGGCACCAAACCCGGATTCCATATCATTACGGGTTTGCGCATCCATTTTTCCTCCACCTTGACCTCTTCTTAGTTGCCCTTCAATAGAGTTGGTTTGCAAATTGGCACTTCCTTTATTAGGTTTTGCCTGAGCTTCTTCATCTTCTTGTTTTTGAACTTTATCTTCTTTTTCACATTTTTCACATTTAGATTGTACTGTTTCTTCCTCCTCTTCTTTACTCTGTACCGCTTCTTCTTCCTCCATTTTCTGTACTTTATTTTCTTCTTCTTCCTGTTTTTGTTGAACCGATTCTTCTTCTGAGCTTTCAGCTTTTTGTATGAACGGTGTTACTTCAGAAGCTAATGGTTTTTGCTGTATTTCTTCTTGTTCTTCTTTTTTTTGAATGGTTTTATGTTCGGTAGGTTTATTAACAACTTTAGCTGCCATTGTATCGGCTTCAACCTCATATTTATCTCCCGGTTTACCAAACGTTAGTTTAGGTTGAATAAAGGCACCTTGCTTTTTTTCTAAATCAGCATGGGTTTGTGGCTTGTATTTTTTATCTCTGAAAAACATAATTTGCGTGGTTTTAGTTTCGTTTATCTCTAACGTTTACCATTCAGTAAAAATTAAAGTATGCATCCATGGCAGTTTACATAAGCTCACACTCCAAGGTAATTTGCTTAATAAAATGTCTTGTGTTTTTCTTTCAACAATAATTGTTGGGTGTTCTTTTGTTAGATCTAATTTTCCTTGTCTTTGAATAAACTCATATCTTATAAGATCAGTTGATGAGTTTTTTAATACATCCCAGCTTTGTACAACTGCTTTTAATAACTCTTCTGACTTTTCTTTTAACTCATCACTTAACAACACTCTTCTTTCAATAGGTTGATGAATAGGAATGTTACATAAAAACTTCTCTACTAATAAATTGCTTTCAAACTGTTGTTCTTTTTTAGTAGCTATATAATGCAGTAAGTGTACAGCCTCTGTAGGTTTTATTATTTTATTTTCTTCATTTAAAAAACCACACGTGGCAAAGAATTGTTTTAAAAACGGGTGTATTAAAATGAGCCCTGCATTGTTAATCAGATATGTTTTTGCTTCATTTACCGTTTCCGGGTTCTTAAAAAGATTGTTTATGGATACAGGTTGTTTTTCTAACGCTTTTTCAGAAGTTTCTTTATCGGTTTTTGTTTGCTTATTTTTAGCATTAGAAAGTGTTTCTTCATGAACTTGTGTTTCTGAAGCAAATTGTTCTTTTTCTTGATTTGAGTTATTCTCTGTTACTTGATTTTCTTCACTTTCAGCTATTGGTTTTGAAGTATTATCGTTGCTTTCTTCTTTCTTTAAAGAGTCTGTATTTTTATATGCTGCTTGTTGATTTTCTGTATTTATTGATGTTGTTTTTTCAGAAAGAAGTTCTTTGTTATGAATAGTCTCTACATTTGTTTTTTCTACTTTTTCGCTCAAATAATGTATTTCTTCTGTTTCTTTATGTTCACTACTTTCTTCCGCTTTATTTTTTACCGCTTTTATATGCTCTGTATTTTCTTCACGTATACCTATTGATTGTTTAGGAGTTATCAAATCACCCGATAACTGAGTCGAGTTTTCTTTCTTTGCAGAAATTTTGTTGTTAATCAGTTGCGTAATTTTATACAGTTCTGACACTTCATTTTCTTTTGTTTTCAGATTGCTGTATGCATTAATAACAGCTTCTGTTTTTTGTATAATCGTAGCAATATTCTTTTGATATATACTGTCTATAAAGAAATTCCAAATGCTATTTTTTACTTCTTCAGCAATAAAATTAAAGTTGGTTATTACAGATAATACTTCTTTATATCCTGGAGGTTTATGATAAATTCCTAAAAACAAAATGTGCAATTCGTCGTTAAAAAACTGACATAACAAGCGTTGCCTTTGTCTTGGATTTTTCAGCGCTCTTAAAAATCGTGTTTCAAAACTGCTTGTTTCTGTAATTTCAAATAAGAGTTGTTTGGTAAACTTATATTCGTTCTCCGTATGGGTATTCCACCAAGCTGAAGTACCATTTTCCAGGAAATAAAAAAACGTATCTGCTTTTGAAGTAGCTATTGATTTAGATTCAATTTCAATATCATGGATTGCTGGTTTTTGAATCTTTTCATCTAACTTTTCTATTAGCTGTTCTTTTATCTCCTGTTTAATGGAATTGAAACTAACTGATGAATGGTTCTTTGATAAATTTACCTCTAAATTTAACTTTGTTATTTGTTGAATTACTTCGGGTGTATTTAAGTTCAACGAATTAAAATAGGCTTCTATTTGAGGTAATAATTCCTCTTGCAAAAAGTTTTCTATGGAGTTTTTAAACTCTTCGGCTACTTTTATACTTTTTGTATTTACCTCTACAAATACTTTATTAATGATATGTTCCTGGTTATGTATCATAAATTAGGTAACAATTCTTTATTAATAAATTCTGAAATGAATAGTGCTTTAATTTCTACTGCATATTTTTTCAAAAACGTAGCCAATGTTCCGTCATCTACTTTTATTCCGAACTCTCTGAATTCTTGAATATCAATTCTGATTTCATTCAGTATTTCTTCTATTGCAGGTTGAAATTCTTCTAATAAAACAGCATCTTGACAGTGAAGTATATTAAAGAATAGTTTTACTTGTGCTCTGTAATATTTTGATATCAATGCTCTTTCTGTATCGGTACTTGTTCGTTTTAACAATTCAGAGCTATCTTCTAATAGTGGTAAGAAAATAGTTGGTAAGTCATTGTTTTTATCTCCTGTTAAGAAAGAATTAGCGGTATCTTTTAGTATTGAATCGTATAGATCTATGGTAGGAATTACCACATTTGTACTTAAAAAGGTTCCTAACTTTCCATCTTCTCTATTCAACAGTTTTGCATCTTCAGTAATTCCTGTTTTAGTTATTTCTTCACAGGTTTGGTCTTGGATTTTAGTTAAACTGATGTTTTCTGTTTTTACATCTTTTCCACATTGACTTACGACCACTAATGACACTTCTATAAACTCACCGTCGTAATTACTTAAATCTTCAACTATAGTAATTCTTTTGGTTTGCGGATCTCTTTCTTTACCGGCTATTACCCAGATATACTCTTCTCCCTGTTCCGAAGTATTGGTTAATGAAAGTTTTCTTGTGGCTTCATCAAAACTGTAGGTAAAATCTGATGTTGCTTTATCAATTAATGTAACTGTTTGTGAAGCAAATGCACCTACAACACTAAAGGTTACCGTGCCCGGAGTTAAGATTCCTGATTGTGCAGGAATAAATTCCCATACTTTTTTATCTTCATTAAATTTTGCATTTCCTCCGGTGAGTTGAACGCCCTCAAAATCTGGTCTTACCTCAATAGCATGAGGGGTTTTATCATTCAAACAGAACTCGGCTTGTGGCAGGCTTATGGTAAATTTAGGGAATGGAATTTTTTTACTTAATTCTGTGCTTGATGAACAGCCATTTCCGTCTTTAATTTGTAAGGTAACTGTAATTGTATTTTCTATTCCCTCTTTAATCAAAAATTGAGGCGTAAATAATTCGCTGGTTGATTTTATTCCGTTAGCTTCCCACTGATAGAATAAACCTGTAGGCTTAACTCCATCCGGAAGTCCGGCTTCAAAGAAACCTTCATAATACAATTGACCACTTTTCCAGAAATATCTTGAAGTGCTTTGTTCTACAATACTAATTTGTTGCACTTTGTGAATCGAAATTCTTGCATTGGTAGTTTGTCCGCCTTCTAAAAACTCAATAGTTTGGTCATAGGCATCAAATACAGCACTGTCAATCACTAACTCTTCTCCTTCAATGGATAGTCCTTTAATCTCATCTCCTGCAACGGTAATCACTCCATTTACATTTATAAACTTAATTCTTGCCGTAGGTTCTTTTTCTACATCTAAACAATAAGAAGGTTGAATGGCTAATTCAGAAGGAATTAATCTATCAAAAATTATAGGTCTAATCACTACTGTTTTTGCACAAGGTCCTAATGAGATTTCCAATTCCGGATATACCGTATTATCGGTATCGTTAATAGGTAGTTTGTAATTTTGAATAATCTTATTATCTGTTGGTATTCTTTCAACTTTAGTTCCGTCTCCGTTAAAATCCCATTTATAAATAATGCTTTTAAAGAAGTCTGCATTTACTAAAGATTCGTCATGCCAATTCAATACATACGTTACTCTTGCCTCAGTTTTGTCGTTATTATATTCTATTGGTTCTTCAATAGTTACGGTTAATCGTAGTTCAGGATATACTATAATTTCACAATGCGTAGATTCGTCATTTACCGTAAATTTAATAGTTGTTCCTAGTAAACTTTTATCAATTTTAGTAACCTCTAATTTTGTTTTATTGTCTTCCGGATCTACATAAACTCCGGTTTCAATTCCTTCCGGTGCTACCGCTTTAATAACTCCGTCTTCCGGTTTCACGGTAAATACTAAGGGTTCTATAACGGTATCTTCTCGTAAACAAATGTGGCTATATGGTAAACTTAAAAACGGTGGTTCTTTAGGTATGATAAAGTTTATCGGAGCACAATCTGAGCAACACATATAAGGCAATGAGAAATCTGCCACTACTGTGTTTCTTAGGGTTGCGTTGCTGGTAATTACTTTATTTTCATCAAAAAATAATCGGGCATTGGTACCTAAAACATTCGGATTAAAAATTTGTAAATAGTAAGCATCTTTAGGAACTAAATGATCTTTTATCATAATTTGCATTCCTACTGAGCCGTCTTTATATAGTACCGTTTCTCCTGCTTTTATTGTTTCAGACAATCCGGCTCTCGACCAAGTTCTATTTAAAAACGTTGTAAAATTACTTACGGTTTCCGGTAGTGTTTTTCCTACCAATACAACATCTTCATTAATTAATATTCTGTCTTTAAGATCTAATGAAGTTCTGTCTACAAATGAAAATTGAATGCTGGCACTTTTATCCCATAAATTGATAACGCCTCCGTTTTTATATAGAATTTCTTTACCTAAAAAGGCTTCTTTAGGGGATAAGATTTCATCTTTTATAGAGCCTAAATCGGTAGTTGTAATAGGTTGGTTTCTAAAAACAATCGTTAACACCACTTCATCAAATGTGTTTTTGTCTGCTGCATTTTCAGTTACATACACCATTACAAACGTTCCTCCCGGAATAACTCCTGCTTTGTGCTCTAACCCCGGATGTTGTTTTACAAATTCAGAAAGTTGAATTCTGTCTAAAATTTTCTTCTTTCTTTTTTCTATTTCTGCCAATAGGGTTTCTAACTTTTTACCTGAGCAACAAACAATTGAGAGTTGGTTAATTAATAGTCCTAAAATTTGTTTAATGGTTAATTTTAAGCTGGTACTGTTGTATTTTGCTTGTAATTTTTTTACTTGTTTGCATAATTGTTCAATCGTTAGTTTATAGCTTACCAACACAGTGTTATTGATATCTCTTATATCTAAAGGTACTTTATTATCAAGCACATAAGCATGTACCAAAGTTTCAGAAATATCAGTTAAAATAAACTCTCCTAATTCAGGTTCTTTGCTCCATACTTCGTTATCTTTTATCAGTGAAGTTTCTTTTCCTAAATCAACAATAATATCTCCGGCAGTTGCTTCTTTGTTTTGATCAAAAACTTTTTCTATTAAGTAGCCTAGTGAGTCTTCTTCTTTGGTTAAACTGTCTTTTACAATATTTTCTTTATAAGAAGTATAGCTATATTCTTTTTCATTAATGGTATAAGCATCGGCAAGCTCTTTATACGAAACCGGTTTGCTTATCACCTCTTCTACACGAAGTATAGGTTCTTTAGCTATCGGAGTCAATTCTACATCTTTTACAGTATCTAACAAATAATCTCTGCCTTTTACAGCTACTACTTTATCAACTACGGTGTTTGATTTAGGGTCACTTAATCTGAACGCAGAAAATGTTTTACTTACTTCTGACAGAATACAGTTTTGTTCTGCTCTCCATGCATTTAATAGCATTTTTAAATCTTCAAACTCACATTCATAATCATTCAGATTAATGTTTTGCTGAGTGGCATTGATAGAAAGTGTTTTAACATCAAAACTTAACCCGTGATCTTTTTTTAATTTTGATAGTTTGGCTAAAGCTTCTCTATACATTTTTCCTTGATGCCCTTCTATTCTATAGAAATCATTTTTATCTATATTGTATGACAATGGTTTTTGTATGGGTAATGCTTGAGACAGGTTTTCTTTATGGTAACTTAAATTTTGGTTTTCTCTGTAATTCTTTGTTTTATCAAAATTCCAGTTTTTTAGTAATGGTAAAGAAACATTATAATAAAAAGGAACTGCTTTTTCACTTAGCGTTGTATATGCTTGAGACGGGGTAATAACCACATCATCCGTTTTGTCTTTTCCTATATAACTGTTTGCAATTACAATTGCTCTGTTTACCAAGTGAAGAACTCTTTGTAAATTTTCATCTTCTACACCTACAATCGGGGCTTTATAAAATCGGTGTCGTAATTCAGGGTAAATGGTTTCTTTTAATTTTCCAAGCATTAAATGTTTAGGAAACGCTCCAATATTAGGACAGCAGTTTACATTAATATGCAGTAGTAACTCTTTAATTTCATTATAGGTATCTATTAAATCTTTACATATATCATATCGATATTGAAAATCTAACGGAACGGCTAAGGAGCTAAAACTGAATAGTGATTTAATTTTATTGGCAATTGACGGGCGTTGGAATTTAGATAGAATCACATCAAATCCCAGAATTAAATCGGTAGTGATGCTTTCATCTTTGATTACCTCATCAAATTGTTTTTTTAATGCTGTAAACGTTTGTGTGTTATTAGGTGTTAAAACCACTCTTCTTGCTTCAACAACCGGTAATTCGTAATTAATTTTATACCAATCGTGTTTTACATATATATCATCATTAAGTGCAATTGCTTCTAAATCTTCATTGCTGACAAGTAAAACTCGTAGGTTGCTAATTTGTTCAATCCCTTGATTGTCACAGGTTAGTTTGTTACACAATTCGTCTTCTTTAGCATATTGCTCTATATACAGAATAACAGCCATTTTTTGTATTTCCGGAAACTCAACTAAATCCGTATAGGATTCATCTTTTACACTGTGTAACTCCCACAGGTTATACTGTTTGTTTTGAGCGTTTAAAAACTTACTATAGGTGGCTTTATCATCTTCAAACTTTTTATAGTATGAAAATGTTTTACTTTTTAAATTCTCTTTTAATAAGTCATAAAACTGAACTAAATCTCCATCTGTAGTAACCCCTGCACCTTGGGTTATTTGAATACTGTTTAATGCTGTTTTATCTGCATTAAACTGCGGTGTTAATTCAAAACCACAAACGAGTCCTACTCCGCTTAAACCTATTCTAGACAAACGATCTTGATCATCAAAATAATCAATAAATGCATTTAATTGTTTTTCAGTTAATACTTGATTAGCATTAAACTTACTGTACTCTGTTGTTATATCTTTTAGCTTAGTTTCCATACTTATTAAGTTTTGGCTGTGGTTACCACACAATATTTTTTTATGACTTTTCTGAGTTACTTATATTTTCTTTTTCTCCTTCTATATTTCCTATACTTGATTGTCCTAAGATGATTCTTCCGTCTAAGGCTTCATCTTCTGCATTACAATCCATCAATCTGCCTACAGGATATACGGTATTTAATTCGTGCATTGCCTTGATCAGGTTTTGCAATTCATTAGCATTTGTTGGTTGTTCTTGCTCCAGAGTTGTTTTTTCATACAAATACTTTTTATAGGCATTTTCAAATTGCAGTAAATCATTTTCGGTATCTTCTACAATGCCGTTTCTATTTCCTACCCAACATATTTTAGGAAGTACATGGGCGGGTAATTCTTCTCGAATAACATCTTCCATATAGCGTCTGAAATCCGGATTAGAGAATCGGTAGGTATATCCGGGAAGTACAATACTTACTCTATATGAATACGGATCAATCGTTCCGCAATCGGCACAATCATCTGCGCAAATCGGTAAAAAGTGCTCTCCTGTTTCTTTAGTTACATCCGGACGTAATAGCATGTGTTCTACTAAAAACATTCCTTCTTCTGTAAATTCTTTTTTCAAAAAAGCAATGATGGTTAACAGCGCTTCTTTTAAATCGTTTAATGCTGTATAGTATTTGAATTGCTTTGCTACTACATAATCAGAGCTGCTTGTTGGCTTTTTCGGATTGATAACATCGAATGAATATTTTACAGGAATAGAAGGGTTTGAAGGAGTTGATTCATGAATTCTGACAAAACCTATTACGGTTTCTCCTGAAACTCCTTGAGCAAATGCTTGTTCTATATCGGCTTCGCTTGTTTGTACAAGTTGAAGCACTGCAAAATATAATTCTTCTACTGCTAAGGTTACTCTGGGATAGTTTTCTGTGGCCGATAGTATTATATTTCCGTCATTATCTTTAAGCCTCCATCGGTAAACCGTTTTTGAATTACTGTCTATCAGTTCATATACCTCAACATTGCTTTCTGTTAAATGTCTTCTGTTCTCATTGGTAATTCCCATCAACCGTGCTATACGCTTTTGAAACCCTGAAATATTATCAGTATCCCATAATTTTTCTTTGGGTTGTTGATAGTAGTTGAATGCCAATCCTCGTTGACTGCTAATAATTCTATAATCTTTTAAAAAGTCTTCTTTATTTGCTAACACAATTTCATTGGTTGTTTTTCCATAAAGAGCTTTCATTAAAAACGTGTATTCTCCGAATCGTTCTGCAAAGCGAGCTAATAAATGATCTAAGATTGAATTTCTTCTTTCAATGTTATTATCAAATTGATTTAATAATAACTGAGTTAACTCATCATCATTAGATTGCGGATATTCTTTTACAATATCTTCAAAATCTTGAATGTCTTTAATTGCCTGCGTAAAGTACGTTCTGGTTTCTTTTCCGCTAACCGACAATAGAGTGCGAGCCTCTGAAAGATGTTTGAAATAACTAGCTAACACCTGATCAAAGAATGTTAAGTAGGCTTTTAATTGTTTTGCTTTTGATTTTCTTTCATTGGTAACATGTACTGATAGTCCTTCCTGACCAATTCCGTAGGTATCCGGAAAATCGTTTTGAAGGGTTGTGTATTCATGAGAACTTATTACGGTTCCCTGAGGCAAGGCTATTTCTTTATCTTCTGCGGCTATTTGTTGCGCTTCTTCTTTATCTTCTTTAATTTGTTTGCCGTACTCTTCAACTCTATCATAATTCAGGTTTAACGGAAGAAAACCTTTACTGAAATTGAAGGTACTTTTTTCACATAAAATTGGTTTTTTATCCGGATTAATACAAACCACCCATTTATTTCCTTGGTTAAGATTTTCATCACAAAATCCTACAGAAATGTCATTAATCAGTTTAACTCCTTCTACATTCATGATAATTTTCATGATATCAGACAATCGAACTTCTTTTCTTAATTCAGCTTCTTTAAGCTCTGCTTCATCTATAAAACCATGTTGTAAAATAGGTCCGTCAAAAATGGCATCTGTAGTATAGCCTTTATCTATCATTTGTTGTATAGAATAGAAATTTAACGACGGTGATAAATAGTTTTCTATTTCATATAAAATATGAGCATATACTTTTTCTTCATCAGCTTCCGGAAACACATCAATATTGGCACAAATAGCTATCGGTTGTGTTTCTACCTGTTTTATTTCAATTAAGTCTTCACACAAATTTCTGTTTTCATGGTATCGTTTTCTGAGTAATGGAAATAGTTCTTCTCCATAACCTTCATCTAAATCAACCAGTAAGGTGTATAGACCTTTTAAGTTAAATTCCTTTTGAAAATCTTCGGTAATCGTTTCAAACTTTTTGTACGAGAGTTGGTTGTTTTTACAATCGACAAAAACTTTCTTTTTATATTTTCGTAACCAACAGTTCTTAACGCCTTTTACATCAATAAATAATTTTCTATAATCGAGTTCATTTACCGGTTTTGTTGGAAAAATTTCTGAGGCTTTGTAAAACTGAGCTTGTAATGATAACGCCGGATCTTTTGAAGCCAGTAAGTTTTCTAAAGGCGTTTCAATGCGCATCCCTAAATCGGTAATTGCATAACAAAGCATTTCCATGATGGTAATTCCCGGATCATGACTATTAAAATCAGTCCATAATTTACCCCCTAAACTTTCTAAATACGAAATTCCTTCACTCCTTAAAAAATGGAAGTCTAAATCATCATTAGTAGCTACATTTTTTGGAATAGTTATATGTTGGTTTATAGCTGACATGTTTGTTCAATAATTTTTTTAGTTCCTTTACAGGTTGTTAATACCGTACTTACCGAATGTTCTTGTGCTGATACGAGTATAGATTTGGGATTGCTCGGAACAATTTTATGAATTGCCGCATCTCCGTTCATGGTAACGTTCTGTAAATAATCTACATACGATAGTTTTTCTATATAATCAATTAGCACACTCTTGTGTAACATGACTCCGAAGGTTACTTCTTTTGTATCGTCAAATGCCCAAGGCGACAAGAATTTGGTAATGTCTGTTTTTAGTTTTTCTTCATAAAAATGCTCATCTAACCCTTCATAAAACTTCACCTCTAATCCAACACTCACCGGTTCATAATTGGGGTTGATAACTTCTGCATCTACATGAAGTGTGTTTAATGAATTAATATAGGCTTGAATACTATTTAACGTTGCTTTGCTAACTCTTGGCTGGTAAATGTCAAATACATTTTTATTCACCGTATCGGGTACCACTACAAGCGTTACATGCCCTGCGGCTGTAAAGCTTTTTTTAGAGGTATGGTTTAAACATTTTACCTTATATATTTCAGGGAATTTCTGAAGAATCAGGTGCTCATAATCCCAAAGTGTAATGGCTCTGTTTTTATGACGAAGGCGTTCACTTATTCTTCTGTAAAAATCATCATCTGATTCTTCCGGGCTTCCTCCGAATGCATTGTACGGTTGTGATACCGATTTTATTTGCGGAATTCTTGTCACCATTTTTTTAATGGTTCCGCTTGGGAGTCCGTCTTTTAAATGACTTACTTCATTGTCATTATTTTTAAAAATGGCTGTTACCGCCTGAGCATGTATATTCATAACTTTACAAACCGCTTCAAATGATTTGTTCATTTGAGCTCTTAGCCATACATACCCTTCAGGTAATAATGTATTTTCGGTAGTGGCTTCTCTAGGTACAGAGAACGTGATAATTCCTGATTTCAGGAAATTATCTGTATTATTTGAAATAATATGATTGTCTATACTTTTCCATTTGTTATTACAAAGTACCGACCAGTTTACCTTTTCATTTTCTCCAAAGCTTTCTACTAACGGATTTTCACTTCCTTCTAAAACCTGAATTAATAACGAAATATTTTGTTGTACTTCTACGTTTTCAAGTCCTATAAATAAATGGCCTCCTAAACAGTATCTTGGTACTAAAAAGAGTTGAATAATATCTTTATCAAAAACATCTCTGATATTTTTTTGTTCTTGCTGATATTTTTTCAGAGCATAGTTTTCTTCATTTTGTCCAAAAGGATGTTCATGAAATAACTGAATACGATTGTTTTCTATCGTAGTTTCTGATACGATAATAGTTTCTTCTGCCGTATAATCTGCTGTAATAGTTTCTATGAGTGGTGTATACGGTTCATTAGGCAGATTAATTGTTTTGCTTTCTGAACTTACGGCTAATGCGTAATAACGCGGATATAAATCATGTAAAAAGGACTGTTCTAACGATAATTGTAATGCCGTTGCTTTATCAATGTCATAGGCATTACTGGTGTTCGATGTGGTGATATCGGCCGTATAAAAAATTTCGTTTGCCGCTTCGTCTTCAATGGTTTGTTTTACAAATAAGTTGATAATTTCTCCAACGGTTTCTTTGGCTTCACCACCGGCATGTAACATTCTTTTTTCTGCCTTAAAATCAGCTTCTCCGGTAATGAGAAGTTGTCGGGAATCTATGGCTTTTCCTAATTCACCGGCATAAGTAGTTATTGAAGTGTAACTTTCCGGTTTTACATAAGCCTGATACCAGGTTTTAAAGTTTTCCGGTGTATTTTTCCATCGTACGTGTACTGTAAAGTCTGTCCATTTTTTTGTAAATGCTTCTTCATATCCCACTTTAAAGTTAGACTCTTTTATGGGGCGAGTGGTAAAAGGATAAAAAGGTTTACTGGCTTTTACCAAACCATTATCATTTTCTACCGTTAACGACTGAATTCCTTTTACTTCTGCTTTAACGGTTATTTGCGTAACCGTATTATCGGCTATGCATCTGTAAAAATTATAGCCAACATCTTCTGAAACATCAAAAACAAAACGAACCAACGGATAGGTTGTTCCATATTTTTTAAGTAAAAACTCTTCATTATAGGCTACTAAAGCACTGGTGTCATACGCTAACATGAAGGTAAAACTCATTTCGTTAAACCCGTTTGTTAATTCACCTTTATCTTTTCCGTTAATCAGAGTTAGTGTAGGGGTTATCCAACTTTCTTTACCGCTTCCAAAAAGTTGAATGGTTTGAAGAACTTCTTCAATATGGAATTGTTCTTTTGACTCAAAAGCATTCCCAAATTGTATGGTTAGGGTTACGGTTCTTTCTCCTTCTTGTAATTGTAATACCGGAGAAGCAATAGCAAAACCTACTTCAGCATCCGGTAATTCATCGGCATCTTTTCCGGTAGATGGATAGCCAAACGGATACCAATACGGCGCTTCTTCAGGTAAAGGTTCTTCCAATCCGTCTTTTGTAATGGCTGCATGACTCGCTTTTATTTTTTTAAGTTCTTCCGTATTGGAATTATAAACTGTTTTTATGGTAGCTACTGAAGCTTTGTTTACAATTAACCCTTCTTTGGTGGTATATACCAATGGGTTTCCTAAAGCATCTTTTTTAGCATCTAAAAGAGTGCCTTCTTGTATTTGTTGACTATCTAACTTTTTAGCTAGCTCAAAAAGAACATGCACTTGATCCGGAATTGGTTCTTTTTTGGTTACTTGTAGTATTTCTTTGTAATAAAAGTCTAAATGACGTTTTGTTAATTGATTAAATCGTTGTTTAGAAAACTCCAGTAATTTTAAAAAGCATACAAAAAGGGTTAGGTGCGGTGTTAATTTGGCTTCTTTCGTTAATTCTTCTAACGTTTCGGCAACCTTTTCTTTTAATTTGTCATACTCTCGGGTTCCTCTGAAAGGAAGTGTTTCTGTCGTTATTTTTTTGAAGAAATTTTTCCAGTTTCCGGAAGGGGTTTCATGATTGCTAACCGAATAATACTGTAGATTTTCAGAGAAATTATAGGCAAATAATATCCAATCTTCTATGGTAAAATCGTGCAACTCGAAATTATCAGGGTCTAAGGCGGTTATGTAACGTTGTTCTTGACCTGTTCCGTTTCTTTTTAATATGTTAGAAATGATTTTACTCATGATTTTCTATTTTATATCGGTTCCTTCTCCCTTATAAAATGGGAATACAACATTGGTTCTGCTATTGGTAGCCCTGATTCTATAATCTATTTTTATACTAATTTTACCTTCTATCGGGTCTGTTTCTGAAATATCAATTTTAACCACATCTATTCTGGGTTCATGATACAGAATGGCTGTTTCAATGCGCTCTTTTATATAGGTTATTAAGGTTCTGTCTAGCTTTTCAAAAAGTAAATCTTCCAAGTTACATCCATAATTAGGCAGCATAACTCTTTCTCCTAATCGGGTACTCAATAAGATTTCCAAACTACTTTTAATGTCCTCTTCATCAGCGATCATTACAACCTCATTCAAGTCTTCTGAAAACTCCGGCGGGAATCCCCAACCTACTCCTAGAAATGATTTTTTATTGTCCATTTTTTTATCCTATTAATACGGTGGGTTCTCCTAAAACTATGGTACCTCCGTGTGACGTACTGTCTCCCATTCTGGCTGCCGGCATACCACCTATTAAAACGGTGCCCGAACCTGCAATAATGGTATCCGGTGGCCCTACACAAGTTGCCATATCACCCATTCTAGCTGCCGGTAAACCGCCTATTAAAACGGTAGGTTCTCCTGCCGGTAAAATAGGACCTCCTACATGAGGTACTACACCTGTTACCATCGGGCAAACGTGCATGTCTGTTATTCTAGCTGCCGGATTTCCCATCTCTTTTATTTTTTTATTATTGGCTTTTGGTTATTGGCTGTTAGCTCCTATTCCCTAACCCCTAATTCCTGTTTCCTATTTCCTGTTCCCTAGTCCCTAATTCCTAACTCCTGTCTCCTAACTCCCTAAAAACTAATTTATCTGTACCAATGAGCCTTTTAATACTGCTATGGCACTGGTAGAAACTTCTGCTCCGGCGCTCCCTTCCGCTTTAAACTCGGCATTGGCCGTAATTCCTACATTGGTTCCTTCTATAATTACATCTCCTGACGCTTTTATGGAAATATCTCCGGCACTTTCCATAGAAATGCCATCACTGTTAATGGTTATCACATTAGAGTTATCATCTTCAATGGTTATAGCTCCTGCGTCTTCATCTAACGAAATAATTTTTCCTGCGGGAGTTTCAATGGTGATAATTTTCTTATCATCATCAAATAACACTTTCATTTCACTTCGGGTAATAATTCCTTTTTCATGGTTATCATCTGCCGCCGTAATAGGTGCCGGTTTTGCACTGCTATGCAACATGCCTAATACAATGGCATCATTAGGATCTTGATTAATGAATCCTACAATAACTTCATCCCCTATTTCAGGGCGGAAAAAAATACCTCTGTTTTCTCCGGCATCCGGTGAAGCTACTCGGCACCAAATACCTTCTTCTGTGTTATTGATAATGGGAATTTGAACTAAAATTCGATCTTCTCCGTCCGGATCTTCTTCTAATTGTGATACGATTCCCACTTGTAGTCCTTGAATTGCCGGTAGTAATCCTGATGCAGGCGAAGCCGATATTTCAAAAGTTTCTGAAAACCATTCGGTTGACAGTCCGAATTGTGCATTGGTTACCCAATTGCCTTCTGAAATTACGTGCTGTACCCCTGTGATGTATACATTTCCATTAAATCGATCACCTACTCCTTCTAGCTTTATAATGGTATTGGGCTTTACAGAAGGGATTCCTTGAAATTTCATTCGTCCTCTTACTTTGGCTAATTGTTGAAAAAGCCATTTAGCATCTGCCCAATCTTGTAGTTCTGTATCTGTAACGGCACCTCCATGACGTAATTCTAAATTTTCTAATCCGATTACCTCTTGTAAGTCATTTACCGATAAGTTTCCGTTTAAACTTATTTTGGGGTCTTTCCCTTCTATTTCAAGTAATTCCTGGTCGGCATGATTCCAACCGTAAGCAGCTACTTTTTGTACTTGATGACGAGCATCTATTTCGGCATCAAAATCTAATAACGAGCCACCAAAGGTTACTGTTTCTATTTCTGACTGACTAACATTGGGTTTCGCAATGGTAATGGTTCCATCATCAACAAAACAAAGTTTTCCGTTTGCTTGAGCTCTTGAAACCATAAAATCCCAATCGGAAGCATTGTATTGAACCAACTCTGCATGTGAATGATTTGTTGATTCTACTTCTTTAGACAAACTGTATTTGCCTATTAATTCTTCAAATATGTCACTATCGGTACTTTCGTAAAAATAGGTACTCTTTCTACCCACGGTCATTTTAACAGCTTCATCTTTACACTGCACAATTAACTGAGAGGTATTAGCTCTGATTCTTAGATTATGCTTAATAACTATTCCTTTAAAAATAGTTTCTTCATCTGAGTGATAGCCTGCCGTAATTTCAATTTTCTTCCCCGGAATTAACAGTTCTTCGTTACTCAATTTAAAATCTCTTCCGGAAGGATCTCCATCAATTAAAACAAACTCGGCAGTGGGTATTCTGTTGGTTTCTTTTGAAACTGTAATACTTTTTACCTCGTATGCTTTAGAGAGTTCTTCTCCTTCTACCAAGATTTTAAAAGTGGTTAAATCTGCACTTTTAGAAGTTTGTATGACTCCGGTATTGTTCATTTATGCAAGTTTTTGTATGGGTGGAAAAAATAATTCCTGTCCGGGTTGTAATTTTCTAAACTGGGCTATCTTATTAACTTTGGCTACTTCTAAGTAATACTTTGAATCTCCGTAAATACGATGGCACATTAAGGGTAAGGTGTCTCCTGCCTTTACTTTTCTGTAATGTGTTAAATCCGGCGATTGATTGTTTTCTCTTGCTACGCGAAGATCATCATCAATGGTTCCTTTAACTTTTAGTTTGGCATTGGCTCGCAGCGGGGTTCCATCCGGAGCAAACAATCTGTATTCTATAGATAAATCTACTAATGAACCTTTAAAAAGTAAGGTTCCCCACTTAATCATCAAATAATACGGCTTATGCTCTTCTCCGCTATAGTCAAAAACAATTCTTTTAAAAGCTTCTACTTTATCTATAATTCCGTCTTTTTGATTGGCTTCTCCATCTATTACTCCGGAACTGTCAAATAATAAATCTAAGTCTAACTCTTGCGGTGCTATTCTTGTAAATTTGGGTTGTGAGCCGCTGGTTCCCTGACCTTGTTGTTCAGAATATTCCGGTTTATAAGCCACCAAATATTTATCAGGATTTACAAGCGTTGTAAATTCACCGTCTGCCACCTCATCATTAAACTTTTCGTCTTTATAGGCTTTTATGACTAGTTTTTTTAATTCTCCCTGACTCATTATCGTTCTTTTTGTCTTTCCAAAATATCCATTACTTCTTCAACACAGGCGGCAACTATAGCTGCTGTATTACTGCTTTTTGCCCCGCCAGGTTGCCCTTGAGGTTCAGACTTTTCATCTACATTAATTTTTATATGTAACTCTTTAATGGTAATTGCCATATTATGCTACTTTAAAATAGTTATAGGTTAATTCAAGTGTTTCAATAACCAGTTTGTTTTCTTCGGCATTAAAATCGCCAACACTCCATTTTACAGGATATGCATGCACAATATTCCAGGTTTGTAATGGCTCATGGTTTTCATCAAGTAGTTTTACGGTTATATTTACCGGTTGTATTTCAAAGTTTTCTAATGCTTTTTTACACCACTTAATTACTTCTGAGTTAACCAACAAGCCTCTTTTAAGAACAAGATTTGGAAATTTAGATCGTACGGGAATTTTATACTTAAATCTATTTTCACCACCTTCTGCTATTTCTTCAGTTTCAAGGTCTACTGAAAGACCCGAAACTGATTGAAATGAATTGTCTTCTTCGGTAGTTGAGAGATTTTCAAATTCTACCTTAAAGTGGAAGCCTACTGGTGGATAATAGCGTGCCATTAACTTATCATTGTTAGTTTTTCATGTACCCATTCTGCAGTTTCGATAGCAATTTCATTACCATCGGCTTTTAAATCGGTTGGCTGTACTTTGGTGATGTAAGCGTTTTGTGCTTTCCATGTTACAGCCGGATCACCGTTTTCATCTAACAAACTAACTGTTAAGTCTCCGCGAAACTGCTCTCCGCCTTCTTGAAAGTATACGGTTTTAGCCCATTGCTCATAAAATTGTTTACTCTTATCAGCAAAAGTTCCTCTTTTTACCGTAATGTTTGGGTATTCGAAAAGTCCCGGTTGTTTTGATTTGTGGTATTCACTATCGGCTCCACCACGATATTCTATCATTTTATTTTCAAAAGTTAACCCAGAAACTTCGGTACAATTAAATTTTGTATCTCCAAAAGTAACTTCAAAGGAAAACTTTGGAAGTGGATATAATTCTGCCATGATTTCTTTTTTTTATGTTTTTAATTTTATTTTTCTATTGGTTGTTGGTATGGGGTTATTGGTGATGCGTTTTTGGCTGTTAACTATTCAGCACCCATAACCAAATGCTACTATTCAACTATGCTTCTTGCATTTTGTGAGAGAACTTAAGAATGATAAATTCTGCAGGACGTACTACTGCCATTCCTATTTCAATAATCATGTTACCTTCTAAAACATCTTGTGCAGTCATGGTTTCTCCTAAACCTACGCTTACATAAAATGCTTTTTCAGGTGTTGGCCCTGCTAAAGCGCCTGATCTCCACTGAAGTGTTAAAAAGTTATCTATCATTGCTTTAACACGTACCCATGTGTTTTTATCATTCGGTTCAAAAACAAATTGTTCTGTAGCTTTTTTAATAGATTCTTCTGCCATATTAAAGAAACGTCTTACAGAAATGTATCTCCACTCATTATCGTTTCCGGCCAGCGTTCTTGCCCCCCAAACCAAGTTTCCTTTTCCTACAAAAGATCTGATGGCGTTTACAGATTTACCGGCAACGGTATCTACATTTAAGTTTTGTTGCGCTTCATGAGAAATAGTTACCGAGGGTGATGATACATAACTTACCCCTACATTTGCCGGAGCTTTCCATACCCCTCTGTTAGCATCAACTCTTGCATAAATTCCTGCCATGGTTGCACTCGGAGCCAGTTTAACCGGTAATAAGCCTATTTGAGTTCGTATTTTATTGTAAAGCGCATTATTATCTGTCTTTAAATCTTCTAAGCTTGGTAAAGTTGTTACGCCTCCTAAACCATCAATAGCTCCTTTTAAAGCAAATAATTCATCTGCTGTTTTTTGTCCTTCTAAATCGGTATAAATCCCGTTATTGGTCATATCAAGTTCATCAGTAATTCCTAATAAGCCGTAAACGTTTGTTGTGTTAGATGTTAAACTACCGGTTAATTTAGCTTTGGTATCATCTTGTTGAAGTTTAAAAAGTTTCGCATGTAAATCTGCTACAGTGCTTTCTAAATTGCTGTCCATCCATGTAGTCATGTCTGTACTCGGAGTTGCCAAGGCTGCTTCTCCCGAGTCAACAGCGGCAGTTATTAATTCATTAATTGAATCGGTTACCTTTTCTAAGTAATTAATAATACTCTTAACATTTAAAATTGCCGTGTTCTTAAAAGCCAAAGCGGCAGTATTATCAGCAGCAGCATCAATAGCGTTTTCAGTAGCTACCAAAGCTTCTAATACATCTGACAGTTCCGTTAAGTTTATCCCATTAATTACATTGGTTGCTTTTACCGATAAACTTTCTTCTAGTCCGTTTACACTAATATTAGCTTCGTTGTACGAAAAATCTAAGATGGTGTTTAGATACGGGAAGTAGGCTGCTCCGTACTTTAAAAAATCTTTTCCTAAAGATATTTTACTTCTAAGAGCGTCTACCGGGTTTACATCTGATCCGTTATTATACGTTACATCTGAATAGGTATCAATAATGGTAAAACGGTCTTGTAATTTGTTACACTGCATAAGTGCTGATGAGTATAAGGCATAAAAATCATCATCAGAAGCTAATGAAGTAGCATCCGGAAAAACAAGTAAGGTTGCTTCATCTACCATTTCAACTTTGTCTAATCCGTCTTTTAACCCCATAGCTCCGTTGTTTCCAACTTCTTCTAACAATACCGGATTTACATTGTTATTAGCTCTTGATGAGGTATAGGTTCCTACTGAGGTAATGTAACAAGGGCCTCCTCCGTTAGCAAAATACATTTGCATGTTGTAGTACATTTTAAAAGGTGAAGGTGTACTTGGTTGAGTAACTACAATTTCCTCATTTACGGTGTTAGGATTTATTACATTAACTCCAATAGTTGTTTCTTTTTCAGAAAAACCAAAAAATTCTTCATATTCTAATAGTGAAGTAATTCTTGTTGGCTCTAATAGTAAATCATCATCCTCTTTTTTCTTAGCCTTTTCAGTGTATCCTATAAAGGCCGGAATCGCTGTTTCTACTTGAGCTACGGAAGGTGGAAATTTTACTATTTCCTCTACGTAAACTCCTGGTGTTTTGTACGCTGACATAATTACTAATTTTTAATTTAAATTTTTGTTTATATAAATACTTCGGAATAATAGCTTTGTGCTTCCTTTTTAATAATTTCAGGGGTAGGGTTCGGGAAATAATAATCTTCTTGGGGTTGGGGTTGTACATCTTGTTTTTCAATTTCCACTCTGCCATTTTTAGTTAATGGTTTTTCTTCTTTTGTGGTCATTACAAGATTTTCGCTTGTTTTTTTGTATCGCCAAAAAGTGGCTCTGTTTTCTATACAAATACTAAACTCCGGTGGGGTAGCTAACAAGCATTGTTTTTGTATATCGAATTGCTGATTTTCCAGGTTTTTTACCAGTACTTCTTCTACCAAATCGGTATTGTTTGCTCCGTTAATTTGTAATTGAAGCACCCCAATAACTCCTTTGTTTTTTGCGGCTTGGATGTATGAGTTTATGGCTTGTATACTTTCTTCTTCTTCTTCACTTAAGCTTACTGCATTTTCAATTTTAGTTTCAATAGCTTCTAACACGGTGGTACTAATGTTGGCAATAGTTACCAAGCTGGGTAGCATTATTTTTGATTGTTTTTCTTTTTCAATTTCAAGCAATAGTTTTCTGGTTTCTTTTACTGTTAAAAGAAATTCTTCCCATTTTTTAACTTCAGAGGTGGTTTCAAAAATATTGGTAACGGTTGTGTTTTTATTTGATAATAAATAAAGTTGATGCTGATTTTTCTCTACAATTTTAGAGTAGTTTTCAAAATAGGCATCGTGTACTTTGATATAAAACGTAAATGTTAATGTTTCTGACAGGGTAATGATAGGACTATAGCGTGTAACTTCTACATTGTTTTCTTCTGCCGTTTCTTGGATTGTTTCGTTTAAAATTCGAATGCCTTTAGCATGGTTTCTGAGTAAAAGTCGGTGATTTTTGAGTTTTTCTTTGGTTTCTTGCGTGGGCACTATGGTTAAATAATCTGCTATATCATAGTGTCTTTCCAATACCTTTTTTTCGTCTTCGGTTAGCGGTGTAATTCCGTTGTTTCCTCCGTTTAACTCAAAAAAACTTCGTTCTCCTTCATCAAGAAAGTAAGAGTGATATATATTGATATTGAAAAGTGTTGTATACATCGTGATCTAATTTTTGATTAAGGAATTTTTTTCTATTCCGGAAACAACCGTTCCTTCTTTGGTAATTACATCTCTCTCTATTTCAAGAAGTGTTATTTTATAAAGGGCAGAAGGGTATTGTTTTCCTCCCAATGTTCCCCATATATAACTAAGCTCTTCAAACGTAGGCGTGTATAATTGTGAAATAAACTTGAAGCTTTTTAAATCTGCCAGCCCGTCAATACCCTCATAGTTTGTATTGTTGTGGGTAAACACTTTTTTTCCTTGGAAGAACGCAATAACTTTGGTTAAGCTTTTTAATGATTCTGTATAGGTTTGTTTATCTACACAAAAAAGTATGTAGAGATTTAAATATACTTTAGGGTTTTTATAACTAACCGTAGTACCGTTGCTAAAATTGTTAGGCGTGTTTTTTAGCGCAAATTCTTCTTGAAGATTGATTAGGGTTAATGATATATCCGGATTGTTGCCGGGAGAATTCCCTTCTATATCTGCCATGGCGATATTAGATAGCGCTACTGCTTTTTCTCCCAGATAATCATTTAACTCTTCTGTAATGATTTGTAATATTTCAAAAATCATTGGTAGTTAGTTTGGTTAGTTTGACGTATTGCCGGAGTTGTACTCTGAGCATGGTAAAATTAGCCTCAGTAACCAAGAGAAACCCCAATGAAAATCTCTTTTAAAAAAGTAGTTTACCCTAAATTATTTTAAGTGAATACAGGAAAGAGAATAAGGAAAATCCCCCTTGATTTTATGTTTGTAAAACCTTAAATTATTACGCACAAGACCTATGTTAACAGCTCTCTTGAAGAAAATCAAGCTATATAACTTCCCAGCTGCGCTGGCATGACTTCCGGAAATGCCGAAACCTTCCCAGCCTCGCTGGCACGACTTCCAGAAACCCCGAAACCTTCCCAGCCTCGCTGGCACGACTTTCAGAAACCCCGAAACCTTCCCAGCCTCGCTGGCATGACTTTCAGAAACCCCGAAACCTTCCCAGCCTCGCTGGCACGACTTCCAGAAACCCCGAAACCTTCCCACCAGTGGCAGGACGGTTTTAGGAACTGCCGAAAGCTTCCTGACCACGTCAGCATCGTTTTAGGGAATATTCAATAACGTGTATCAAAGGTTATTATAATGCTGCTATTTATACTTTATAAAATAACTTCTATGACTTAAATAACTGAGGTTAAGGAATTCCGTAATAAAAAACAAATACGTATTCATTAAATTAGTTGATTATATAAACAAGTTATAGACAGCCCTTCAAAAAGATACCCATATACTATAAAAACGAAACACTTAAAAAGGAAATTAAAATGAGTAATAAAAAAAGTGAACAATTCAAGAGTAAACATTATCTTTTAGCTCCGCAAGCATCAACAACAACCGTACTAACATTGACTTCAGGTTCTATTTATCTTAGCGATAGTACTGAACCAAAAACAAGTTTACAACTGGTGAGTCCGGCAAGTGGAGCATCACAAGAGTTCTATATTGCCGCAAGCAGCGAATATGCCGAAGGGTACATTACAATTACCTACAATACCGGTGTAGACATAACATCAACAGCTGAGTGTCACCTTAATTTTTTCTTAGAAAACACAAGCTGGAATCAAGATACATCAGGTTCTTTTCCTAATGATACTACCACCATCATCGCAAAATCGTCAACTAAGCCATCGCCGTCGTCACCCACATTATTAGTAGTTACAGAACCGACCGGACAAAAAAGTTCGGGTGTGGACTCACTTTATCAAGTACTTAATCCTGAAATGGTATTTTTAGTTGACTATTATCCTGAAAATAAAACCATGTTATTTCGTGGTAATACTCCTTTTGATGCGCCAGCAACTGATAACGGTAAACAAACTGTTGATTTTAAAAAACTGCATGATTATATGGAAGCTAAGTATGTTAAAGAAACAGGAAAAAATGATTTTCCTGCATTTAATACTTATAATTTACGCGATATATGTTTGCAAAGCCAAAGTTCAGAAGGTAATTCCATTTTATGGGAACTCGAATCATTTGGTGGCAAGGAATTAAGTCAATTGAAAGGGCAAGTTTGGTATCCTTCCGATAAAGCAGAACCGCAAAATCAAATGTGCAACTGGGAAATTCAACCACATAACCAGCCATCTAATGATGTTTTTGATATAGACGCTGTTCAAAAATTAAGTAGTTGGATGAGTCCTAAAACAGCCCCGGATATTTTTAATATTTATTACATTCACTGTGCAAGCGGGCATGATCGAACAGGAATTGTTGCCTCTGCTTACATGATAGCCAACAGAAAGTTTTCATTAAAACGTTCGCTGATTTACGGAACTACAATTGCAAAGCTTAGTAGTGGCTCAGGTCAGTTACAGGTAAATTGTAAAGATTTAGATGGTAAAAATATTGGTAATATTGATTCCGATCGTTCTCGAATACAAATGATTGCAAATGTGTATGACAAGACAGTGTTAAACATATATAATACACTTAATCCGAAGGCTACAATTTCTGAATTACCTCAAACAGCACTAGATGAAAACCCTTCTTACGTTTATTCAACGTATCCTTGGGAAAAATCTCTTTAATTAAATTTTGAAAAATAACAGCTTATTCAATATTACTTTTAACAGTAAAGGATGTCTATAACATAATCTCTATTAAAACGCAGTTTAGTCAAATCGTTGGTAAGCATTAGAAAAGTCAATACATTTGATAGCACCTCAAAAACCTTAGAGAAAAACCGTGTAGTGATTTCTGTTACTAGTATACTAGCTGGTGGATGGACAATTGATTTAACTCCTTATCGGAGCAGTATCATACGTATTCGCCACCAGCTACAGGGCGGTTTTGGAGATTATTCAACGGGGTGTATCAAAAGTCATCATAGTGCTGCTATTTATGCTTTACAGAATAGTTTTTATGACTCACATACCTGAGATTACGGGATTCCGTAATGAAATTAGATTTTTATTGGTTATGTTCGTGGAATATAACTTTATACTATTGTAACCTAACTGAATGGTTGCATAACGAGGTATTTTATATGTATAAATAAGTTGTGGGTAATTGTAACGAAAAACATCAATAGCATTAACTGACAACAAAAACAATATAGAAAATGGACATAATCTCAATCTTAATCGGACTTGTAGTAGGGCTTGTGATTTCCTATATAATTTTCAACTTGCTCAACAAGACTAAAAATGTTTCAAAAGCAGACTTTGACGCATTATCTTTGAAACACAACGAAACGGTTACTAATCTCAGGTTGTTTGAGAGTAAGGCACAGACACTACAAGAGACAAATGACATACTATCTAATAAGCTCACCTCAAAAGAAAGCGAAGTTACTCAACTTCTTTCAAAAGTAACTTCATTGGAAACAAACCTTTCCAATAATGAGAGTAAACTATCCGAACTTTTAAAAGAGCTAACTACAGAACGTGAAACGAATAAAAGCCAACAAAACGATATTAACCTTTACAAACAAAACTTATCGGAACTCTCTGCTAATAACAAATCATTGACTGTAGGACTAGCAAAACAGAATGAGACAAATGAAAAACAAACAAAACAAATAGAGGAATTAACAAGTAAGTTAACCAACTTAACATCCGAAATCAGTAAACTAACAGCTAACAATTCAGCTTTGACAGAAAAGTTAGAAACCCAGAAAACTGAAGTTGAAGAACTTCAAAAAACAGCACATTTACAATTTGAAAAAATAGCTAATAAACTGTTTGAAGAAAAATCTAAGAACTTTACTGAAACAAATAAAATAAATATAGAAACTCTCTTAAATCCACTTAAAGAAGACATCAACAAATTCAAAGAAAAAGTTGAAGCTACCCATACCGAAGACACTAAACAAAGAACATCTTTAGACGAGCGAATAAAAGGCTTAATTGAACAAACCAATAAAGTAAGTGCCGAAGCGAATAACTTAGCAACAGCGTTGAAAGGGAAAGCACAAAAAAGAGGGAATTGGGGTGAAATGATTTTAGAAAGAATACTTGAATCATCAGGTTTAACAAAAGATAGAGAGTATTTCATTCAACAATCGATTAAAGATGATGAAGGTAAGAATCAAAGACTTGATGTTAAAGTAAATTTACCTGATGATAGAGTAATTATAATTGATTCAAAAGTATCTTTAATTGCTTATGACAAGTTTTCTTCAAGTGAAGATGGTGACGAACAAAAGACTTTTCTTACAGAACACATCAATGCCACCAAACTACATATTGACCAACTAAGTTCAAAAAGGTATGACAATATTGAAGCATCATTGGATTTTACAATGATGTTCATACCAATAGAGCCAGCTTACTTACTAGCAATTCAAGGCGATTCAGACCTATGGTCTTATGCTTACTCTAAGAGAATTTTGTTAGTTAGTCCAACGACCTTGATTGCTTGTCTTAAACTATTCTCTGACTTATGGAGACGTGAATGGCAAAATAAAAACGCAATGAACATTGTAAAACGTGGTGAATTATTGTACGAAAAATTTGTCGGCTTTACAGTAAACTTTGAAGAAATAGGCAACAAATTAAATACAACTCAAAAAGCATATGACAATGCTTTAGGACAACTCAAAACAGGAAGAGGTAATGTAATAAGTCAAGCAATTCAATTAAAAAATTTAGGATTGAAATCTAACAAAAAAGTTCCGGACAAATTAATTCCTCTAAGCTTTGACGACTCAGATGATGATACCACTGATGATAGTGAAGGATAAATAACGAACCTTAACACTTTGTATAAGTAATGGCAGGGAAAGTCTAAATATCAAAGTTTGTAGCCCACTCAAACTGCGTAGTGGTTTGACAGGAAAGTGCAACGCAATCTGCCACTACTCATACAATTTACAGTTATGGGAAACTATAGCATTACATACGTAAGAGGTGATTAAAATTTGAACAACTGAAATACTGAAAAAACACATCAACTAAACGGCTTAAATAATAACTTATCTTTGTATTTACAGAAACGGCAGATAAACTACAACAATGGAAGAACTTGCAGAGAGTATATATCAAGTTATTAAAGATTATAGAAATCACGACAATATTTTTATTACCTCAAAAAGTATAATAGAATGGGCTGAACAATTTGAAGATGATAGCGTCCTTATTTTAACAGAGCTAAACAAAATAATTGAAGAAACATATGTTTCAAGAGAAAAGGCCAAAGATTTTATTTATCAGCATATTCTTGCTTATTTAAAATTATACAACTACTCAAATATTACAACTTTTTTAATTGATACCGAATTTATAGACGTACAACAATCCCATAAAAGTCAACCAGCAATTTTAAACTTATTGGAAGAAGTTTTAAGTGAAAAATTTCAAGAGTCATATTTAAACTACAAGGATTACCCAAAAATAAACTATATATACTTCGATGATATTCTTGCTTCAGGAAGCACTATTGGACGAGATCTAATAGCATTTTTAAGTAGAAAGGATTCATCAGATAAAAAGTTTGACTGAAAAATTCAAGACAATGAGATAAAGTTGTCAATCAGTATATTTTGTTTACACACTTGGGGATTTGAATTCCAGAAGTATCGAATTCAAAAAGAGTTCAGTGAAAAAGTTATAAAAAAAATAAATTGGTTTTGGAATTACGAAATTCAAAATCACGCAAAGTTCAACAACCAAAAACTTAATATTGCAAAACCTGTAAAAGGCAATAGCTTAAAGATAAACGGATATTTGGAAAATTTATCTGCAACAAAGTATGAAGATTATGCATATAGAAAAGTAAATGCACCAACACAAGAGCTGTTTTTTACTTCTGCAGACAACAGAATAAAATTTGAAAATGTTTTAACTGAAAAGGGAATAGATATTATCAATATGATACAAGGAGGGGTTAAAACCAATATAAGACCATTAGGTTTGATAAATCCACAATACAAAATATTTGGACTTGGAACTCATTTTTTTACATGGCGTAATATTCCTAATAATTCACCGTTAGTGTATTGGTGGGAAGTTAATGGACATAATTGGAAACCATTATTTTCTGTCGCCAATAGAGGTAATTAAAAAAATAGTTTAATTTAGCATTATGAATCCGAGCGTAAGGGAATATCAAGCTAAGAATGTTATTACGTTTGCAAAAACAAACGGACCTTATGGAGCTTTTTCAAATATGGCTCCAGAGTTCAATTTGTTTGTTAACGAGATTAATATTCAAAGTTCAGAAATATTGTATCAAGCTTGCAGATTTCCATTGTTTCCCAACATTCAAGAAGAAATCGTTAGAACACAAAATCCAATGGACGCTAAAAAAATCAGTCGTCAATATATACAATATAGCCGTCAAGATTGGGACAACGTTAAATTCAAAATTATGAAATGGTGTCTCGAAGTTAAACTTGTCCAAAATTTTGATAAATTCTCAGATATACTTTATTCTACTGATAACAAAGTAATTGTTGAATATTCCAAAAAAGATACTATTTGGGGTGCTACTTTTAAAGATAAAACGACACTTGTTGGAAAAAATGCTTTAGGACGACTTTTAATGGAATTAAGAGAGAAAGTCAAAATAAAAGAAATAACTAAATCTACAGTTATTTTTCCACCAAACATTCCTGCATTCTTATTATTTGGGAATCTAATTGAAGAGATTAGAAATGATGAGTATTTTATACTTGACTTAGACGAGATTTACATATAAGAACGGCAGCCCATAACATTTATAGCGGTTGCTCAAGAGGTAAAAACAACATAAAATAGAACTTGACAATGTAAAAAAACTAAACATAACTATAGTTTTTAAACAAAATATGTATTTTTAAATCCGTAATAACCTTTATACAAATATGTTATCATCAATTATAAAAAAAGCATTTGTCATATTAATTTTATTAAACATTCAAAACCTGTTTGCTTGTTCTTGTGGAATTGTTCCGTTAATGGATAGAATTCCAATGTCTGACTTTATTGCAACTGCTAAAATTCTTAAAGTTTCACCAGATAAGGAAAATTCAAATCTACACAATATTGAAATAGAAATAATTGAATTATATAAAGGTAAGGCTACAAGCAATTTAAAAATTTATAGTGTCTTAAATAGTAGTTGTGCATTTTACACACCTGAAAATAGTAAATGGTTAATTTTTGCGAATAAAAATAAAAATGGAGATTTAAGTTTCGGATTTTGTTCAGGAGCAAAACAATTAGATAGAAAATTCTACTCTGACAGATATCCAAACGCCGAAAAGAATCATAAAAAATCAATTGAGCTTAAACTTCAGGTTCTTGACTATCTAAAACGCTCTGAAATTCAACCCTCAAACGAATTTGGACTAAGAGCATCATTTTCTGATGGTTGCTTAAAAAACTTTAAAGGTATTGAAGTAAAAAACAATAGATTCGCACTTTACGAATTGACTATTGAAAATGATTTGTCAATTAGTGAGGTAAAGGCTATAAAAGAATTTGATACTGAAAGCCTGAAATTGGACTTATTGAATTGTGTAAAAGAAAGTGTCGAAGTTTATGCACGAAAAAAAGAAATAGAAATACCAAACAAAACAAG
Source organism: Tenacibaculum sp. TC6 (assembly GCF_050606265.1). NCBI lineage: Bacteria > Pseudomonadati > Bacteroidota > Flavobacteriia > Flavobacteriales > Flavobacteriaceae > Tenacibaculum > Tenacibaculum sp. TC6. The sequence goes on along the minus strand of NZ_JBOCUK010000003.1, from coordinate 14,973 downwards.
AATTATCATTGGACTATACTATTATCCTGCTGAAAGAAGTAATCTTAGTTTCATTGGGCAATTTGATTTATAAATAATTAGTTAAAACAATGCTATAAGTAATTGCTTGTTCTCGCCTACTTCTAAAAAGTAAATCACATTATTTAGTTAACTCCTGAAATAGATTTTCCAGATTTTTATTTTCAGAATGTAGGCCTAGAATTTTCAATCCGTTTTCTTGTGCAAAATCGAAAATTTTAGGGCGCATGTCTTCTGTAGATTCAAATTCTAACGTCCAATTATTTTCTGAGGTATTTTTAAAGTAGCTTATGTTAGGCAGTTGTTTTATAAATTGTTCTTCAATTTTATAATCAAACGTTACCTGAATTACTTGCTTTTCACTGGTTTTAAGCTCTTCTAACGTTTTATCTACTACCAATACTCCTTTATTAATAAGAATCACTCGATCGCAAACCGCTTCTACTTCTTGCATAATATGAGTAGATAATAAAACGGTTTTATCTTTTCCTAACTCTTTAATTAACTGACGAATTTCAACTAACTGATTAGGGTCTAAACCTGTAGTGGGTTCGTCTAAAATTAGCACCTCCGGATTGTGTAATATGGCAGCTGCTAAGCCCACTCGTTGTCTATAGCCTTTAGATAGTTGTTTTATTTTTTTATGGGCTTCGGCAGTAAGTCCTACTTTTTCAATTACGTCAGTAACGGCACTTTTCTCAACATGATACACAGAAGCTCGAAATTGTAAATACTCACGAACATACATATCTAAATACAGTGGATTGTGTTCCGGTAGATAGCCTATTTTTTTTTGCGCTTCTACAGGATTTGTAACCACATCTACGCCGTTTACAAAAACAGTTCCCTCCGTAGGTTTTAAGTACCCGGTTAAAATTTTCATAGTTGTAGATTTTCCGGCTCCGTTAGGACCTAAAAAACCAACTATTTGGCCTTTTTGAGCTGAAAACGTAACTGAATCAACAGCCTTTTGCGCTCCGTATGTTTTGGTTATGGAAGTAAGTTCTATAGACATCGGTTATTTTCTTAGGTAAGAAACGAAACTATAATCGTATCTATTTTTATCATCTGCCTTAAAATCTTCTCTGGCTATTTCTTTCCAGCTCTCCGATTTTATTTCCGGGAAAAATACATCTGCATCAAAAGTTTCATGCACATGGGTAATATCCAACCTGTTAATTAAATGATTGTTGATTACTTGCTTATATATTTGTGCGCCTCCAATGATAAAAATCTCAGAATCACTTTTAGCCAATTCAATAGCTTCTTCTATACTTGCGGCTGTTAAACAACCTTCTTTAGTATAGTTTTTATCTCGGGTAATAATAATAGTGGTTCTGTTAGGTAAGGGCTTTCCTATACTTTCAAAAGTATTGCGCCCCATAATAATATGATGCCCTGTTGTTACCTCTTTAAATCTCTTTAAATCTGCTGGCAAGTGCCATATTAAATCATTCCCTTTCCCTAGCTCATTGTTTTGTCCTACGGCCGCTATAACTGTTATCATTTGAGGCAAAATTTGTTGTATATGATGTTTACAATGGTCAATATAATCTTGAATCATTTCGGCAAAAGTATACATCTCTTCTTTATCTTTTGATACATTCAACAGAGAATTAATTTTTGCCTGAGGAAAGTTATTCCATATATGAAGTATTTGTGTATTTACAACCTTCCATAACGTTATAATGTCTGTTACGGGCAACTCTTGCCAATGTTGGGCTTTCACCCAAGCATCCTGATCATAAACAATATGCGGCGTATTTTGATATTGAATACGAATGTAACGTTGTAAATTGGTAAAAGCCGAATCAACTAAATGCCCTACTACTTCTTTTTTACTCCAGGTATTTACATGCGCTTTTTCATTCCACTCTTTTTCAGATAGAATGGCCGACTGTATAGGAAAATAATGGAGTATTTTTTGTAATGATTTTACCGCATTCTTTATTACATATTCTTCACCCATTCTCTTATATAACTCGTAAAATCTTCTTTATTGGTAATTTCGTCTTCTGTACTTTTTTCAATATTATCGATAATCGTTTGAATAGCTATTAACACTTTTTCGTCGTTAATTTCTGCTATTTTATCATAAATATTCTCTTTAATAACGTCTATTTCTGTAGTCATTTTTTAGTAGCTATAGTTTGCCTACTAAAATAACAACTCCTTTTAAATTTTACCCCTTAAAAAAGATAAAAGTACGTTAAAAATTAAATGGCTACTACGCCTTTAATATGCGGATGTGATTCATAACCAACCAATTCAAAATCTTCAAAGGTAAAATCTTCAATACGGGTTATGTTAGAGTTCATCTTCATTTTAGGTAATGGCTTGGGTTCTCTTGATAGTTGTAATTGTAATTGCTCAAGATGGTTGTTGTAAATATGAGCGTCACCAAAAGTATGAATGAACTCTCCGTATCCATAGCCGCATACTTGTGCTACCATCATGGTTAACAAAGCATAAGATGCTATGTTAAAAGGAACTCCCAAGAAAACATCGGCACTTCTCTGATATAATTGGCACGACAACTTACCATCTGCTACATAAAACTGAAAAAAGGCATGGCAAGGTGGCAAAGCTGCTTTACCATTGGCTACATTTTCAGCAAATGATTTTGAGGTATCCGGTAAAACAGAAGGGTTCCATGCAGAAACTAACATTCTTCTGCTGTTAGGGTTTTGTTTTAGGGTATCAATTACTTCTTTTAACTGGTCTATTTCTTCACTATTCCAGTTACGCCACTGATGCCCGTAAACAGGTCCTAAATCGCCATTTTCATCTGCCCACTCATTCCATATTCTTACTCCATTTTCTTGTAAGTATTTAATGTTAGTATCTCCTTTTATAAACCATAATAATTCATAAATAATGGATTTTAAATGGAGTTTTTTAGTGGTTACCATAGGAAAGCCTTCACTTAAGTCAAAACGCATTTGATACCCAAAAACACTTTTAGTTCCTGTACCGGTTCTATCTCCCTTTTCATTACCATTATCTAATACGTGTTTTACTAAATCTAAATACTGCTTCATAATATCTATTTATCCTAAAGAAAATGTTGGGTAAAAATAAAAAAGCTTCAATAAAGGTTATTGAAGCTTTTTTATTTTATATTCAAAAGTTATTAACCGATGATCATTCCTGCTATGGTGGCCGACATTAATGAGGCTATGGTTCCTCCTATTAAAGCCTTCATACCAAACTCTGATAAGTTTTTACGTTGCCCCGGTGCTAATGAGCCAATACCTCCTATTTGGATTCCGATAGAGGCAAAGTTGGCAAAACCACATAACATATACGTTGCCATAATAACCGACTTATTAAATGTTAAATGGGTAGCGCTTGCTGCATTTTTTAATTCTGCTAATTGAATGTATCCCACAAATTCACTTGCTGCCAATTTAACGCCTAATAATTGCCCCATCAACGCCATGTCTTCTTTGGCAACTCCTATTAACCACATTAAAGGTGCAAAAACATAGCCTAAAATAAACTCTAAGGACAATGATTTGTATGGAGTGGCTCCTGCTATTAATTCATTTAAAGAAGTAAACTTCCAGTTAAAGTATTCAATACCATCAAATCCGCCAACACTTCCTAAAATTCCGTTAATCATGGCAATAAAAGCAATAAATACCAATAACATTGCGGCTACATTCATGGCTAAGTTTAATCCTTCCGTAGTACCATTAGCAATTGCATCTAAGATATTTGATCCTATTTTTTCTGAAGAAACCTGTACGTCTGTATTTACTTCTTCTGTTTGTGGATATAGTATTTTTGAAATAATAATAGCTCCCGGTGCTGCCATTACTGACGCTGCTAATAAATGTTTTGCATACAATAAACGTAATGCTTCATCATCACCTCCTAAGAAACCAATATAAGCAGCTAAAACAGCTCCTGCTACCGTTGCCATTCCTCCAATCATTACTAATAAGATTTCAGAACGGTTCATTTTTTCTAAGTATGCTTTTATTAATAAAGGTGCTTCGGTTTGCCCTAAGAAAATATTTCCGGCTACCGATAAACTTTCTGCTCCTGATATTTTTAATCCTTTAGATAATAACCAAGCTAAGCCTTTTACTACTTTTTGAATGACTCCTAAATAGAATAATAAAGAGGTTAGTGCCGAAAAGAAAATAATGGTTGGTAATACTTGAAATGCAAAGATGAATCCAAAAGAATCCATATCTGCCACCAAACCGCTAAATAAAAACTCACTTCCTGCTCTTGTAAAATCTAATACACTTACAAATAAGCTTCCTATTAATTCAAATGTTTTTTGTACAAAGGGAACTTTTAGCACGCCAACAGCTATTAACAACTGAAAACTTAACCCTAACCCTACTGTTTTCCAATCAATTCCTTTTCTGTTAGCACTAAATAAAAAAGCAATAATTAACAAAGAAACCATTCCTAAAGCTCCTCTCCATAAACTTGTAAAAGAAAAACCTTGGCTTGGAATTATTACAGATTCGTTTTGCTGCTGTACTTCAACTTTTGAAACTAACTGTGGTTGAGATGTAAATTTGTATAGTATATTTTTTTCAGAAAGAGTTAAAGCTGTGTCTGACAATTCAACTATATTATAATAACGAACTGTATCTGTAGGTTGTTTATAATTAAAAATTAATAAGTTGTTTTGATGAATGTAGTTACCGGATGCTTGCAGACTATCTTTTGCTACTAATGAGTAGTTAAAATTTCCTTCTGATAAAGTAAATATATCAACCGGATTTATGGCAACAACTGATTCTCCGTCTGTTGTTGTTATTGATGAAAAATTCCATTTCTTTTCAATACTTTGAGCAAATGTGACAATGGAAACACAAAGCATTAAAAAAGTTAATACCTTCTTCATTTATTATGGTTTTAAAAATAAAAATTAAGAACGTTTACTAATTTCATCACGAATTCTTGCAGCTAATTCGTAATCTTCGTTAGCAACTGCTTCATTTAATTGTTCTTGTAATTCCGATAAAGACATTTGAGTAAACACATCATCATCTTCATCATCAAATGTCAGTTCAAACTCATCTTCGTCGTCTTCATCTTCATCATCAGAAAGTTCTTCTTCAATTTTTAAATAAATACCTGCTTTATCCAGTATATTCTCATACGTAAAAATAGGTGCTTGAAAACGAACTGCTAAGGCAATTGCATCAGATGTTCTTGTATCAATTACTTCTTCTACTCCGTCTCTTTCACATAGTAAACTTGAGAAAAATACTCCATCAACCAACTTGTGAATAATCACTTGTTTAACATTGATAAAAAAACGGTCTGCAAATGTTTTAAACAAATCGTGCGTTAACGGCCTTGGTGGTTTAATTTCTTTTTCCAGCGCAATAGCTATAGATTGTGCTTCAAAAGCTCCTATAATAATAGGTAAGGTTCTTGTACCTTCAACTTCACTCAACACTAAAGCATAGGCTCCACTTTGTGTTTGACTGTATGAAATTCCTTTAATGGTTAGTTTAATTAGGCTCATGTATCATCATCATAAAAAAACAAAAAGGCTGTCTAACTTAGGCTTTTTTAAAGTTTTAGACAGCCTTTTATAAGTGGGCACAATTTACTAAAAATTATGAGTTCTTCTCTAATTTCTTTAAAAAGAAAATTTAACCCTATTTTATTATGCTTGTTTAAATGTTTTCAGCTTTTCAATAAGCTCCGGAACAACGGTAAAAGCATCACCAACAATACCATAATCTGCAGCTTTAAAGAAAGGTGCTTCCGGATCGTTATTAATAACCACTTTTACCTTTGATGCATTTACTCCTGCTAAGTGCTGAATAGCTCCCGAAATACCTATAGCAATGTATAAGTTTGAAGCTACCGGCTTTCCTGTTTGTCCAACGTGTTCACTATGAGGCCTCCAACCTAAATCAGAAACCGGTTTAGAACAAGCTGTTGCAGCTCCTAAAACGTCTGCTAACTCTTCAATCATTCCCCAATTCTCAGGTCCTTTTAATCCTCTACCTGCAGAAACTACGATATCTGCATCTGCAATAGTTACTTTTCCTGATGCTTTGCTAACGGCTTCTGACGTAACCCCTAATTCCGGTAATGTTGCCTCAAAACTCTCAGTACTCCCTGATACCGGATTTTCATGAGCTCCGTATGAGTTTTTAGCCACTCCTACTACTTTTTTCTCAGTTGAAATTTCAGTATTGTTAAATCCTTTGTTAGAAAACGCCTTACGTTTAACAACAAAAGGAGTTGTGCTATTTGGCAAAGCCACAACATTTGATGCATATCCTGCTTCTAAAGCTACTGCTACTAATGGTGCAACTGTTAATCCGTCAACGCTAGAATCAATAACTACAACATTTGACGATTTAGCTTCTGCAACTTGTTTAATAATAGAAGCATATGCTTTAGCATTAAACGTTGTTAAGCTATTTTTAACCTCAACCACTTTTTCTGCTCCGTAAGTATATAATTCAGAAGCATCACCACCATTGATAGTTAATGTTACTAAATCTGTTCCTAATTGTTCAGCAACTTTTTTTCCGTATGAAACAACTTCATAAGCTGTTTTTTTGAATTTTCCTTCCGATGAATCGGCAAAAACTAATACAGACATATTTATTTATTTTTTTAGTAGTTTGTATTTAGTAAACACAAACAAATATTTTTATTTTTTATTGATCTACTCTTAGATTGCTTTCGCTTCGTTATGTAATAAGTTGATTAATTCATCAACACTATCCACTAATTTAACAGCTCCTTTAGGCGCAGGCTTCTCAAAACTTTGAGTAGTTGTAGCAGCCGCAACTCCGGTAGGTTCAACAACTGTTAACGGTTTTTTACGTGCCATCATAATACCTCTCATATTAGGTATACGTAAGTCTTTTTCTTCTACAATTCCTTTTTGTCCGGCAACGACCATAGGTAATGTTGATGTTACTTTTTCTTCTCCTCCATCAATTTCTCTATTTAATGTAGCTGTAGTACCTTCTACTTCAATTCCTACACAACCGTTTACAAAATTAAAATCTAATAATGAAGCTAACATACCCGGAACCATTTGCCCGTTATAATCAGCAGACTCTTTTCCTGCTAATACTAAATCATAGCCTCCGTTTTTTACTACTTCTGCTAATTCTTTGGCAACCATAAAACCATCTGTAGGATTGGCATTTACTCTAATTGCATCATCAGCACCAATTGCTAAAGCTTTTCTTAATGTTGGTTCAGTTGTAGCATCTCCTACATTAACAACTGTTACCGTAGCTCCTTGCTTTTCTTTAAACCACATAGCTCTGGTTAAACTAAACTCATCATATGGATTTATAACAAATTGAACCCCATTAGTATCAAACTTAGTATCATTCTCTGTGAAGTTAATTTTTGAAGTGGTATCAGGAACATGACTGATACATACTAATATTTTCATATATTGTTGTTTTAAAGAATCTTATTTTGAACGACGAAGTTAAGTATTTTTTTTAAAAAATACTATGCGTGCATAATATTTTTTATTCCTTACATTCCTCCCTCACAAAAGTAAACATTTAAAAACCAAATTAAACTGATTTTTTCTTCTTAAAGTTTATGAAGTTCCCTCATTTTTTATGACTTGTCCTGATAAAACCATTATAGCAAATGGTAACATCATACCCAGATACGATAAAGCAGGTAGATTAGAAGAGGTTTGTCCTAAATGATCTAATTGATTATACGGATACGCTCCTTTTAACAAACTCTTAATAGTAATTTCCATGGCAGACCATCTATCAACATGCAATGTTTCAGCATCTACAAAAACATTGATGGTAATGAATACTATTGTGAAAAGAAATATACCTGCTAAAAAGAATCGTCTTATTTTATTAATTTCACTATGCTTTTGTTTAAGCAAAAAAAACACAAATCACAAAAACAATGTAACTAAGCACAACTACAAACTCAGAAACAACCGACTGTCTAGCAGCATATTTAACTACAAATAAGCTATTAATTAACAAATACAACAAAAGTGAAACAACTACATGAATAGTCTTAATGCTAGCATTTAACATTTTCATATGACTTTTATAACTGTCAAATATAATTTTTTTACATCTATTTTTATTACTTTTGCAATCTTGATAAACAACTACTTATAAAACGTATGAAAACAGTACAATTTAGAGAGGCCGTTTGCGAAGCAATGAGTGAGGAAATGCGTAGAGATGAAAGCATTTATTTAATTGGTGAAGAGGTTGCTGAGTATAATGGTGCTTATAAAGCCAGTAAAGGAATGTTGGACGAGTTTGGTCCAAAACGTGTAATTGATGCTCCTATTGCTGAGCTTGGTTTTGGTGGAATTGCTGTAGGTTCAGCTATGAACGGAAACCGCCCGATTGTTGAATACATGACTTTCAATTTTTCTCTTGTAGGAATTGATCAAATTATAAATAACGCAGCTAAAATAAGACAAATGAGTGGGGGTCAATTTAATTGCCCTATTGTTTTTAGAGGTCCAACGGCTTCAGCTGGTCAGTTAGCAGCAACCCATTCACAAGCTTTTGAAAACTGGTTTGCAAATTGTCCTGGTTTAAAAGTAATCGTTCCATCGAACCCATACGATGCTAAAGGTTTATTAAAAGCTGCCATCAGAGATGATGATCCGGTTATTTTTATGGAGTCTGAGCAAATGTACGGAGACAAAATGGAGATTCCTGAAGGAGAATATATTATTCCTATTGGGGTAGCTGATATTAAAAGAGAAGGTACTGATGTAACTGTAGTTTCTTTTGGTAAAATTATAAAAGAAGCTTATAAAGCTGCTGATGAATTAGCTAAAGAAGGTATTTCTATTGAAATTATTGACTTACGTACTGTTCGTCCAATGGATCATAAAACAATTTTAGAGTCTGTTAAAAAAACAAACCGATTAGTTGTTTTAGAAGAAGCTTGGCCATTTGGTAGTGTTTCTTCAGAAATTACTTTTAGAGTTCAAGAGCAAGCTTTTGACTATTTAGACGCTCCTATAAAAAGAATTACAACAGCAGACACACCTGCACCATATTCACCGGTATTATTAGAAAAATGGTTACCAAATGCTAATGATGTAATTACCGCTGTAAAAGAAGTATTATATATTAAATAGAACTACTGAAATTGAAAAAATAATTCAAAATCCTTTTGACTCTTACACAGTCAAAAGGATTTTGCAGTAAAAAAAATAATGAAAAATAAAATTTTATACTTACTACTACTCTTAACAACCTCAGTAAGTGCACAATTAACTTTAAAAGGTAAAGTGGTTGATGAATTTGACAATCCATTACCTTTTGTAAATGTTGTTATACAGAATACTACTTATGGTACAACAACAGATGACGATGGTAAGTTTTATTTAAAAACTCCCAAAAATAGAGGAATCCTTGAAATATCATTTGTTGGTTTTGAAACTCAAATATTAAAGGTTAATCAAAAAACAAAATATCTTAATGTAGTTTTAAAAGAAACTTCAAATCAACTGGATGAAGTTGTTGTGGTAACCAAACCTAAAAAAAGGTTGAAAAAAGAAGAAAATCCGGCCTACCAAATTTTAAAAGAGGTATGGAAACGCAAAAGAAAGCTGGGGTTAAATCTTGTTGATTATTACCAATATAAAAAACATGCTGCTATAGAGATTGGATTGAATAATCTTGATACCGTATTTCTAAAAAGTATTTTTAAAGAAAATTATCAAAAAGACATTAAACAGGTTAAATATGATAGCGATGGTATTAATTATTACATTCCTGTTTTTTTACAAGAAAAAGTTACCAAAGTTTATGGTAATAATGTAGATAGTAAAGTTCGAGAAGATATTGAAGCTGAAAAGGAAGAAGGGCTTGGTGCACAAGGTTTTGTTTTTGACAGAATGTCCAATACTTTCCAAAACATTGATATTTTTAAAAACAATATAACCTTATTACAAAAATCATTTGTTAGCCCATTATCTTCAAATGGATTTGCTACTTATGATTATGTTTTATACGACAGTATTGTAAAAGACAATCAAAAATTATATAACATTTATTTTTTCCCTAGAAGAGAAGGAGATCTTGCTTTTCAAGGAAATGTTTGGATTGCCGACACTAATTATTCAGTTAAAAAAATCAAAATGCATGTGCACAAAAGTATTAACCTGAATTTTGTAAGAGGGTTACGCTTTGAGAAAGAATATGAAGTGAAGAATGATAGCATTTATTTATCTACTAGAAATGTATATGATGGTGACTTTACATTGGTTGACAAAAACGAAAGTAATAAAGGGTTAACTATAAAAAAGACCGTTACTTTTGATAACTACATTTTAAATCAACCAAAATCATCCGAGTTTTACAGTCAAAAAATAGAAAAAATAAGACCCGATCAATTTGAAAAGGACAGTACTTACTGGAAAGAGTCCGAAAAAGTTGTAGACTCAGAAACTTATTCACTTATCAATACAGTAAAAACTAAGAAGAAAATTCAAAATATTACCGGTTTTATAAACACCATAGCTAATGGTTATTTTAATACTCGACTTGGTATACAATTCGGACCTTTTTGGACAATTTTTGCGAATAACGAAGTAGAAGGTTTTAGAACCAAACTTGGATTTAGAACTTTTACAACAAAAGATGATCGTTTCAGATTAGGAGGACATGTAGCCTATGGTTTTAAAGATCAAAAAATAAAATACGGGGCAGAGGCCAGATATCTTTTATCATATCAGCCTAGGATAGCTGTCGGCGTTGCTTATCAAAAAGATTACGAACAGTTAGGAAGTACTTTATTAAACACTACTCAATTATTAGGAACAACATTTGGTACAACTGCACTTTTTAACAGAGGAGACAACTATTTTTTATCTGATGTACATAAAATTGCTGCAAACTTTGATTATCAAATCCAACAAAACCTTCATATTGGGTTTAACTTAACGCATGCGAGAATTCGTTCAGCTTCTGAACAAAATTTCTCCATGAATTATATTGATGAACAAGGTAAGTTACAATCACAAATTACTGACGTTGCTTCCGATGTTTACGTATCATATACGCCCGGAAGGTTTGTTTATGGGTTAGGTGTAGAAAGACGTTTTGGTAGAAATATTTTCCCAACTCTGATTTTAAATTACCGTAAAGGTTATAAAGGACCGTTTAACGGCACCCATGATTACGATAAAGTTCAAATAAAATACAATCACCCTATTCTTCTAGGTGAACTTGGGTTATTAGATGCTACTATTGAAGGTGGTAAAACTTTTGGAACAGTTCCTATTGGTTTATTAAATCCTATACCTGCTAACCAATCTTTTTCTCTGGTAAAAGATACATTCTCTTTACTTAATTATTACGATTTTGTAACAGACACTTACGCAGCTACTCATTTAGAACATCATTTTAATGGTTTTATTTTTAACAGAATTCCATTATTAAAAAAATTAAAACTGCGTAGTTTAGTAACTTTCAGGGCAGCATACGGTTCCGTTTCAGATAAAAACAGAGCTATTAGCAGATCTAATATAACTTATAATACTCCTGACAAACTATATTATGAGTATGGAGTTGGAATTGAAAATATTGGCTACGGTAACTTACGTTTTCTTCGTATAGATGCTATATGGAGAAGTGATTACACACCTCCTAGCGGATTAAAAATAGCTCCATCTCCAAAATTTGCAATCAGAATAGGAATTAAACCGGGCTTATAACCATAGAATTAACCGTAAAATAACAGTGATTTTTATATATAGAATATGAAAAAATCGCTACTTTTGCCTTCCGATTTTAAGAAACGAAGTTAAGTTAATAATATGACTGCAAAAGAAAGAAAAACAGTAGATGTTTTAATTGAAATACCAAAAGGAAGTAGAAATAAATACGAATACGATTTTGAACTAAAGAAAATTCGTTTTGATAGAATGTTATTCTCTTCAATGATGTACCCGGGTGATTACGGTTTCGTTCCTAAAACCTTAGCTTTAGATGGAGATCCTTTAGATGTATTAGTATTAGGAGCTGAGCCTACATTTCCAATGTGCGTTATGGAGGTAAAACCTATTGGTGTTTTCCATATGGCTGATGAAAAAGGACCGGATGAAAAAATAGTTTGTGTACCAGTTTCTGATCCTATTTGGAATAAGTATAATGATATTACTGACTTAAACCCTCACCGTAAAGAAGAAATTACTCATTTTTTCCAAGTATATAAAGATCTTGAGAAAAAGAAAGTAGATGTTGGTGATTGGGGAGATGCTAACGAAGCTTATGACATTTTACAAAAATGTTTAGATCGTTATGAAGAAAGCGAACATAGAGAAAAAGCTAGCTTTACCATATAAATACACCATAAATTAGTTAAAAAACTCTCAGATTTCTCTGAGAGTTTTTTTATTACCCTTTGATTTAGTTATATTTACCCAAACTATAACTAATCAAATAAGAAAAAACATGAAACAAAACATGATGTATGTGCCTATTCTTTTGGCATTATTAGGACTTATTTTTATGTATGTAAAAATGGTTTGGGTAAAAAAACAAGCTGCCGGAAGTGACAAAATGCAATCTATTTCTAAAAGCATTAAAGAAGGAGCTCTTGCTTTTTTAGCCGCTGAATATCGTCTTTTATTAATTTTTGTTGTTATTGCTTCATTGGCGTTATTCGGAATTTCTCAAATAGTTGAAACTACTAGCATCATGATTGTTCCCGCGTTTATTGTAGGAGCAATTTTTTCTGCCTTAGCAGGTAATATAGGAATGCGTATTGCAACTGATGCAAATGCTCGAACAGCTGAAGCTGCTAAAACAAGCTTACCACAAGCCTTAAAAGTTTCTTTTGGAGGAGGAACTGTAATGGGATTGGGTGTTGCAGGTTTAGCCGTTTTAGGACTCGGTTTATTTTTCCTTTTATTTATTAGTCAGTTTATTACTGATGGAGGAAATTTTTACAATGAAATGACCGTAGTTTTAGAAGCTCTAGCAGGCTTTTCATTAGGGGCTGAATCTATCGCTTTATTTGCTCGTGTTGGAGGTGGTATTTATACAAAAGCTGCTGACGTTGGTGCTGATTTAGTTGGAAAAGTTGAAGCAGGTATTCCTGAAGACGATCCACGTAACCCGGCAACAATTGCTGATAACGTAGGAGACAACGTAGGAGATGTTGCCGGTATGGGTGCCGATTTATTCGGGTCTTATGTGGCTACTGTATTAGCTGCCATGGTTCTTGGAAACTACGTTATCAGAGACATGTCGGCTACAACACCATTTTCTGATGGATTTAATGGAATGGGTCCCATCTTATTACCCTTAGTAATTGCCGGTGTAGGAATCATTGCCTCGATTATTGGAACTTTCCTGGTTAATATTAAAGATAATTCAGCTAAAGAAGCACAAGTTCAAAAAGCTTTAGATACCGGAAACTGGGTATCAATCATTTTAACATTAGTTGCGAGTTTCTTCTTAATTAAGTGGATGCTTCCTGAAACTATGCAAATGAGTTTTTTTGGTGAGGGAATAAAAAATGTTTCTTCTATTAATGTATTCATAGCTGCTTGTATTGGTTTAGCAGTAGGGGCTTTGATTTCAATGGTTACTTCATATTATACCAGTTTAGGTAAAAAACCTGTATTAGAGATTGTTCAAAACAGTGCTACCGGGGCTGGAACTAATATAATTGCCGGTTTAGCAGTAGGAATGAAATCAACATTTTTATCTGTTCTTTTATTTGCCTCAGCCATTTACGGTTCTTATTATTTTGCCGGTTTTTATGGGGTGGCTTTAGCAGCTTCTGCTATGATGGCAACTACTGCGATGCAATTAGCTATTGATGCCTTCGGACCTATTGCGGATAATGCAGGGGGAGTTGCAGAAATGAGTGAATTAGAAGATCATGTGCGTGAACGTACAGACATTTTAGATTCTGTAGGAAATACAACCGCTGCCGTAGGTAAAGGTTTTGCTATTGCTTCTGCAGCTTTAACAGCTTTAGCTTTATTTGCCGCTTATGTTACCTTTACAGGAATTGACGGGATTAATATTTTTAAAGCAAATGTATTAGCTGCTTTATTTGTAGGAGGAATGATTCCTGTTATATTTTCAGCCTTAGCTATGCAGTCTGTAGGAAAAGCGGCTATGGAAATGGTTCATGAGGTACGTCGTCAGTTTAGAGAAATTCCCGGAATTATGGAAGGTACAGGAACTCCTGAATATGCTAAATGTGTAGATATTTCTACTCGAGCAGCTTTAAAAGAAATGTTGCTTCCTGGTTTAATAACCATTATTACTCCTATACTTATTGGTTTATTATTTGGTCCAGAACCATTAGGAGGGTATATGGCCGGTGTATGTGTTTCAGGTGTTATGTGGGCTATTTTCCAGAATAATGCAGGAGGTGCTTGGGATAACGCTAAAAAATCATTTGAAGCCGGAGTAGAAATTAACGGAGAAATGACCTATAAGGGTTCTGATGCTCACAAAGCCGCTGTTACCGGTGATACTGTTGGTGATCCTTTTAAAGATACTTCAGGACCTTCAATGAACATTTTAATTAAATTAACTTGTTTAGTTGGATTAGTTATTGCTCCAATTTTAGGAGGGCACTCTACAAACAATGAGCATGCTCATAAAGAAATTAAAAAGGAAGTTAAGGTAGCCATAACTTCATCTGGTAATGAAACAGCTCAGGCCACCATAACCATGACTACAACTAAAGATGGAAAAACGACAACTGAAACAAGAGAGATTGAGGGAACTGTTGAAGAAATTGAAAAGCAGGCTCAAGAAATTTCAAAAGAAATAGAGAAATAAAGAATAAAAAATCTAAATCTTGTGTCGTCCTAAAAAACCATTACAGTTTTTTAGTATGATTAAAGATATAAAATCTCTCAACAAACATGTGTTTGTTGAGAGATTTTCTTTTTGTAGGTTTTTGTTTTGATTTTACATTGTTCATGCATTTTCTCTGGTGTTAGTA